>NZ_LLZH01000276.1:0-112628 GCF_001509495.1 Actinoplanes awajinensis subsp. mycoplanecinus | reverse complement strand
GAAGAAGTCCGAGGACCTCGCGTTCCTCAACGAGGTCTCCTCGGTCCCGCTGCAACAGTGCCTGCGGCACCTGCAAGGCGCGTTCGCCGCGTTCTGGGAGAAACGGACCCGGTACCCGCGTTTCAAGTCGAAGCGCAAGTCGCGAGCCTCGGCCGAGTTCACCGCGTCCGCGTTCCGGTTTACGGACGGCAAGCTGACCCTGGCGAAGATGTCCGCGGCGTTGGACATCGTCTGGTCCAGGCCGCTGCCCGAAGGACAGTCGCCGTCCACCGTGACGGTGTCGCGGGACTCGGCGGGCCGCTGGTTCGTGTCCCTGCTGTGTGAGGACACCATCGAGGCGGCTCCGGCCACCACGGCGGCCGTCGGGATCGACGCCGGATTGACCCACCTAATCGCCCTGTCCACTAGGGAGAAGGTCGCTAACCCCCGCCACGAACGCGCCGACCGAAAGCGGCTCGCCAAGGCCCAGCGGAACCTGGCCCGCAAGGACAAAGGCTCCAACAACCGGGCCAAAGCCCGGTTGAAGGTCGCCCGCGTCCACGCCCGCATCGGTGACCGCCGCCGCGACACCCTGCACCAACTCACCACTCGACTCGTTCGTGAGAACCAAACGATCGTGATCGAGGACCTGGCCGTCCGCAACATGGTCAAGAACCACAGCCTGGCCCGCGCCATCAGCGACGCGGCCTGGCACGATTTCCGCTCCATGCTGACCTACAAGAGCCAGTGGTACAGCCGGGACCTGGTCGTCATCGACCGCTGGTACCCATCGTCCAAGGTCTGCTCGGCGTGCGGCACCCTCGCTGCCACGATGCCGCTCAACGTACGGACGTGGACCTGCCGCAACTGCGGCAGCACCCACGACCGTGACGTGAACGCAGCACGCAACATTCTGGCCGCCGGGCTGGCGGTATCTGCCTGTGGAGCTGGCGTAAGACCTCAACGGGGGAATCTCCGTTCGGGGCGGCAGGCTGTGAAACAGGAAACCCGGCGGGCGACCGCCGGAATCCCCGTCCTCTAGGACGGGGAGAGGTCAAGTCAGTGGCCTTGCGCCATGAGGCAGATCACGCGGGAAACGGAATCGTTCGGAAGGTGCTGACAGCCATGCCGCTGCGGTTATCCCTCCCGGGCGGGCGGCAGGCAGTCACAGCCGCGATGGCCCGCACAGGGGCTGGCGTCCTGAGGCGATGCGCAGGCTTACGGAACCGGAGAAGGAACGTGTCGGCTTGGACGAAGGACCGCCGTTCGACTTCTGGGAGTACTTCGAGCTGATTCCACCAGAGGTAGCCTAGATTGGCGAGCGTGGATCATGATGACCTTGTCCGAACAGCGGTCGCGGTGGCCGCTGCCGCTGACCGGCGCGCGATCGAGCAGGCGTGGCTTGCGAGCCTGGTGACGAGGGACCAGAGTCGGCGGAGTGTTTGGCCGCGGCTAACGTTCCTGCGGCACTTGCCCCAGCATGGCTTCGCGCCGTCGCAGCATTTCCACCCCACGAATTGTGGGGTGTGCGGTATGCGCGAGAGCGAAGATGCTGTCACATCCGAGGGCCTCGCCAGCGATGCCTTCTGGTTCCGGACGATGAATATTCCGTGGGCCAGCGCCGCGGTGGAACGGTTCGACGGAGCAGACGATGACCACGATGTCCACCGAGGCCGAGCAGTGCTGGACGATATCGTTGATGCGATCCGGTCGCTGCCCGAGTCCGCACAGTTGACGGAGCTGAACGCAGCCCTGATCGGGAAACTCAAGTCGAACAAGCTAGAGCGGACAGTTCTGCTCGAAGCTCTTGGCTACGCCGGCGCCCTGCCCGCGGACGGATACCCGAGCTATGCGACAGAGTTCGTATCGTACGACGACGCAAACATGCGAATGCCCAGCCAGTTCTACAAGAAGGAATGGGCCTACCCCGTGCGGTTCTGGACCGGCGTGGACGGAGTCGATTCCGCCCGTCTGCCCACTGGTGAATGATGGAAGGCTACCGCGAGCCTGGCTATCTCAACGGTGATTTTACTGTACCTGGTCGTGGTTCTCGATGTACCTGGTCGCTCGGTTGTCGGCCATCACCTCCTGGACCTGAACCGGATCTACGGCTTGACGTGAGCAAGGCACGATTCATTTCCCGCACCGGCATGTCGGATAACTCTCGTAGCCGCAGAGAACGCACGTGCGACTACTCGGGTCTGACCGGGCGCCTTAGGAAGATCAGCCATTGTGATCCCTCTATCGAACGCGTTCGGCATCCAGTAGATCAGCTGCTTCGGTGAGGACAGTTACGAACTCGTCCGCCAGGATCTTGGCAACGACGACCTTTTCCTGGTCCCCGGGCAAGTGATCTTCCTCCCGCAAGACGAGGGTGATGACTAGTTCGTCGCCGTTGAGGTAGGCGAAGCAGGTCACGTTGTCGGCGGTCGGACCCCAGTCCATTAGCCGGAATTGCTCCGAGAAGTCTGACTCACCGGCGCCGGCCTGCGCGTAGAGCAGTCGGCAGATCTCCTCCGGCGAGTGCTCCGGGAAAGGACAGGTCCTGACGTCACGGCGGCGGACCTGCTCCGCGTCGCACCGCATGTAGTGGGTGAAGGAGGGAACGTACGCCGTGTTGTCGACGGTGGTCAGCCATGTGCCACCGGCCCACACATCGACGGTGCGTAGGTTGCCCGTCGCCGCGTCGGGTGGCCAGACCTCGCCAACCTCGACAGCCAATCTGGCTCGGTCACCAAGGCGTCGCATCATAGGTCCGCCAAAATAACATCTCACCAGCCTGCGACTGGACGAAAGCATCTGCCTGGGGTCTACGAGCCGGACGTTGAGCAGCTTCAACGTGGAACACTTCGCTTCGGCCGCCCAGCCTCACCTTGTTTTGCCTCAGGTCGATGCGGTGCGAGCCGATCGGCAGGCGGTGACCGAGGACCCGACGGTACGGCGGGCCCATCTGCTCTGCGACGTCAACCGCCCCGCTGAGGCCGCGACCCTCGCCACCCGGGTACTCGCCGCCGACCCCGGCAACGTGGATGGCTGGCTGGTGCTCGCCCGCGCCCGCATTCTCGCCGGTGACCCGGCATCCGCACTCGATGCGGCGCTCACCGCGGGTCAGTTCGCTCCGGACCTTCCCGATGCTCACGCGCTGACCGGGGCCGCGCTCGCCGACCTGGAACGCTACGCCGAGGCGGCCCGTGCCGCGCGCGACGTGATCGCCCTCGACCCGCGCCGGTCCCTCGGCTACGAGCTACTCGCCGACGTGCTCAACGCCAGTGGCGAGAACCCGGCCGAGGCACTCGCCGCGGCCCGGACCGCGGTGCGATTTGCCCCGGACTGGCCCACGGCTCACGCCGCCCTCGGCACCGCACTCGCCGCCACCGACCGGCGCCGCGAGGCGCGTGAAGCGTTCCGCACAGCGTTGCGACTCGACCCGGAACACGCGCCGGCGCACCATGGGTTGGCCCTACTCGCCGCCCAGGCCCGGAACCCGATTGCCGCGGGTCAGTTGGCCGAGGCAGCGTCCGGGTTCGTCACCGTGATACGGATCGACCCAGGACAACGGGCCGGCCGGGACAACCTCGACCGGCTGCTGCGCGTTTTCCTGGTGCGTGCCTCTTACCTCCTGGTAGTGCTCGGCTACCCGACGGCCCGGCTCGCCCACGACCATCCTGGTGCTGCCCGAACGCTGGCGCTGGTGGCGGTGGCCGGGCCTGCGGCATACACGTGGAGGTTCCTGCGCCGTCTCGGACCGGACCTGCGTGCCTACCTGGGAGACGTGGTGTCCACCGCCCGGATGCGGATCGTCCTGGCCGGTTCCGGCACCGCCGTCGCCTTGCTGCTCACTGCGACCGCGCTGCCCGCCAAGGCGACGTGGCTGTGCACCGTCGTCGCGTCCATCATGGCGATTGCCGCCCGGGTGCTGCTGCACTTCGAAACGAAGGACCAGCTCTACGGTCCTGGCCAGCGCACCCCTTATCGCCTGGGCACGTTCACGCTCGTGCTGATCGCTTTGCTCAGCAGCCTCGTCACGCTGCTACTGCTCGCCATCACGATCTCAACGGGCAATATCGGCGGTGTGTCGCTCAGCGTCGCCCTCGCCGCGCTGCCCGTCCTCTGTGTCCGGTCGCTCACGCGCCGGTCCAGGCGTCCCTGACTCATCCCGACGGACCACCCGATGCTCACCAGAAAGCCGCTGTCCGCACACCTTCCACGGATTCAGCGGCTGGCGGGAGAAGGTCGGGCGTGCCCGGCTGTTCGGGGCCCAGGGCGACAGCCTCGCCACGATCGCGGCCGAGACCGGCATTCCGAAGACCTCACTGCACCGCTACCTCACCGGCGAGCCGACGGCGCTACCTGCCTGTACAGCAGCCCTTCAGCCGTTCGGAAGGTCGCCGGGACCCAACCGATTCTTGCGCGGCGGTGCCGGTTGTATACCTCCGGCCCAAGAGCCGATCCGACGCTTGCGGAGAACAGATACGTTGCTAATCCTCATACGCGTCCGAGGATGGTTCATATTGCGTCTGTCTCG
The DNA here is from genome assembly GCF_001509495.1 of Actinoplanes awajinensis subsp. mycoplanecinus. Classification (NCBI taxonomy): domain Bacteria; kingdom Bacillati; phylum Actinomycetota; class Actinomycetes; order Micromonosporales; family Micromonosporaceae; genus Actinoplanes; species Actinoplanes awajinensis. The sequence continues at coordinate 108,124 of NZ_LLZH01000276.1, read as the reverse complement.
GTCTGTCCTTCTGCTGACCACGATGTCGTTGGCGGCCAGCCTGTTCGCCACGCCGAGTTGAGCACCCGACGCGTCAGTTCGCGCAAGGTCGTCCTGACGGCCACGTTTCTCGCCCTGGCGGTCGGCGGCACGGCGGCCTGCGACAACAGTTCCGGCGAAGAGTGGGAATACACCGAGGAGCCGGCCTACACCTACGACTCCGGCAGCGGGGGCACGGTTGTCGAGGAGTCGGTCACCGAGGAAGAGACCCTCGACGAGGAGCCCACCGAGGAGGTGTTCTACTGCGCGGACGAGGAGGGTGAGGTCGTCGACGAGGAATACTGCGACGACGACACCGGGTCATATTTCATCTGGCACTCCACGTCCTACTCCCGCGGTCTTGGGCCGGGTACTTACCTGGATGGCGGTGATTATTTCTCACCCGGTGATACCGAGAGTCGGCGCGCGTTCAAGCTGCCGACCGCCGGGCGCCTCTCCAACGGCACCGTGAAGACCAACGTCGTGGGCCGGGGGAGCAGTGGTTCCACGGCCGGCGGCACTTCGTCGTCGGGAGGCTGACCGACCGCTTCGGCAGGAGTTCCAGGATCCATGAACAGGCGGGGCCGCCTGCCTGATGAAGGATTACTGGGTCGCGGTGCCGGCCGGTCTCCGCTGGAGTGGGCAATCAACTGCGCGTTGTGCTCGGTCCCTGGCTGCGGTGCGGTCACCGACAGGTAGGTCGGAACGCAGTTCACACCAAACGCGGCTTGATGGCGAGCCACGCGTGGAGCCGGTCGGCCAGAGCTGGATCGCTGAGGTCGTCCTGGTGCCGTTCGGCGGCGTTGAGGAGATGCCTGGCGTGCCGCGAATCGATCATCTCTTGGCGTTCCAGGGCGTACAGGTCCCGTCGATCGGTCAGGACGGCGACGTGGTCGATGTCCACGGGTATGGCATCCAGGCATGCCCGGACCACGGTGTCCGCCGACGGCAAGCTCGACGCTGCCATTCCGGCGCTACGCATCTGCGCCACGTAGTACGCCGTCCGCTCCGCGACCTCGACCTGGTCGAGCGCGGAACGCCGACCGGCCTGGCCCAGCAGCCATATCTTCAGCTGAGCCCACGCCGGTCGTTCCGCCGGCTGACGGTCCCCGCGCCCATCGACCACGAGCAGCAGGTGCAACCACCAGTTCGCCTCTGGAGGCACCGGTTGGCGGTCGTCGAGCCATCGCCGGCGGGTGTCCTCGTCCGACCGCAACAACTGATCAAGTTCCCCGTCAAGGACCGTCGCGCCACGCACCTCGCCAACAGTGACGCCACGAACGACGAGAAACAAGATCGCGGGCAAGGGACGTTTTCGAAGCTCATTCGCCGCCGAGCGGCGGGGCGTCGGGCAGGCCGTAGAGGTCGGCGATGCTGCCGGACAGGGCGGCCTTGACGGCGACGGCCCGGTCGTCGGCGAGGACCTCGTGGGCGCCGGTCTCGAGGCCGTCGAGGCCGGCGCGGACGATGTCGGCCGGGTCGTTCTTCTCGTCGGTGACCATGGAGATCATCGGGGTGTCGGTGTAGCCGAGGTGCAGGCCGACCACCTGGGTGTTCTGGGCGGCGAGCTCGACGCGGAACGAGTTGGTGGCCGACCAGAAGGCGGCCTTGGCGGCGCTGTAGGCGCCGGCGACGCCCAGCCAGCTCAGGACCGAGTGCACGTCGAGGAACGCGCCACCGCCGTTGGCGCCGAGCACCGGGGCGAAGGCCCGGTTCACCAGGACCGCGCCGAAGAAGTTGGTCTCGAAGATCTCCCGGAGCCGTTCGATCGACGTGCCGGTGATGGTGTCGCCGTGGGTGTAGATGCCGGCGTTGTTGATGACGACGGTCGCGTCGCGGGCGGCGTCGGCGGCGGCCGTGACGGAGGCGCTGTCGGTCACGTCGAGCTGCAGCGGGACCACCCGGTCGTCGTTCCAGTCCCGGGGTGTCCGGGCGGTGGCGTAGACCTTGGCCGCGCCGCGATCGAGGGCCTGCTTGACGAACTCTTGTCCGAGACCGCCGTTGGCGCCGGTGACGACCACGACGGCGTTCTTGATACTGGTCATGATGACCTTCCCTAGCTGAGTTGGAAAATGCAACCTAGCACCGACGGGTTGCTGGGCCGAAGGGTTTGTGGTGGCCGCCTCTTCTGGGTTGCTTAATCCAACTCAGGCGCTACGGTAGCTGCCTCTCCTCCGACGAGAAGCGAGGTCCCCATGTCCGCACTGCCGGCCCGCCCACCCGGAGTCAGCTGCGCGGTGTCACGGAGCCTGGCCGTCCTCGGCGAACGCTGGACCCTGCTGATCGTCCGGGACGCGTTGAGCGGTGTCACCACGTTCGAGGCGTTCCGTGAGTCCCTGGGCCTCGGCGCCGACGTCCTCACCGAGCGACTCGCCACCCTCGTCGACTACGGCGTACTGGAAAAGCGCAGTTACCAGCAGGCGGGTGCCCGGACCCGGCACGAGTACCACCTGACCGACGCCGGGCGGCAACTGCACGTCATCGTCGGCGGGCTGCAGATGTGGGGCGACGCGCACCTGCCCTGGCCGTCCGGGCCGTCCACCGAACGCCTCGACCGCCGCACCGGCGAGCCGGTCCGGGTCGCCTTCGTCGATCGGGACGGCCGTCAACTCCCCGACGAGCGGATAGACGTCGTCCACCACGGCGGTTATCCGAGCCGTACCTAGAAAGTGGGTGGCGGTCACCCCTTTGTCGTACGCAGGGCGGCGTGCACCGAACTCACCGCGCTGGCGCCCTCGCCGACCGCGGCCGCGACCCGTTTCATCGAGCCGGCGCGCACGTCACCGGCGGCGAAGATGCGCGGCTTGCTGGTCTCGAACGGCAGCGGCCGGCGGCCCAGCGCCGTCCACGACCCGTCGAGGTCACCGCCGTCCAGCCCGGCGTCGGTGCGCAGGAAGCCGTGGTCGTCGACGGCCAGGCCGTCGAGCCAGGCGGTGGCCGGGGTGGCGCCGATGAAGCAGAACAGGCCCACGCATTCCTGGGTCGTGGTCTCACCGGACGTCTCGGCGAGGGTGACCTGCGTCAGGCGGCTGTCGCCGTGCAGTGCGGCGACCCGGGTGCCGGTGCGCACGGTGATCGCAGGGTCGGCGACGATGCGGTCGGCCAGGTAGGACGACATTCCGGCGTACAGGTCAGGTCCTCGCACGACGAGGGTGACCTGGCTGCCGCGGCCGGCCAGGTAGAGCGCGGCCTGGCCGGCGGAGTTGGCGCCGCCGATCACGGCCACCGGCCGGGTGCCGTAGGCGCGCGCCTCGATCTCGGTCGCGGCGTAGTAGATGCCCGCGCCCTCGAACCGGGCCCAGTGCGGCAACGGCAGCGAGCGGTACTTCGCGCCGGTGGCGATCACGGCGGCCCGGGCGTTGATCGTGGTCGCGTCGGCGAGCACGACCCGGACCCGGTGCGGGTCGGAGTGCAGCGCGGCGACCTGGCACGGGCTGGCGATGCGGGCGCCGAACTTCTGCGCCTGCACCGCGGCGGCCGAGGTCAGCTCGGCGCCGCTGATGCCCGAGGTGAAGCCGAGGTAGTTCTCGATCCGCGAGCCGGCCGCCGCCTGCCCGCCGGCCGCGACCGCGTCCAGCACGAGCGTGCGCAGGCCCTCGGAGGCTCCGTAGACGCCCGCCGCGAGACCGGCCGGGCCGGCGCCGATGACGACGAGGTCGAACTCGTCGCCGCTGGTGGGCCGGTAGGACAGGCCGAGGTGTTCGGCCAGGGCGCTCGGTGTCGCGCGGCGCAGGACGGCGCCGGGTGTGATCACGACGGGCAGCTCGTCGTCGGTGGCCGACACCGCCCGGGCCAGCGCGGCTCCGGCGGGTGTCTCGACGTCGTTCCAGGTGTGCGGGAGCTGCAGGCGGGCGGCGTAGGTCCGCAGCGCGAGCGCCGGCGCCGAGGAGGCCCGGCCGACGACCTCCAGGCTGCGGGCCGCTTGGCCGTCGCGCAGGGTGCGCCGCCGGGCGATCAAGGCCCGCAGGACGAGGTCGGACAGCTCGGGGTCGCGGTCCATCAGCGTACGGAAGGCGGCCGGGCCGATGCGGCGCACCCGCGACGCCGTGGCCGTGCGCGCGCTCAGGTAGGCCGACTGCAGGGTGAGCAGATTGAGCTCACCGGTGAACTCGCGCGCGCCGTAGTCGGCAACGGTCGCCTCGTGGTCGTCGGCAGTCGCGGGGCGCACGATCTCGACCCGCCCGGCCTCGACGACGATCATGTCGCACACGTCGTCCCCGGCTCGGAAGATCCAGGCGCCGGCGGGAAGCTGCTCCGGGGTGCCGTAGGAACACAGCCGCTGCCACTGGTCGTCGGTCAGCACGGGCCGTGCGTCGGTCGGGTTCGATGCCATCGTTACGGCTCCTCAGCTAAGTTGTAAAAAACAACCTAGCAGGGTACGGCGGGGAGCCGGCGTGTCGCTGCTCTCCCGGCTACCGCGGATAGCTGGCGGTGCGGACCGCGTCCACCTCGTCCAGGGGGACCTCGCAGCCGCTGTCGTCGACGAACGCGACCCGGATCGGCGCGTCGGTCTCGTGCCGCTGGCGCACCACGGTCGGGCCGCCCTCCCAGGGCAGATGGGTGTCGCCCCACTGCTGCAGGCCGGCGATGATCACGTGCAGCTCCCGGCCGGTCGGGGTCAGGTGGTACTCGAACCGGGCGCGGCTGCCGGCGTCCTGGTACGGATCCTTGGTCATGATGCCGTGCTCGACCAGTGTGCTCAGCCGGTCGGCGAGCACGTCGGCCGCGACCCCGAGGTTGCCACGGAACGCGTCGAAGCGGGTCTCACCCTCGAAGGCGAGCCGCAGGATCAGCAGAGTCCAGCGCTCACCGAGCACGGACAGGCTGCGCGACACGGAACAACTGCTGTCCCGCAGTTTTGCGATGGGCATGGATCTCGCCTCCGGGGGAGCTGGTGAAGCCCTCCCAGGTTAACAACTTTTCCAATCCAGCCGTCGCAGACGTCACATCTGGATTGTTTTTTCCAACCCAGATGGTTACGGTCGGTGCATGTCCTTCATCGAGGAGTTCACCCCCCGGCACCTGAAACTGACCGTCGAGTCGCCGGCCTTCTGGCGCGTGACGTTCGACAACCCGCCCGTCAACGTCATCGGCCCGCAGCTGATGTCGGAACTGAAGACGCTGCTCACCGAGCTGGAGAACAACGACACGGTGAACGTTGTGGTCTTCGACAGCGCCGACCCGGACTTCTTCCTGGCCCACTACGACCTGGCGGCCAGCCCCGCCGACGCCGAGGCGCTGCCGAGCCCGACCGGGTACCCGGCCTGGGTCGACATCACCGTGCGTATCAGCAAGCTGGCCGCGGTCACCATCAGCGCGATCCGGGGCATCGCCCGCGGCGCCGGCAGCGAGTTCGCCCTCGCCACCGACATGCGTTTCGCCAGCCTCGAGAAGGCCGTCCTCGGCCAGATGGAGGTCGGCTTCGCCGCGGTCGCCGGCGGCGGTGCCGGGGGCCGCCTACCGGCGCTGGTCGGCCGGGGCCGCGCGTTCGAGATCCTGCTCGGCGGCAACGACTACGACGGTGCCCTGGCCGAGAAGTACGGCTACGTCAACCGTGCGATCCCGGACGCCGAGTTCGACGCGTTCGTCACCGCCTACGCGAGAAGGGCCGCGGGCTGGAACCACCAGGCGCTGACCGAGATCAAGTCCTTCGTCAACAAGTACACCCGGCTGCCCGACGCCGAGTTCCCGCTGCACTCCGACGCGTTCTGGAGCGCCGCCGCCCGCACCGAGTTCCAGACCACCGCAGCCCGGCTGTTCGACAAGGGGCTGCAGCAGCGCACCCCGCTCGAATACCACCTCGGCGACGACATCGCCACCATCGCCCAAGCCTGAAAGGCACGCCCATGACCACGGTCCTTCTCGTCCACGGCGCCTTCGCCGACGGCTCCGCCTGGAACAACGTCATCGCCCGGCTGCGGCGCGACGGCATCACGGCGCGCGCGGTGGCCAACCCGCTGCGCGGGCTCACCGCCGACGGCGAGTACCTGGCCCATCTCGTCGAGCAGACCGAGGACGACGTCGTGCTGGTCGGGCACAGTTACGGCGGCGCGGTCGCCACGTACGCCGGCAGCAGCGCACCCAACGTCAGAGCCCTCGTCCTGGTCGGCGCGTTCGGCCTGGACCGCGGCGAGGCCGCGCAGACCGCGACCGCCGGGTATCCGGAACCGGAGCTGATCTCCGCGCTGCGGCCGTGGACCTATCCCGGCAGCGACCTGCCCGAGTTCACCATCGACACCGAGAAGTACCGCAGCGTCTTCGCCGCCGACGTCCCCGCCGAGCAGGCGGCTCTGGGCGCGCTCACCCAACGGCCGATCGCCGCACTCGGCCTCGGCGAACCTCTCGGCGTGACACCCGCCTGGCGGCGGGTGCCCAGCTGGTGGGTGTTCGGCACCGCGGACAACGCGATCAACCCGGACTACCAGCGCGACACCGCCGCGAAGATCGGCGCCACCACCGTCGAGCTGGCCGGCGGGTCGCACAGCATCGCGGTCTCCCGTCCCGACGAGGTGGCCGCCGTCATCGCGGACGCCGTCGGTTCCCTGTCCTGACATCCGGCGCGGCCGCCGCGCACGGCGGCCGCGCTTGGACCAGGAAGCAGCACATGAGCACCCAGGTGCACCCCGCCCCACCGGCCACGACCGGCCGCAAGCCGGTCGCGCTGACCGCGAGCGCCCTGCTCGCCGTGAGCCTGGTGCTGTTCGCCACCGCCGGCGGCCTGACCCCGCGTTCGCCGCCGCCGTACCGTCGTGGCCGGGATCGGCTTCGGTACGGCGTTCTCCGGAACGTTCCGCAGCCTCGTCGCCCTCGCCCGGCCCGCCGAACGCGGCGCGCTGATCGTCGCCACCTACGTCATCGGCTACACGGCCTTCGCCGTGCCGGCCATCGTCGCCGGGATCGTCAGCACCCGCTACGGACTGATCCACCCCGCTCTCGGCTACAGCGCCGCGGTCGCCGTCCTGGCGCTGATCGCCCTGCTCTCACGAAGGGACCACCATGCGCTACACAACCCTCGGTAACCGGACCGGACTGCGCGTCTCGGAGATCGCCCTGGGCACTTCCAACTTCGGTACGAAGTGGGCGACCGGTGCCGACGAGCCGACCTCGGCCCGGATCTTCACCGCCTTCGCCGACGCCGGCGGGACCGCCATCGACACCGCCGACACCTACCAGCGCGGTGAGTCCGAGCTGTTCCTGGCCAAGCTGCTCGCGGCCGACCGGGAGCACTTCACCCTTGCCAGTAAGTACACGTTCGGCACGCACGGCCAGACCGGTGTCACCAAGACCGGCAACAGCCGCAAGACCATGCGGCACGCCCTGGAGTCCAGCCTGACCCGGCTCGGTACCGATTACCTCGACCTGTACTGGGTGCACGCGCCGGACTTCGTGACACCGCTCGACGAGATCGTCGAAGCCCTCGACGACCTCGTACGGGCCGGGAAGATCCTGCACGGCGGGCTGTCCAACTTCCCGGCCTGGCAGGTCTCGGCGGCCGTCACCGGTGCCGCGGCGCGGGGGCGCACCCCGATCGTGGCGACCCAGTTCGAGTACAGCCTCGCCGCCCGCGACGGGGAACGCGACCTGCTGCCGATGGCCGAACACCTCGGCATCGGGGCCGCCGTCTACTCACCGCTCGGCGGCGGCCTGCTCACCGGCAAATACCGCACCAGCGCCGAGGGCCGGCTCACCACCCTCAACGCGATCATCCAACGTGAGGACTCCGCGCAGAAGACCGCCACGGTCGACGAGCTGCTGGCCATCGGCGCGGAGACCGGCGTCGAACCCGCCGTCCTGGCGATCGCCTGGCTGCTCGAACGCGGCCGCCGCACGGCGACGACGGTCGTCCCGATCATCGGGCCGCGGACCACCGGCCAGCTCGACGCGTACCTGCGAGCGGTCGACCTGGAACTGGCCGACGAGCACTACCGGCGCCTGGACGAGGTCAGCACTCCCCACCTCGGCATCCCGCACGACGGCGCCCGCGCCACCCTGGACACCGTCCTCGGCGGCCAGTCGGATCATTTCCGCCGGGGGAGCGGACCGCGGGACCGTAGATCGTTCTGACCCGCGCCCGCGCCGGGCTCGGCGTGCTGTCAGGGGCGTGACGGAGAAGCCGTGCTCGCCCTTTCGACCAGTCGCGTGCCCAGCTCCATTCCCGATGATCCGGGCGCCTTGCGGCGTGTCAGGTTCAGGATCGTCTGGGCGGCGAGCCACCCCATCTCCTCCAGTGGCTGCCGGACCGTGGTCAGCGGGGGCGACGCCCAGCGGGCAGAGGGAAGGTCGTCGAAACCGACCACGCTGAGGTCATCGGGTATCAACAGTCCTCGCCTGCGTGCGGCCTCGTAGACGCCCAGCGCGATGTGGTCACTGCAGGCGAAGATCGCGGTCGGCGGGTCGGTGCGGTCGAGGAGTTTCTGGGCCGCCGTGATGCCTGACTGAAAGTCGAATTCACCGTGCTCGATCAGGCTGGGATCCTCGGCGATCCCGGCTGCCTCGAGGGCGGCCCGATAGCCGTCCAGCCGGGCGCGGCTGCACAGCAGTCCACCCTTCGAACCGGTTATCACCCCGATGCGCCGGTGGCCGAGTCCGATGAGATGTTCGGTCGCGGCACGCGCCCCCACCCCATTGGTGGCACCGATCGTCGGTAGCGTCGCGGCCGCCTTCGCGCCCGGATCAAGACTGATGACCGGTACGTTCAGCTGATGCAGCACCTTGCCGAGCGGGGTTTCCCCGCTGGCGGCTGCCAGGATCGCGCCGGCTGCCTGCCCGGCTCGGGCGTGCCGTAGGAGGTCGTGGTCGCCCGTATCGCCACGGTCCAGAGTCGAGATCAGCAGGCCCACGCCGGCCGCGTGCGTCGCCGCTTCCATGCCGCGGATGTGCTCCAACTGCCACGCGGAGTCGAGGCGCGGGTAGACGACGTGAATCATTTCTGACGACGCCGGCAGTCGCCTTTTACGGGCGCGGTAGCCGTATTCCTCGAGTAGGGCTTCGACCCGTACCCGCGTCGCTTCGGCGACCTGATCTCCGTTCAGCACCCGGGACACCGTCGGTACCGACACGCCCGCTGCCCGAGCGACCGTCGCCAGGGTCACGCGGCCGGATGACGATCGGCTCAACTTCTGCTCCGTCCATCGACGTTGACGGCTACAAGCGGGAGCAGAATATCGCAGGCGCCGACCTGACGCGCGTTTCTGGCGGGCGGTCACCAGTACGCCATTCGCCAGGAGACGTGGGGCAGGGTGGCGCCCGGGTGTTGAGGTCATCGAGGGGGCTGTGCGCCGCATACAGTGCGTGGGTGGCGAATCTTCGTGACCAGATCATCACCGAACTCGGTGTGAAGGCTTCGATCGAGCCCGCGGAGGAGATCCGCCGGCGGGTCGACTTCCTGAAGGCCTACCTTCAGTCCACGCCCGCCACCGGATACGTCCTCGGGATCAGTGGTGGTCAGGACAGCGCCTTGGCTGGTCGGTTGTGCCAGCTGGCCTGCGCCGAACTGCGGGCCGGCGGGACACCGGCGACCTTCGTCGCGGTGCGGCTGCCCTACGGCGTGCAGGCTGACGAGGCAGACGCTCAGGTCGCGCTCGCCTTCATCCAGCCCGACCGGAGCATCGCCGTCGACGTGAAACCCGGCTCGGACGCGGCCGGCGCCCAGGCCGCGGCGGGGCTGCAGCAGGAGAGGCTGCGGGACTTCGTGCGCGGCAACATCAAGGCCCGGGAGCGGATGGTGGCGCAGTACGCCGTCGCGGGACAGCTGAACATGCTGGTCGTGGGCACCGATCATGCGGCTGAGGCGGTGACCGGCTTCTTCACGAAATACGGTGACGGCGGCGCGGACGTGACACCGCTGACCGGATTGACGAAGCGGCAGGGTGCCGCGTTGTTGCGCGAACTGGGTGCTCCGCGCAGCACCTGGGAGAAGATCCCCACGGCCGACCTGGAGGACGATCGGCCCGCCCTGCCGGACGAGGAGGCGCTGGGCCTGAAATACGGCGAGATCGACGACTACCTCGAAGGCGCCGTGGTGACGCCGGAGGTGGCCGCGAAGATCGAGGCCACCTTCCTGGCCACTCGCCACAAGAGGACCGTCCCGGTCACCCCGCTCGACGACTGGTGGCAGTGAGGCTCCTTTTCTGCCTGCCGGATCACAGCAGGCGCATCGATGCCCGTACGGCGGATTCTGCGGACGGCCCTGGCCACCTAGCCTGTCGCCATGATGATCAACATCTTCGGGTGGGTGGCCCGACGGCGGGTGGCGGTGTTGGTCGTGTCGCTGGTGGTGGCGGTCATCCTTCAGGTGCTTCGGCGGACGGTGGGAGATGGCCACTCCCTGCGGCTCAATCTGGCGATCGGCGTCCTTCCACTCATTCCGTTTGTCGTGGGCATGGCCATCGCTGTCCGCGTCTTCCACCCGGCCGAGCTGATCGCACGGCCCGAGGTTCCCGCCTTCGACGTCCCGGCGAACCCGGCTGCCGTGCTCGGGGCCGCGAGTTACACCTTCTTCGCGGTATTCGCCCTGGGCGGGGCCTTCCACGGGCTCGTCACGGGCATGGACGTGGTGCTGGCGTCACCCCTCGTGGTGGTCGTCGGTGGGCAGCTGGCCGCGTTCTGGTGGGCGGCACTGGGCCGGTGCGGGGTGCGCCTCACTCCGGACGGGATCGTCGATCGGCAGGTGCACGGGCGTCTGTTCGTGCCGTGGGACGCCCTGACCACGCCGGACCCGGCGCACCCGCGTGACCCACATCAGGTGACTCTCCGCATCGGGCGCCCCGATATGGTCCGCAAGCGTGGCTTTCGCAGCGGCGGCCGCACTGTGCTCCCGGCCACGGGCGTGAGCGCCGAGCTGGTGAGCCGTGCGATCAACGAGTACGCGAACCGTCCGGAAGCCCGGTCGGCCATCGGCTCGGAGGTGGCCCTGACCCACCTTCAGATGATCCCTCAGGTCTGATCCTTCAAGGCCACGGCGCCGGCGTATCAGGCGTTTCCCGTCGCAGCCGGCCGCGCGGTCGGCGGCAGGTGAGCGCACACGGTCGGGCCGCCGTGACGGCACAATGCCTGGGTGCAGTCCAATGAGCCGTACTACCGTCGGGACCTGGCCTATGTTTTCGACCAGGGCTACGGCTTTCACGCCGAAGCCTGCGCGCCGGGCATTCTGGCCCTTCTCGAGGACGTCCGGGCTCGCGACGGCGTGGTCCTGGAGATCGGTTGCGGGTCGGGCCTGCTGACGAAGCGCCTGGTGGAAGCCGGTCATCGGGTGATCGCCACCGATGCGTCACCGGCGATGCTGGATCTCACCCGGAGCGCGGTCGGTGGCGCCGAGGACATCCGGACCTTGATCCTGCCCGATGATCCGATTCCGGCGGTGAATGCGATCGTCGGGATCGGACACGCCCTCAACTATCTTGCCGATACGGCCGCGGTCCGCCGTGGTCTGGTCGCGCTCGCCGATGCGTTGGTGCCCGGCGGGGTGCTGGCCGTGGATCTGTGCGACCTCGAGTGGGGTACCGCCCGGCAGGGTGCCATGGGGCAAGGGCGGGTCGGCGACGACTGGGCCATCGTCACCACGTTCAGCCAGCCGACCCCGGAACGGTTCGACCGCGACCTCACCACCTTCGTCCGCAACGCGGACGGCAGCTACCGCCGCGAGGACGAACATCACGGCAATGTCCTGATCGACACCTCGTTGGTGCCGGCGCTGCTGCGCGAACGCGGAGTGACAGCCACGATCGGCGACTCGTTCGACGACGACGATCATCCGCTGCCCGTAGGACTGCGGAGCATCATCGGCCATCGGTGATCCCGGCCGATAGTGTTGCGCCGTGGTCCGTGGAGTGGTGTTCTTCGACATCGATGGAACCTTGGTCCCGCACACCAGCAGCGGGCAGCACCTGGCGGCTCTGCTGGGCCATGCGGAGGTGGTGCGGCAGGCCGAAGCCGGCTACGCCGCCGGCACGCTGAGCAACGCGGAGGTCTCTGTCCTGGACGCCCGCGGCTGGGCGACGTGGGCTCCTGCGGACGTCCGAGGCTTCTTGGCGTCGCTGCCGCTCGTGGAGGGCATCGCCGAAACCGTCGATTGGTGTCGTCGGCACGGGATGGCGCCTGTCCTGGCCACGTTGGCGTGGGAGCCGGTGGGAACCTACCTGTGCGACCGCTTCGGCTTCGAGCAGGCCTGCGGCCCTCGCCTCGAAGTGATCGACGGCCGCTACAGCGGGGAAGTCGCCGAGCACTTCGACGAGATGGCCAAACGTGACTTCGCGGTGCGTGCCGCCGCCCACCGCGGCGTGGAACTGACCCGCTGTGCGGCCATCGGCGACAGCCGGTCCGACCTGCCGCTGTTCGCCGATGTCGGGTTGGCCGTCGCCTTCAACGGGACCCCGGCAGCTCGCGCGGCTGCCCACGCGTCAGCCGGCGGAGCCGATCTCCGAAGTGTGCTGCCGCTGCTCGGGAGCTGGCTGGCGGCCATGCCGTAGGCACTTTTTGCCGGGACTGGCCGGGGCGGCTTTGCGTGAGCCGATCTCCGGGTGACCCGGTCCTCACGGCGTTTGCCGGGTGCCGGCGGTGAGCTGCAGCGAGCGTTCCCACAGACCGCGGGCGAGCGCTTCGTCGAAGGCCTGTGCGTTGCTCGGTTCGGTGACGGCGCGCCGGTAGTAGTACGCGCCGGACTCCCAGTCGACGCCGGGTGTGCCCTGTGCCAGCCACACCAGTTGGTCGGCGCCCTGCTCGGGGGTGGAGAACAGGCGGCGGCCGAGCGGGTTGGCCGCGACCCGGCGGACCAGCCGGATGATCGGTTTGGTGGCTTCGGCGCCGAAGCCGGTGAGGACGTTGCCGGGGTAGAACGAGGCGGCCGCGATGCCCTCGGCGTGGTAGCGCCGGTGCAGTTCCTGGGTGAACAGGATGTTCTCGAGTTTTGCCGCGCCGTAGGCGTGCACCGCGTCGAAATGCCGGTCGTGATCGAGGTCGGTCAGGTCGATCGTCTTCGTGAAGCGCACCGTGCTCGAGGTCTGGATCACCGAGGCGCGCGAGGCGATCAGGGTGTCCAGCAGGAGCCGCGTGAGCAGGAAGGGTGCGAGGTGGTTGACCTGGAACGTCTTCTCGAAACCGTCGACGGTCCTGGTCTGCGGGCCGAACATGCCGCCGGCGTTGTTGGCCAGGACGTCGATGCGGGGGTAGGCGCCGGTGACCTCGGCCGCGAGCCGGGCGACGTCGTCGAGCCGGGTGAAGTCGGCGACGTAGCTGTCGACGCCCAGCTCGGTGGCGATGGCGCGGGTCTTCTCCGGCGAGCGTCCGGTGAGCACCACGGTGTGCCCGTCGGCGTGCAACCGGCGGGCCGCGGCAGCCCCGATCCCGCCGCTCGCACCGGTGATGACGATGACCTTCTTGCTGTTCACCCGGATTTTCCCTTCGGTCGAATAAGTGAGACTGTATCTCATTAGTGGAACTCAGTGTCACTTCTGGTTTGTAGTATCGTCGGCCCGTGAACGTCAGCGGGACGCCGACCGGAGCCCGCGCCCGGGCCCGCCGGGAGATGCGCGTGCAGGTGAGCGCCATCGCGGTGGGCCTGTTCCTCCAGCAGGGCTACGACGCGACGACGGTGGAGGACATCTGCGCCGCCGCGGACATCTCACGCAGCACGTTCTTCCGGTACTTCCCCACCAAAGAGGACGCCCTGTTCGGCCTCGCCGGCGACACCGGCGCGCGGCTGGTCACCGCGCTGGCTGCCCGGCCTGCCGAGGAGACGCCGTGGACCGCGCTGCGGCGGGCACTTGATCCGCGTCTCGAGGAGATCGCCGCCGGCGGTGTGCACGCCCGGCGCCTGGTACGCCTCATCCAGGACACGCCCGGCCTGGCGGCGCGGCACCGGGAGAAGGATGCCGAGTGGCATCAGATGCTGCGGCCCGAGGTGGCCCGCCGCCTCGGCGCCAGCCCGGCGGTCACCTGCGATCCTCGGGCTGATGCTCTGATCGCCGCGGCGCTCGGCTGTCTGGACGCGGCGCTGATGGCCTGGACGGCCAGTGACGAGCCGCCGGAGCTACCCGAGCTGCTCGACTGCGCCATGGCCGCAGTCGGCTGACCCGGGCTTTTTGGGCCGCGTTCGTGGGCCACCACGACCGCCTGGACACGGCTGTTCAGACGCAGCCTGCTGGGAGGCGCTCAGAGGACAACCGAACACCTTGACAGGAAGGTGGCCGGCCGCGGCCCGTGGCACCGGGATCGCTGCCCGGGCGGTCCGCGGAAGGTCGACGCCGGGTCACCGTCTCGGGCGCCGGCTGTCGCTGCCGAGGGCGTCGGCGAGGTCGGCGCGCAACTGGGTGCGGGTGCGGACCAGGATCCGGCCGAGCATGTTCTTGCCGTTCCCGGTCCGGCCCCGGCCCCAGTAGTGATCGGTGGTGGTGTCCTCGACGATCCCTTCGTCGCCGGTGGACAACAAGACGTCACGGATGTCGGCGTGCGCGCGGAACTTGGTGGCCACCGCGCGGCGCATCACGTCGTCCTTGACCTGTTCCCAGTCCCTGCGCAGCGGTAGTGACGGGTCGCGGCCCAGCTCCGCGGCCCGCAACGGTGTGCGAGCACGCCGGATGCGATCCGCGTGACGTGTGCCCTTGAATTTCTGCGCCTGGAAGTAGTGCTCCGAGGTCGGCCACCAGACCCCGTCCAGGTCGAAGCCGTGATCGGAGAAGTTCGAGAAGCACCCGAAGGGGACTTCGTCGGCGCCATAGAAGTAGATCGTCACGGGGACCTCACCGGGTTACGGAACCCGCACCATCTCAGGCATGATCCGGCGCCGCAATCAGATTTCGCCGGTCAGGCCGGATCGGTGAACGAGACCGGCTTGCCGGTGGCGTGGGCGTAGGCGATCTCCCGGCTCGTGGACTCGCCGATGTATCCGCCGGGGTTGACGACCAGCACCCGGTCGGCCAGGTCGATCTTGCGTAGGTGCAGGACGTCCAGCGCGGCCTTCTGCTCGGCGGTGATCCACTCGGCTGCTCCGTGATCCTCGGTGCGCAGGAAGACGCCCGGTGCGACGACGATGACGCCGGCGAAGGTCAGATCACGGTTCGCCGCGTTCATCTCGTCCACGAAGCGGGTGGAGCCGCAGATGCAGACGATCTCCGGGCGGTCGGGCACGGCTCAGTCCTTCCGGGTCGAACGGGAACCAGATGAACCATCAGACCATGATCAAGAAGCGCGAGGAAAGGGCTCGCGGTCCGGAGTCGCCACGGACCGCGAGCCGTCACGGCAGGATCAGCCGATGCCCCGGCACTGGAACGTCGGGTGCGAGCCGCGGTAGGTGGCGTTGCCGAAGCTGAACACGCCGCCGTCGCAGCCGTTCAACCAGTAACCGCCGCCGTCCGCGGTCGCCGACATCCCGGTGACGTGGCCGTTGAGGTGCTGACCCGCCATCGAGCCGTGGAAGCGGGCGTTGCCGAAGGTGAAGACACCGCCGTCCTCGGCCGTCATCCAGTAGCCGCCGCCGTCCGGGGTGGTGTCCATGTCGACAACGGGCGCGTTGAGATGCTTGTCGCCCATCGACCCGAAGAACGGCGCGTCGCCGAACGCGAACACCCCGCCGTCGCGGGCGGTCAGCCAGTAGCCCTTGCCGCTCGCGGTCGGTGCGATCGCCGTGACCGAGGCGTTGAGGTGCTTGTCGCCCATCGAACCGTAGAAGCCGGCGTCGCCGAACGCGAAGACACCACCGTCCGCCGCGGTCAGCCAGTAGCCCTTGCCGGTGCGGGTCGGCGCCATACCGACGACGGGGGCGTTGAGGTGCTTGCCGCCCATCGAGCCGAAGAACGGTGCGTCACCGAACGCGAACACTCCGCCGTCGCTGCCGACCAGCCAGTAACCCCTGCTGGTCGCGGTGCGGGCCATGCCGATCACGTTGGTGACCTTGACGCCGATGCCGGGCAGGGTGCCGAACAGCGGCGCGTCACCGTAGGCGAAGACATTGCCGTACGTGTCGACCTGCCAGTACCCGGCGCCGGTCGAGGTGGCGACCACGTCGGCCGCGGTGGGCAGCATGGCCACGGTGAAGGTGGACGTGCGCGTCGCGGTCAGGCCACCCGGGTCCTTGACGGTCGTGGTCATCTCGTACGTCGTACCCGGGTCGAGACGCTGCGCCGGTACCGTCCAGGTGCCCGCGACCCAGCCGGAGGAGACATCCACCGACGGTCCGGTCACCCGGTAGGACCGTTGCAGCGCGTCGGCGTCCGGGTCGGTCGCCGTGACCGACAGCGTCGGCGTGGTCGACGCGGACACCGTGCCGTTGCCCGGCGCGACCGCGCTGATCGCGGGCACGCGGTTGGCGGTCGACACCGTCCGGGTCACCGCACCGGTGGCGCCCTTGTCATCGGTCACGCGCAACGTCACCGACTTGGACGCCCCGGCACCGAGTGAGACAGTGACCCGCGATCCGGTCTGCACCGGCGTGCCGTCGACCAGCCACTGCCAGGACCGGATCGTGCCGTCCGGGTCGCTGGAGGCCGTGCCGTCCAGCGTGACCAGGTTGCCGGCGCCGGTCTGCCGGGTCGCGGTGAACGAGGCCACGGGCGCTTTGTTCGCCGGCCCGGGAGCCGGGGTGGGCGTTGACGGCGTTGACGGCGCCGGCACGATCACCGGGGTCCGGTTCAGGTAGTCCATGATCCAGGTCCGGGTGGACCCGACCTTGGTGTACGCCGCGGCGTCGCCCTTGGAGCCCTGGGAGACCACGCCGACGACGGTCTGCACGACCGCGCCGTTGACGACGTGCTCGTTGATCAGTGGGCCGCCGCTGTCGCCACCGCCGATCTTGCCGCTGTAGGGCGAGGCCTTCATCAGATAGTTGTAGCCCTTGATCGTCTGCGGCAGGCTGTACACCTGGTCTTCGATCTTGAGGGCGCCTTCCTGGAGCTGCGTGGCCACCTTTCCGGTCGACGTCACGCCCCAGCCCACGGCCAGTCCGACCGTGCCGTTCTTGTACAGCGCGGACTCGGTCTTGGTCACCAGCGGGAGTGGGCGGATACCGGTGACCGACGGGAACTGGATCAGCGCGAGGTCGAAGCCGTCGCCGAGGACGAAGTCCGTCGCCTCGCGGACCTGGCCGCCGCTCGATGCCATCCGGCTCCCGAACCGCAGGGTGATCGGCCCGTTCTTCGCGTTGTAGCCCTCTGTGGTGAAGCAGTGTTTGGCGGTCAGGGCGACGTCGGTACGGATCAGGATGGCGGTGCACAGTTCCTTGCCGCCGGCGTAGGGCACCAGCAGCCGGCCGACTGCCGGGTACTCGGAGTCCGTCTGCACGGTGCGCCCGCCGACGATGGCCTGCGCCGGTGTTCCCGGAATCAGCAACGCGCCGGTTGCCACGGCAACCAGCGCGGCTAGGCGTCGCGCCATTCGCGTTGTACGCACAAGTTTCCCCTTTACGGGAGGTTCATACCGGCATGGGTGATGTCGTGCCGGGCCTGTGGCTACGGTCGCATGACCTTAGTGGCCCGATGAGCAGCGTTAACGCGGTCGAGGTCGGCCGAACGGCCGGTCCTGCGCAGATCCCGTCCGGACGGCCGAACATCCCGTCACCGTTCGGCCACCGCCCCGCGATCGTCGGTCCGGACTCCACCGCCGCACGAGCACATGTGGATGACCGCAAGAGGGCTGAGCCGGCCCGGCCATCGGGAGACCCGAGTACCCGCCGCGGAATCCGTTTCCGGTGCCAGCTATCCGGGCACAGCGATCTCTCGTGGAGAGCGGGCGGCTGATAGCGGGGCGGTACCGGCTGCGGGAGCGGCTCGGGCACGGCGGCATGTCGGTGGTCTGGCGCGCCGACGATGACGTGCTGGGCCGGCAGGTGGCGCTCAAGGTGCTCTCGGCAGCGCTCGCCGGCGATCCGGAGCTGCGGCGGCAGATCCGCGCCGAGGCCAGGGCGGCCGCCGGGCTGCGGCACGCCAACGTGGTGGCCGTTTTCGACTACGGCGAGTTCACCGACGCGGGGCGGACCCTTTCGTACGTCGTGATGGAACTCGTCGAAGGCCGCTCCCTGGCCGACATGCTGACCGCCGCCGAGCTGCCGTGGCGGCTGGCGGTGCTGATCGGCGCCCAGGTGGGTGCCGCGCTCGCCGCGGCGCACAGCGCCGGGATCGTGCACCGCGATGTCAAACCGGCGAACGTCATGGTGACGACGACCGGCGTGAAGCTCGTCGACTTCGGTATCTCGGCGCCCGTCGGTGAGCTCGACGGCCGCGACGGTCAGCTGCTCGGCACGCCCGCCTATCTGGCGCCGGAACGGCTCAAAGGGGCGCCGGTGCGCCCGGCCACCGACGTCTACGCCCTCGGTCTGCTGCTCTACCGCGCGCTGTCCGGGCGGATGCCGTGGAACGCGCCGACCGTCACGCAGATGCTCAAAGCCCATGTGTACGCGAGCCCGGCGCCGATGCCGGCCGTGCCCGGGCTGCCCGGCGAGGTCAGCCGGCTGGTGACGCGCTGCCTGGCGAAGAACCCCGGCGAGCGGCCGTCCGCGACCGAGGTGGCTGAGGTGCTCGGCGAGATCGCCGGCCTGCCCCCGTCGACGCTGCTGCGCACGGCGTCCGAGCCGACCGTCGCCCTGTCCTGGACCGGCGTTCGCCGTGACCGCCGAACCGTGGCCGTGGCCGGGGTGGCGGTGGCGCTGCTGACGGTGGGCGGCACCTGGTGGGCGCTGGCCGATCCGGCGGTG
The DNA here is from genome assembly GCF_001509495.1 of Actinoplanes awajinensis subsp. mycoplanecinus. Taxonomy (NCBI): domain Bacteria; kingdom Bacillati; phylum Actinomycetota; class Actinomycetes; order Micromonosporales; family Micromonosporaceae; genus Actinoplanes; species Actinoplanes awajinensis. The sequence continues at coordinate 89,427 of NZ_LLZH01000276.1, read as the reverse complement.
AGCCCGCCGGCGGCCGCCTGCACCACCGCTACCTGCCCGGCCACCACGCCGTCATCAGCATCGTCATCAGCCTCGGCACCGCCGGTCACCGCGCGGCAGCCGGGCCCGGGCACCGGCGCGGTGTCCGCCCCGATACCGGTGGGAGTGCCACCCGCGGGGCTTCCGGCAGTGATCCGGGATGCCGCGACCGCGCCGGCGATGACACCGTCCGTGCCCGGCCCGGCGGCACCGAAGACCGCCAAGCCGAAGAAGCCGAAGCCGGTGAAGTCCAAGAAGAAGTGAGCCGCTACCTCGGCCGCAGCCCGGGGAGGCATTGACGAAAGAACGTTAGTTAACGTTACTAACAGAATGTCTCCCATCAATGTCTGGCGGGCTCTGCTCGCCGGTGCCCTCGCTGTCGGTGCCGCGGCGGTCGCGCTGCCCGCCCACGCGGCCGGGGCCGCGCTGAGCGCCACCTTCGTGCAGACCTCCACCTGGAACTCCGGCTACGGCGCCGACTACGCCGTCACCAACACCGGTGACGTGGCGAGCTCCGGGTGGGCCGTCGACTTCGACCTGCCGGCCGGCACGACCGTGACCAGCTCGTGGAGCTCGGTGCGCACCACCACCGGCAACCACTACCGCTTCACGAACGTGGCCTGGAACGGCGCCATCGCGCCCGGCGCCACGGTGCGGTTCGGCTTCAACGTCGCCAACCTCGGCGTACCGGCGAACTGCCTGGTCAACGGCGCACCCTGCGCCGGCGGCAGCACGCCGACCACGCCGCCCGTGACGACGCCGCCCACCAGCACACCGCCCACCAGCACACCGCCCACGACCACGCCGCCGACCGGTTCGATCGTCGATGTCAGCACGGCCGTGCAGCTCACCGCGGCGCTGGCCGCCGCGCGGCCCGGCCAGACGATCCGGATGGCTCCCGGCACCTACAACGGCGCGTTCCTCGCCCGCACGCCCGGCACGGCGACCGCGCCCATCACGCTGACCGGTCCGGTCACGGCCGTCCTGACAAATCCAGAATCCTCGGGTACGAATCCGGGCTGCTCGGTCCCGGCCGCCGGCTTCGATCCCGGGTACGGGGTCTGGCTCTACGAGGCCGCGTACTGGAAACTCAGCGGTTTCACCGTCGCCGGCGCGGCCAAGGGCATCATGATCGACGCCTCGCCGCACGTCACCGTCGACGGCGTGTACGTTCACGACATCGGTGACGAGGGAGTGCACTTCCGGCGCTCCTCCGCCGACGGCGTGATCCAGAACTCCCGGATCGAGCGCACCGGCACCGGCCAGCCGCAGTACGGCGAGGGCATCTACCTCGGCTCGGCCACCTCGAACTGGTCCTGCTACGGCAACACCGGCGGCATCGACGCCTCGGACCGGGTGCAGGTCCTGAGCAATGTGGTCGGCCCGAACGTGGCCGCCGAGCACGTGGACGTCAAAGAGGGCACGGTCGCGGGCCTGATCCGCGGCAACACCTGGAACGGCACCGGCATCGCCGGGCAGAACTCGGCCGACTCCTGGCTGGACGTCAAGGGCAGCAACTACGTGATCGCCGACAACACCGGCACGTTCAGCTCCCCGGGCGTGTTCGCCAACGGATACGAGACGCACAATCCGACTGCGGGCTCCGGGTGCGGCAACATCTTCCGTGGCAACCGCAGCGACCTGGGCGGTGCCGGCGCCTGGGCGATCAACGTGACCTCCACGTCCAAGTGCGCCGGCAACCTCAACGTCGTGTACGCCTCGAACACCGTCACGAACGCCACGAGTGGCCTCACCAACATCGCCGTCACCCCGGGGCAGTAGGCGTACGGGCGGTTCGTAGTGCCGCCTGACCAGCGGTTCTACGAATCTGCCTGGCAACTGCGCGAAGGTCAACCTATGGTGGTCGGATGCCAACGGTGGGTTCATCCACGCGGGCCGTCACCACGGTGACGGCCATGCGTGCTGCCCACCGGCCGGTTGCCGGCGTCGCCGGTGCCCACGCTCTCCGGAGCCCGGCACCCACCGACCGAGGCCCCCCGGTTGATCCTGTTCCACGATCGACCGCCAGGGCGAAGCTTCTCAGCTTCGGCCTTTTTTGTTTCCCGGACCACCTGTGAAAGGCACCTTCATGGACAACCCTGCTGAGCCCACCCGCCCGAAGCCGGCCACGGCCGTCGCCGTCGACCTCGGCAGCGGAACCACCGGCGTGTGGACGAGTCACCGCGGCGTCGTCAGCGGCTCCAGCGACCGCAACCTGGTGCACCGCGGCCGGATCGTCGACGTCGACGGCTGCACCGCGCTGCTCAAGCGGATCGTTCAGCAGTATCCGCAGCCGGTGCCCGCCGCCGACATGGTCGTCGCCTGCCGGCCGGTGCTGTCCACCGACGCTGACGAGGCGCTGATGCGCCGCGTTCTCGACGAGGTGTTCACGCCCCGGCGCATCCTGTTCGTCGACTCCGTCCGGGCCGCCGCGATCGGTGCCGGTGCGACCGCCGGCAGCCTGCTGATCGCCGACGTCGGCACACAGCTCACCGAGACCGCCCTGCTCGAGAACGGCCGGGTCGTCGAAGCCCGCCGCGCCGAGCTCGGGACCCGGGACCTCGGCAGCGGCACCACGGTGGGCCTGCTCGGCGACGTGGTCGCCCGGCACGTCGACCAGCTCAGAGCTGCCTGTCCGGACGCCGATCTGGCCGCGGCCACCGCGCGCGGGCTCCTGCTGGTCGGCGACGGCGCGCTGCATCCCGACCTGCCCGCGGCGCTGGCCGCCGAGTTGGGGATGCGCGTGCACGTGGCTGCCGCGCCGCGCCAGGCCGCACTCACCGGCGCGGGCTTGGCCGTGTCGTCCGCTCTGCGCCACCCCGCCCTGTCCGGGCGTGTGCTCCGTCCGTACAAAAAATAGGTTTTGATCGAAGATTGAGTTTTTTTAGAACGGGCTGGGCGGGAAGAGGTCGTGCCCAGCCCACGGATCGACCGGTTCCTGGTATCCGGACGGTGCCGGGACCGGCGCGGGTTGTGCCGCCACGGGCTCGGCGGGAACGGCCGCGGTGAGGACGGTCGGCTCGACGGCGACCGGCGGTGCGAGCATCGTGGGCTCCTCCGGGGCGGGTTTCGCCAGCAGGTTCGCCGCGGCGGTGCGTTCCTGGTTGAGCCGGGCGCGTGCGGACTCGAACACCGGGCCGGTCAGCCCGGCCAGCGGCTCGTCCTGCCACAGGCGAAACGCCTGGTGCACCTCACCGGTCGCCTCCTGCAGGTTGCCCGTCTGGTGCGCGTCGCGCGCGCGGGCCAGCGAGGCGCGAAAGACGCTGGCGTCCACGGCCGAGGTCCCGGCGCTCAGCATGTAACCGTCCGGGGTCAGCGCGAGCAGTGACGTCCGGTCCGGGTCGAGGGCCCGGCGCAGCCCGCCCACGTAGCGCTGCACGATGTCGACGGCGTTCTCCGGCGGATCGTCGTCCCAGAGCGTGTGGATGATCTTGTTGATCGGGACCGGGGAACGGGCGTGCAGCAGCAGGACGGCGAGGACCGCCCGCTGGTTGAGCGAGCCGATGTCGACGGGTTCGTCGTGGCGATAGGCGCGAACCTGGCCGAGGATCTCGAACCGCAGCGCCTGAGTGGCCGAGTTGTCGGTCATTCGGCGATTCCTCCAGCAGCAGCGGTCCCGGCGGCGGTCACACCGCGATCGGCAGTCGCATCATAACGGCGTTGCTGCTGGTGGGCCACGAGCGCCAGCCATCAGGGGGAAGGCGCCTCCTGGTGTCGTGGTGGCTGTCAGGATCGGGAGATGGATGACTTCCAGGAAGCTGCGGCAGCCGGCAAGGATGCGGGGCTCAGAGCGCTGGAAGCGTGGCTGCTCGCGGAGGACGCCTACGGGCGTGGCGGAGTGCCTGGCGAGGTGCTCACCTATCTTCAGGATCGCGTCGGTGATCTGCTGGGGCCGCGGGCGACGTTCGCGGCCCAGGAGTTCCTGGAGAAGTACGCCGGCGAGGGTCCGGCCGGGCTGGCCCGGGACCGGTCAGCGCTGACCGAGCTGCTCACGGTGATCGAGGGGAAGAGGCGGCCGGGCTTCGAGTTCGAGTGGCGCGCGTTCCCGCCGGACGGTGCGGACGAGCGGCCGGAGACGCTGCTGGTCATGGCGGAATACAGCGCCGACGAGCCGGTGTGGGAACGGCCTCGGGGCAGCGGGTCGCTGGTGTCGCTGACGGAGCTCGGTGTCTCGGAGTCGCTGAGGCAGCGGCTGCGAGCCTGGAACGAGACGTTCGAGCGGCACGGGGCCAGCCGTAAGCCCTGGGCGAGCAAGGAGTGGGCTGCCGAGGGTTTGGCCTTGGCACATGAGCTGCAGCGGGAGTTGCCGGATGTGGCGGTCCGCTATTTCCACACCGACGACGATCGCCCGCTGCGGGAGTGGTGAGGAACCGGCGGCATGCGCCAGGCTTCGCGGCCGGCCGTGTGCTGTTCGCTGCCACCCGGAGATCGAAGCGGCGCTCCTCTACTCTCAGGTCGCCTGCGCCTTTCGGCGCTCGGGCCACACCCGGACAGGAGACAGCACGAATGAGAGTTGCCGGACTACGGTACGGCCTGGTTGCTCTGGCAGCTGGAGTGCTCGTGGTCAGCGCCGGGTGCGGCTACGCGTCGCCGAGGGACAAGGCTCGCGACGCTGCCGTCGCGGCGGCTCGCCAGCGCCTGGACGGCTTCCGCGCAGGTTTCGACGTCAGGTTGCGTCAGGCCGCCGACGAGAAGTGGGCCGAGCAGAAGCTCCGCGATGAGTTCGGGCCCGACCCGCGGGACAACGGTACGGATCTATCCGTGATCGCGGTCACGGTGGACGGACGTCGGGTCACCGCGCGGTTCGGTGTGAACGGCCGGGGAGCCGGTGGTGGTGGCGGCACGTACGAGGAGTTCTCCTGGGTGACGTGCGCGTCCATTGCCGGAGTGGCGGCTCCGGAGCCGGCGTCGCAGGTCGATACGATCCCGTGCCCCGAGGGTTTCCCGCCGTCGGACATGTGGGGTGCAGCGGACGCGATCGGCCCCCTGCCGGCGGATTAGGTCGGCGGGACGGTGTGCTCGCCGGTCACACCGGGTGGCCCACGGGCGCCGGGTTGTCGTAGGTCGCGGTGTCACCGGCGATCTGCTGGACGGTCCGTACGAAGGTGGCCACGGCGGCGAGGCGTGACCGGGCCGGCCAGGCGACCGTCAGGGTGGCCGGCTCCAGGCCTTCCACTGGACGGTAGGCGATACCGGGCCGGTCGAAGCGTTCGGCGAGCCAGACCGGGAGGAACCAGACAGCGGCGCCCACCTCGATCAGGCTGAAGATCTGTGAGTGGTCCAACGGCTCGTGGTGATCGAAGGGTGGCGTCGGAAGGCCCTTCTCGGCGGGCGTGCCGTAGGGGAGAAGCCGACCGGTCAAGTCGACCAGCCGCAGACCGGTTCTCGCCGCCAGCGGGTCCGACGCGGCCATAGCCACCAGGCGCGGCCCGGTGACCAGTGGCTCGCTGTCGATCCCGCGCTCGTCGAACGGCGTCGTCAGCAGCGCCACGTCGGCACGTCCGTCATGCAGAGCCGCCAGTTGCTCGCCGTATCCGCCCAGCAACAGTTCCACCGGCAGGACGTCGTAGGCGTCAAGGATCCTCGGGAGCAGTCCAGCGTCGTGGTCGGCTTTGAGCGCCAGCCGCAACGCGGGCACCTCTTGTCCGGCGTGGCGGGTCCGGTTCCCGGCCGTGGCCACGGCATCCAGGGCGATCCGGGCCTCATCCAGCAGGACCTGACCGGCTGGGGTGAGAGCGACCCGGCGGCTGGTCCGGACCAGCAACTGCACGCCGAGATGCCGTTCGAGATCGCGGATCGCGCGAGACAGCGGCGGCTGGGCCATGCCGAGCCGGTGCGCGGCCCGCCCGAAATGCTGTTCCTCGGCCACCGCCACGAAGTATCGGAGCTGCCGCGTCTCCAGATGATCCATATCAGCAGGGTATCGGTCGATAGGCAGGTCGCCCTTCCCCCGCGGCAGCAACCGTCGTTGACTGGATGCCGGTCCCGCCGCGATGCGGGTCTACCTCTGGATCGACAACACCAGGAGCCAGCACGTGAACGAATCCCTGAACGGCAAGGTCGTCATCGTCACCGGAGCATCGTCCGGCATCGGTACAGCGACGGCGCGGCTCCTTCACGAGGCCGGTGCACTCCCGGTCCTGGCCGCGCGCCGCGCCGACCGGCTCGAGGTGCTGAGCAAGGAACTCGACGGGGCGCTCGCCGTCCCCACCGACGTCACCGTCCCGGAACAGGTCAGGGCGCTCGTGCAGGCCACGATCGACCGGTTCGGGCGGGTGGACGGCCTGGTCAACAACGCCGGGGCGGGCGCCGGGTCCACGATCGACGGCACGACACCGGAGGCGTTCCTGGCCTTGTTGAACCTGAACGTGGTGGGCGTCGTGACCAGCATTCAGGCGGTGCTGCCGCACATGCGGGCGGCCGGCCACGGGCGCATCGTCAACATCAGTTCGGGCGCCACCGGGATGCCGATGGCGGGCAATGCCATCTACCCGGCGACCAAGACGGCAGTGAACTGGCTCAGCCAGGTGGGCCGCATGGAACTGGCAGGCGACAACATCCAGGTCACGCTCCTGCTGCCGTCGCTCACCGACACCGAGTTCTACCCCGCGGGCAGCCTCCCAGCCGGGCTGGTCGCGCATTCCCCCGAATACGTCGGCCGGGTGATCCTGCGAGCCCTGCGCACCGGCGAGGAACGGATCGACATCCCGCACGGCCCGGAGCAACCGGACTTTCCCCTGGCTGGCTGAGCGGCGACCCTGCGGTCAGAAGCGATGGCTACGACCGGACCGGACGGACGAGGTCCACGAGGCTCTCCCACTGCTGCTTGGTGATTTCGTAACGGACGCCGCCGTGTTCGGCGCCCTCGACCATCAGCATGTCGGGCGGGGTTTCGAGGGTGCCCGTCATGGTCATCCCAACCTTTGCCATCACCTTGCGGGAACCGTCGTTCTTCACCATCGTGTCGGCCCAGACCCTGCGCACGCCGAGCTCGGTGAACCCCCTGGCCAGCAAGGCCCTCGAACCCTCGGTGGCATAACCCTTGCCCCACGCCGCCTGGCGCAGCCGGTAGCCGAGTTCGGCCTCGTCCAGCGGGCCGTCCCGGTCGGGACGCAGGTGGAACCAGCCGATGAAGGCGCCGCTCGCCTTCTCGTGCGCCGCGAACAGCCCGAAGGCGCCGCCCGACCGCTCGTAGCCGGCGATGATGTTGCGCATGCCGCGCTCGCGGTAGTGCTCCGGGGGAGTCGCCTCGCCGCCGGTGAGGTAGCGCATGACCGCCGGGTCGCTGTCCAGCTCGATCAACAGGTCCGCGTCGTCCAGGGTGAAGTGCCGCAGGGTCAGGCGCTCGGTGTCCAGGTAGGCATGCACGAGCGCATCCTGGTCCATGCCGGCGGGAGAAGACCACCGCTTTTCCGGCCATGGGTACGACCAGGGCGTTGAACTCGCCCCTCCCGCGCGGCGTGTACCACAGTGAACGGTCGGGGGAGAGGGGAGTTCCGGTGCAGCTGCAGGTTGATGTCGAGGCGTTGCACGGTGCCGGGCAGGACGTGACAGCCGCGGCCGCCACGTTGCGGGCGACGCTCACGACGGCCGGCTCCGGTCTGGCGCCCGCGCCGCGGCCTGACCACAGCGGCGACGACGTACCGGGCCACGGACCAGGCGAGTGCTGACGGGCTGCGCGGCAGCGGGCCGGGGGCGACCCGGTGAGTGGCCTGACCCTGCCGGATCTGCTCGAGTTCGACGCCGGGCCGTGGCACTCCGCGGCCGATGGCTGGAGCCGGGTGGCCCGGGGTCTCGACACCGCGGCGGACCAGCTGATCACGGGCACTCGTGATCTCGGTGCGGTGTGGCCGGACGGCACAGGATCCACTGCCGCGCAGCAGAAGGCGGCCACGCTGCGGGCCGAGCTGGACAACACCTATCCGCCGGCGAAGCGCTTGGCCGATGCTTTCGACCAGCATGCGTACGCCATGAAGGGTCTGCGAAGCCAAGCGGAGGGCATCGTCGCGTCGGCACGGGCGGCCGGCTACACCGTGGACACGACGGCTGGCACGATCACCGCGCCCGCGTCAGCCTACCTGGGCGGCAACCTGGACCGGACCGGCCGGGAGACCGGCGCGCTGCTCAACGATCTGCGCTCGGTCGTGGAGTACGCGCGGGCGCAGGACGACGCGACGGCCGCCACCATCAACGGCAACGTCCCGTCGCCGCAGACCGGGTTCGGGGCCAGCCCGCCCGGCGCGACCGCCCGGGCCGGGGAACTGGCGAGAAAGCTGATGGACCCGACCTACCAGCCCACCCCGGCCGAGCTCGACGAGCTGCGGAAACTGGTCACGCTCTACGGACGGGACAGAATTTTCGCGTACGACCTCCTCACCGCCCTGGGCCCCCGGGGCCTGCTGCAGCTCTCCGGCACGCTGGCGACCTACCAGCTCGACCACCCGGGCGTCGACGCCGACGACGTACTGTTCAGCAACGACACCGCCGCCATGGTGCGGGACCTGCAGAACGGTCTCGGGCTGACGCTGGCCACCGCGACCCAGGAGACCGGTACGACGACCGGGCTGCGCGGCGAGACCTACCTTCCGGGTGACCATGAGCTGCCCAGTCAGTGGACCACCGACCTGATGGCCGCCGGGCGCAGCCCGATGGACATCGGCGACCCGGCCAGCCCGGCGCGGTACGCGGAGGACGTCTACGGCTACCAGCTGCTGAGCCCGCTGCTGCACAACGGCGACTTCGACGCCGGGTTCCTGAGCAGCATCGGCGGGGACATGGTCGACTTCGAGATGGCGCAGGGGGAGAACAGTGCGCTGTGGACCGGGGCGCGCGGGGAGAATCTTCGCCTGGACTGGACCCAGGGCCACGACGACAACACCGTGCCGGCCGGCATCGACCCGATGAACGGCCTGATGGACGCGCTGTCGCGCAACGGCGACGCGACCCGGGACCTGCTCACCGGCACCACCGAGTTCACCGCCGACGGTCCCGCCGGCGGGCGGCTGCCCCGGCTCGACTACCTGCTCACCGACCGCAACTGGGACGCGACCGCGGACGTCCCCGGCGGGCCGGGCTGGACGACCGAACTGATGCAGCACGGCGGCGACTACCACAACGGCGCCCTCGACGACTTCGGCACCGCTCTGGAACACGCCACCACCGACCAGCCCGGGCCGCAGGCCCGGCACATCGTCGAGTCGATCATCCACGAGAGCAACGTCGACGAACAGGCCATGGGATACCCGAACGGCACGCCGCCGGGCCACGGCACGACCGGCGACTTCGCGAAGACCGACGTGATCAACCCGCAGCTGCGCCAGCCCCTGGCGAACGTCACGTCGGCGTACATCTTCGACGTGAACCTCAACATCGCCGATTCGCACGGCGCCATTCCCGGCCAGACCCTCGACGTCGACCGCAACCACCTGGTGCGCTACCTGGCCGACCTCGGCAAGGACCCGGGCGCGCACGACACCATCGCCAAGGCCGAGGCCGCGTACGCCACCGGCAGCTACGACAGCATCCTGTCCGGCCGGCAGAACCCGCACGACGACATCAACGGTCACCTGCGCGCCATGGAGAACGTCTCGCACAACTACGGCAGCGTGCTGGGTGCTCTCGACCACGGGGCGGCCCAGGCCGGTCACACGACCAGCGCCGCGCAGGACGCGGCCTACAACCAGCACGTCGAGGACCGGTACAAGGTCGCCGGCCGCCTGGTCGACGAGGTGATGGGCAAGGTGACCGCGCGGATCCCGGTGCCGGTCGTCGGTGACCTGGCCGGCGAGTACGTCACCGACCTGATGGCGCAGGCCGAGGAACAGGCCAAGGTCGACAACCACGGCCTGGCCACCTACGAGGTCGGCGCCGCGCTCGGTGCCGGCCGCAGCACCGCGGTCAGCCTCAGCGAACAGGCCCTCTACAGCAGCGGCAGACTCGAGGACCTGCCGAGCACACTTGTCGAGAACGGGGACCCGAAACCGGTGAGCGGATGGAACGAGGCGGACTATCAGGCCTGGCAGCAGTACAAGGCCGGCCACGGCCAGAGCACGGTCGGCAACGCCGCCGCCAACGCCGGTGATTCCTATCAGAACGGCTACGAGTGGGCAGGAGATGTTCTCGGATGAGAAGTGCCAGGGGCGCGTTGTGCACCGCAGCGATCGTCGCCGTGATCGTGGGTCTGGGTACTGCGGCGTGCACCGGTGACGATCCGAGCGGAGACCGGGCCGCGCCGTCGTCCAGCAGCGCCGCCGCCCCGTCGCTGACGTTCGACGAGGCGTACCGGAAGCTCCCGATGGACGGGACCGAGGACGTGCCGATCACCTGGGACCTGGCGGGGGTGCCGGACACCGACGAGGTCCTGGCCGCCCGGCGTGGACTCGCGTTCATGTACTGGGAGCGGCAGGCGACCGACTGGACTCAGGTGATCCCGATCGGACGGTTCGTCTTCACCGAGGCGTACTACGAGAAGTTCCTGGCTCCGTTCGCGATGTCCTCGGTGGTCGAGGACCCGCTGATCGGGCCGATCTGGGTCAAGGTGATGGGCGTCGAGCCGGCCGGGGCTGACCAGGCGACGGTCACGTTCTGCACCGATCTGGGCTACTGGCACCACGTCGAGGAGAAGAACTTCACGGTCCGCCAGGACCGGGCAAACCTCGAGTCGTACGTACTGAAAAACGTCGAATCCGGCGACGGCGAGCACCACTGGCTCACCGACCGTCTGATCGACAACGACGGGAGCCGCATGGCGAAGTACGGCCCGGAGTGCACGAAGTGGTCCCAGCACCGGCCCTGAGGATGGCTCAGGATATTTTCCACTCTTGCGAGGGCACGGAGCTCCACACGTCGTCGGCGAGCCGGTCGATGAAGACCGGTCGGATGAAAACGGCGTCGCCGGCGTGTTGCGCGCGAATAACCAAGCCGAATTCAGCGAGAACGGGATCGAGGACATGCGTATATATCAAGCTGAGGTCGTGTATTTCGGTCTGATCCCACGTCCATTGCTCAACGACGGAGCGGGGTCGTCCGGTCAGAGTTGACCCGTTCATCGAGACGCGGGGGCCGGCGAACGCGTCGACGGCGACGCAGACCAGTCGACCTACCGAGAGTGCGTCGGAGTAGTACGCCGTCACGCCTATGCTGCGAAACTCTGCTCCCGTGCGCCCGTTGTCACCCGATGTCTCGTGTGCGAGGGCACCGCCAAGTGCCGCGACGACGTCGCCATGGGTTGCTCCGAACTGGAGCGGGCCGACGTTGATCAAGGGGGTGGCGATCCAGTCCCACGCCCTCCTTCTGAGGGTGACAGGCAAGCTGTGGCACTGGTTTCCTGTGGGTCATCGCTGAAGAGCAGCCTTTTCGTTAGTGCCGAAATATCTGAATCCGCGGCCACCCGACGCCAACGCGGACACCTCAACCCCGCATGACTTCGAAGAGCCGGCATGTGGAGGCCTTCGCTGGGGCGCGGGGATTACGAGAATTTAGTTCGCCTAACCGTTGGGTGATGCTGGTAGGGGCACGCCGCCGGTCGTCCACCGTCGGTGGACCGCGACGTCCACCATGGGTGGACCCGCCGAGTAGCGTCGACTCGAATGGACCTCTAGCGTTTGGAGGGTAGTGACCGATGGCATTCGACGATTCAGCGGATCAGTCGAATGCGAAGACCCTCCGTGCTCAATTCCGGCAAGTGAGCAGAGCGTCTCGGTCTCCACCTTTACCGCCTTCACGATGGAGTTGGTCATGAGTCCGCGCCGCCAAATTCCCAGCAGAAGAAAAGCGAATCGCCGCCGAGGCATGCCACTGGCCCGACGTATCGACCGGCACTGCTGCGGTATGGCCACGGAATACGCTCTGATAATCAAGTGCCACGAGCGGCTTCATCGGCGCCAGCGCTTGCTCACCATCGCTGCCGCCAGTGGGGGAATTCTCAACCTCGTACAACAAGCCATCACCCTTTTCGCGAGTTAGGACGCAAAGAAATGACCGAACGAAGAGGTGCTGCTGAGAACGCGGACGAACCGGAAACCCTCCGCTCAGGCATATCCTGCTTGGCTTGGCTCTGGCCCCACACGGTGGGAGGTGCCCGGTTCGAGGCCCGGCGAGCGGTCGCGAACCTGACGCACGGCCTGCGGAGAAGTAGTCCGGCCTCGTTCTCCGGCGAACCGACGGCGGACGAAGTACTCGTCTTCCTGGAGGCCGCGCACAACTTCGAGAAGGCGGTGAACGACATGCTGAGGGAGATCGCCACCGAAGCCCGCCGCAGGGGAGCGACGTGGGCCGAGATCGGTGAGCGGGTCGGCGGGCGTGGCAAGACAGCGGCCCAGAAACGGTTCGGGTCTGGCTTGGACGAGATGTCGCAGCTCCTGCTCACCGTGGAGGGGACATCGCTGAACCTGGCGATGAGCATCCTGCTCGACGCCCTTCCGGAAGGCGTTCCGCGGCCGCTGAGCCAAGAGGACTGGGATGCGGCGCCTCCCGAGGTCGCTGTGCCCCATGCCGTTCGCAACATGCCGTCGGCGCTCGAGCACCTGAACTCGGCAATCGAAGGCTCGAGCATCGACGTCAAGGCTCTTCATGCCGGACTCGAGGCGCTTCGCCGCTCCGCCAACATCCTGCTGTCCCCCGAAGCGCTGACGGCCGTCGAATCATGCTTGCCGATTGACCGGGAACCGTGGCGCGACGAGAATCCCACGACGTATTTCGTCCATGCCGCCTGCCTGGCGTTTTCGTCGTTCGTCTGTTTCAGTAAATTCGTCAAAAGTGCCGAGATGGGCCTCGGGGAGAAGGAACGAGAAGATCATTACGTAATGGGGCTGATCTACTTGCAGGAGGCGATCACAGCGACCGTGCGACCGGAATGTGTTGCTGTCATGAACTCCCTGGATGAACGTGCCAGTGAAGGTGGGCACGCTGTCTACCGGAAGAAATTTCCTGATATTGATCCGAGCTATCTGCAGAGCGGTATCGAAGCCTACTGGCGCGGTGACCGCAAGGAGTTGGAGCGGTTGGACCAACTGGTGCGCGAACAGATGCGCCGCGGGAATCGGCGGAGCGAGGGATCGAAGCGGGACGAGTAGCAATCCCATTCCTGCGAGTGCCGCCGTCGATCCATGCCTCATGTAACAGGCGACCCTGGCGAGCAGTCTCCGAGTAGAGGGCGCGGCCCAGCGGGTTGGCGCCCACCATGTCGAGGCGGTTGTTTATCACGTACGCCGCCATCCCAAGCATGCCCTCGACGATGCGCGCCACGCTCGGGCGTACCGCCGGGCGGGCCGCACGCTGCCCGGCCCGCGCCCGGGGCTGCCCGTTCGGCGACGGGCGGGAACCGTTGCATGGCTCGTGACTGCACGCCGTGCTCGCCGGACGTACACAAATGGTGGTGGCCTTGGCGGGAAGCGGCCGTGAGTGTCGGCATGGTTGTGCATGACCTGCTTCTCGGCGATGTGCCGGAGTGCTGGCACATCGCCGATCGGCGGTGGGTTACAGGTTGTTGATGCGGGCCAGCAGTTCCGCCTCGGTCAGGTTTTCCAGGACCGCGTCCTGCTTGCGGCCCAGGACCGTCAGCAGCTTCTCCTTCTCCAGCTTCTTGGCTGCCGCCGCCTTCGCCGCCTGGTCCTCCGCGATGCGGATGGCGATGACGTGCTTGACGACCTCCAGCTTGGTCTCCAGGGTCGCCGTGGCCGGGTTGGCCTCGGTGGCCACGAACGACTCGGTGGCGACGGCCTTGAGCTCGGCGTTGACGGCCTTGGCCACGTCGTCGAGGCTGAAGCCGGACTTGGCGGTCAGCGGCAGCTCCCACAGCTGTTCGGTGCTCAGCAGGCCCTTGGTCGACGGGTAGCGGAACTTCTCCCGCGTGGCCTTCTCAAAAATGGTCACGGTGACCTCTCTCGGATGTCGGGGGTAGGGAATCAGAACTGGATGCTGATGAGCCGGCGCCGGCCACCGCTCATGGTCACCTTGGCGACCACCGAGCTGCGGACCGTGGAGCTGAAACCGAGGCCGGACAGCTGGTCGTCGGACGGCTCGCACTTGGTGCGGTCGCCGAGGACCTCGAACACCTTGCGGTGCGGCTGCAGGTCGCGGCGGAGGAACTCGTTGTAGATCCCCCGGGTCGGCTGGTCGTTCACGCACCCTTTCAGCATGAAGAAGTAGTGGCGGTTGCCGACTTCGCTGTCGTCGAAGTAGTTCGGCGAGTACATGAGGGTGGACACCGGCACGAACTGTTCGGTGGTGATGCCCCACAGGTCCTTGCCGGCACTGCCCGCCTGCATGTCCTTGCCCGGCCGGAAATCGGTGATCACCTCGCCGGCGACCGTCATCCGGCCCACCTCGACGGTTTCCTTCTGGCTGACCGCCCGCTCGTAGCTGTAGTGCTCGATCTTCCCGTTGCTCTCGGTCTCGATCACGAAGCCGGCCCGGGCGCTTTCGCGCTTGTTGAACTGGTTCACCGCGATCCGGTACTCGCCGTCGGGGACCTTGCCGGTCCAGGTGACGTTCTCCACCGGCTCGCGGGAGTACGGCCCGCTCGCGTTCATGTCGACGTCCAGTTTGTTGCGCTTCTCCTGGTACCAGATGTGGGTGCCGTCGGGTTCGTACACGTGCAGGTCGAGGTCGTCGTGGTTGAACCAGGACAGGCTCACCCGCAGCTTGCCGGTGACGTTGCCGCCGGCCCGCTTGACCTTCTCCTTGATCGAGTCGGTGAGGTTGCCGTTGTAGGACCAGGCGAAATCGTTGTCCCAGGTGAACAGCCGCGGTGCGTCCGGGTGCCGGCCGGTGGTGAGGCTGACGAAGTGCGGTTCGTGGCTGTTGGCGACCCACAGGTCGATGCTCGCGGCGCCGGGCAGGATGTCCTTCATGAAGGTGAGCACGGGAACCTCCTCCGGCTTCGCGTCACGAAGGCGCGCGCCCGAGGACCTGGTGGTGGCCGCCTGCATGAGCAGTCCTTCGATGCCGTCCTTCATCCGCGACTGGGTGTCGTTGTCGACCCACAGCACGTTGGTGACCGACACGTCGGACAGCCGGGCGAACCGTCGCTGCAGCGACTCCTCGAGGCCCAGCTCGTCGATGGTCTTCATGGCGGCCTTGACCATGGCCGGGGTGATCAACGCGGTGGGGCGCTGGTAGTTCTGCGGCGCGACCTTCGCCTCGAACGACCGGACCGCCTGCTCCAGGTCGACGCCCGCGGAGAGATCCTGGACGAGGGTGCCGATCACCGTGTTGCGGAACCGGGCCGCCGGGTTCATGGCGTTGGCGAACACGAAGGCCCGCGCGTCGGCCGCCTGCGTCCACCCGTTCTGCAGCGACCGGAACTCGGCCACCGCCCGGCCGTGCTCCTCGCCGCGGTAGAGGGCGTTGTCGTCGATGAGGTCGACGACGGTGTCCAGCGCCTGCCGGGTCAGCTCGGTCAGGCCGCGCTGGAACACTTGGACGGTGGCGTCGAAGGTGCCCCGCGCCGCGCCGACGTCCTCGGTGCGGTGCCGCTCGGCCACCTGGCCGTGCAGGTGGTGCCACACCTCGACCTGGCCGTCGCGCAGCGTCCGGGTCGTCTTCGCCCCGTACTGCGCCTCGGTGGACCGGAAAACGCCGGACAACGGCAGCGTGCCGACGAATGCGTCCAGTGCGCCGGCGACGACCGAGAAGACCGGGTCGGCTGCCGACACTCCGGACCAGACGGTGCGGACCTGACCGTCGTGGATCTCGACGACGTTGCCGAAGTTCTTGATGAACCCGCGGCAGGTCGAGCAGTCGTACTCGGACCGCTCGCGGAACCGGGGATTGGTGCCGGCCGGGAAGGATTCGAGAAAGGTGAGCCAGAGCGAATCCCGGTCGAGACTGTCGCCGGCGACGTACAACTCGCCCTTGGCCATCCTGGACAGGCGGGTAGTCACATCCGTTACGAACTGCTGGTAATCGCCCACCGTGTCATCTCCTTGATCACCGAAGATCCTAGGGAACGCCGGCAATCGGAGAAACGTATTTCCGCCCGTCCGCGGGGTTCACGGACGGGCGGCGGTGGCCGGCTATGCGGTCAGTTGCTGGAGGAACTGCGGGACGCCCACCTCGGCCCAGTGCTCGACGATCTGGTCGCCGGCGATGCGGTCGACGGTGGTGCCGGTCAGCGTGGCGGTACGCCCGGCCGACGGCACGCCGAAGAACGGCGCCTTCTGCGTGGCGGTCACCGCCCAGCGGGTGGCGACCCGGTCGGCCTCGGCGACCTGGTCGAGGATCGTGACGCTGACGTCGTCGAACGCTTCCAGGAGCTGTTTCTCGGCGGCCAGCCAGGTCTCGCGGGTGAACTCGTAGCCCGAGGACGGGTGGATGCGCAGCGCGGGGGAGACCCAGCGCGCCCAGGTGGCGTCGAGGTCACCGCTCTCGTAACCGGCCCAGAACTGTCGTACGACGGTCTTCGTGTCCATGATTGTTTCTGCTTTCTTCTGTGGTGGTCAGGAGGGGAAGTCGGTGGTCGCGGCGAGGTGCTCGCCGGCGCGTAGCTCGGTGAGGCGCGTGGTCAGCGCGGTGTGGACGGCCTGGTAGGCGTCGCTGCCGAGGACCAGCCGGCGCGGCGCCGGAGTCGCGCTCGCGGCGTCGATGATCGCTGCGGCGACCCGGGCCGGGTCGCCGGGCGCGGCGCCGGTGAGGTTGCCGCCGGAACCCTCGATGGAGCGGCGGATCTGCCCGACCGGCGTGCCGGCGTAGGCGTCGAGGCCGGGTGCGATGGTCATGGCGGCGCCGAATCCGGTGCGCACGGTGCCGGGCTCGACCATGGTGACGCCGATGCCGAACGGGGCTACCTCACCGATGACCGACTCGAGGAAGCCCTCCAGGCCCCACTTCGCGGCGTGGTAGAGACTGCCGCCGGGTGAGCTGATCTGCGCGCCCATGCTCGAGTTCTGGATGATCCGGCCGCCGCCCTGGGCGCGCAGGTGCGGCAGCACCGCCCGGACCAGGTGGATCGGCCCGGTCATGTTGACCGCGATCTGGTCGGCGACGGTGGCGTCGGTCAGTTCCTCGGCCGCGCCGAACGCGGCCCGCCCGGCGTTCGAGAAGATCACGTCGATCGTGGTCAGCTCGGCGAAGGCGCGGTCGACGACGGTGCGGATCGCCGCCGGGTCGCTGACGTCCAGCGCCGCGGTCCACAGCAGGCCGGGGAACGCCGCGGCCAGGTCGTCGAGCCGGTGCGGGCGCCGGGCGGTCGCCGCGACCCGATCGCCGCGCGCCAGCAGGCGTTCGGTGACCTGCCGGCCGATGCCGTCGGACGCGCCCGTGATGAACCAGGTGGTCATGATCATTCCCTTTCCAGAAATCCAACCGGTTGGTTGGGAACACCGTAGGCGCTGTCCCGCCACAATTACAACCATCCGGTTGGTTTCAATTCCGGCCACGCTTTGCAACCAGGTGGTTGGTTGCTTACTGTGGGTTCTATGCCGTACGACTCCGCCGCCACCCGCGTCCGCCTGCTCGACGCGGCCTACCGGGAGTTCTCCGAGCGTGGTCTGGCCGGCGCCCGCGTCGACCGCATCGCCGCCGCCGCGAAGGCCAACAAGCAGGCCATCTACGCCTACTTCGGCTCCAAGGAAGACCTGTTCGACGCGGTGCTCGGCGACCGGCTGGGTGTGCTCGCCGACGCGGCGCCCTACACCCCCGACGACCTGCCCGGTTATGCGGGCGCGCTGTTCGACGCGCTCAGCGCCGCCCCGGACCTGCTGCGGCTGACCCACTGGCGCGGCCTGGAGCGCAACGACGCCACCCCCGGCGAGATCGCCTCACACCTGGAAAAAGCACAGGCTTTGCGTACGACGATGAGCCTGCCCGACGACCGCACCGCCATCGACATCCTGGAGATCGTCGTGGCGATCAGCACCGCCTGGCACGCCGTACCGGACGGCCTGCGCGCGGTCGGCGGCCTGGACCCGCGGGCGCGCCGGCGAGCCCACCGCGACGTCGTGGTGCGAGCGGTCACCGCCCTGTGCACCGCGGCATCGGCGACCTGACGTGGACAACCGTGCCGAGGCGAAGGCGTTCCTCAGCTCGCGCCGCGCCCGGCTCACCCCCGAGCAGGCCGGCCTGACCAGCTACAACCGCAACCGGCGGGTGCCGGGCCTGCGCCGCAGCGAGGTCGCCGATCTCGCCGGGGTCAGCGTCGAGTACTACGCCCAGCTCGAACGCGGTGACCTCGCCGGCGTCTCGGACAGCGTCCTGGACGCCCTGGCCCGCGCCCTGCACCTCGACGAGGCAGAACAGCAGCACCTCGCTGACCTGGCCCGCGCCGCCGGGCCGGCCACCCGCACCCGGCGCCGGCCGGCCGCACCGCAGATCCGGCCCGGCGTGGCCCGGGTCCTGGAGCTGATGACCGACGTGCCGGCGTTCGTCGGCAACGGCCGCGGCGACGTGCTCGCCGCCAACGCCCTCGCGCAGGCGCTCTACGCGCCGATGTTCGAGGACCCGGCCCGCCCGCCGAACCACGTCCGTTTCGCGTTCCTCGACCCGCAGGCCCGGGACTTCTGGCGCGACTGGGAGCGGATCGCCTCCGACACCGTCGCGATGCTGCGCACTGAGGCTGGCCGCGACCCTTACGACAAGGCGCTCACCGACCTGGTCGGCGAGCTGAGCACCCGCAGCGAGGAGTTCCGCACCCGCTGGGCGGCCCACGACGTACGCCTGCACCGCACCGGGATCAAACAGTTCCACCACCCAGTCGTCGGCGACTTCGACCTGCACTTCGAGAACCTGCACCTGGCCGCGGACCCCGGCCTGACCCTGACCCTGCTCAGCGCCCCGGCCGGCTCGGCCGGTGACGACGCGCTGCGCCTGCTGGCGAGCTGGGCCGCCAGCCGTGACCAGGCACCCGAGCGACGCTGAGTGGTGGGCTGGCGGTACACCCTCCAGCAGTGACTTCTCCGTTGCCCGCGTCAGCGGTTCCCTGGGTACTGCCCGCCGATCAGGCCGGGCCACCCGCAACGACAGGGAAGACCATCGTGAAGAACGCGCACCTCGGCGGCCTGGAAGTCTCCCGCATCGGCCTCGGCGCGATGACCATGGCCGGCGTCTATACCAGCGAAGGCGCCCTCGACCACGCCGAGTCCATCCGTACGATAAATCGTGCTCTTGATCTTGGGGTGACCCACATCGACACGGCGGAGATCTACGGCCCGTTCCTGAGCGAACAGCTCGTCGGCGAAGCGATCAAGGGCCGCCGCGACCAGGTGCGGATCGCCACCAAGTTCGGCATCGTCTCGCACGCGGGCGGCGGGCCCGGGGTGAACGACAGCACCGCCGCCAACATCAGGACCGCGGTCGAGGGGTCGCTCATCCGGCTCGGCACCGATCACATCGACCTGTACTACCAGCACCGGGTCGACCGCACCACCCCGATCGAGGAGACCGCCGGCGCCGTCGCCGAGCTGATCAAGCAGGGCAAGGTGTTGCACTTCGGCCTGTCCGAGGCGTCGCCGGACACCATCCGCCGCGCCCACGCCGTGCAGCCGGTGTCCGCTCTACAGACCGAGTACTCGCTGTGGACCCGCGACGTGGAGGCCGAGATCCTGCCGCTGCTGCGCGAGCTCGGCATCGGCCTCGTGCCGTACTCGCCGCTGGGGCACGGCCTGCTGACCGGGCAGATCCGCTCGGTCGACGACTTCGCCGACGACGACTGGCGCAAGACCAACCCGCGGTTCACCGGCGAGAACTTCCGGCGCAACCTGGCCATCGTCGACGAGGTCACCGCGATCGGCGCGGAGATCGGCGCCACGCCCGCACAGACCGCCCTGGCCTGGCTGCTCACCCGCGGCACCGACATCGCCCCGATCCCCGGCACCCGCCGGGTCGCCCGCGTCGAGGAGAACACCGCGGCCGACACCGTCGAGCTCACCGCCGGTCAACTCGAGCGCCTCGACGCCCTCGAACCCGCCGCCGGCGCCCGCCACGACGAGGCCAACATGGCCGCGATCGACCGCTGACCCCGGTCATCGACGACTACGCCGGCACCGCGGGCGAGCACCGCAAGGGAAAGGAACTGCTGGACGTTCACCTCGGCCCGTCGGCGTTGATCCGCCGGGCGAGGGCGGGGTTCAGCGCGTAGACGCGTTCCGCGGGTAGCAGTCGTTCCGCCTTGGCGCTGTGGCCCGCCCGGATCAGTGCGGCGGCCCGGTGCACCGTGGGTGTGATGTCCGCCAGGCCGACAATCCATTCATCGACGTAGGTGCGGATCAGCTCGCGGCCCACGCCGACCTGAATGCTGTAGTGGTTGAGCGGCGCCCCTCGGAGCGTCCGCTCCGGGTCCCATTGCACATGCACCGCCGCGCGTTCGAATGCGCTGTTCCAGGCGGCCGCGTTGCCGTATACCGAGGACTCCGGGGCGGTGAGAACGGCCTGTGCGAGCGCCTGCTCCCAGCCTGCGCGGGTGATGCGGACGGCGAGGATTCTTTCCTGGGCGGGCTTGCGGGCCCAGTTGCTGCGATGCATCAGCCAGAGCAGCGATGGCTTGATCCACGTCATTCTGGTGAACGAGAACGGCGTCACGAACCGCCCGGCGGCCAGCGCCGCGTCCGCCACGGCCGGGGAGTACGCCTGGTACACGGTGATGGTCGTGGCGTCGTAGGTGGCGCGGATCTGCCGGGTCATGGTCGGTGGGCCCCGTCGTTCACGTAGTGCACGGCGACCGCCGCCGGCCCGTCAACGGTGGGGCCGGTGCGGCCCGGCGCCAAGCGATTTCTGCGTGCGGGCGACATCGGCCGCTACCGGGACCAGGGCCCCGTCACTGCGCATCGGCCGGTCAGCCCTCTCGGACACCCGGTTGGGCGGGCAACAGGAGCCCACCGCATCCCCTTTGCGGCGCCACTATGGCGTACGAAAGGATGGTTTTGACCTGGTTTGGTGATGGGTATCGCTGGAGAGCCGCAGTTGACGACGGTGTGGGGGATACTGAGCCGCCTCACGGGCCGAGCGTCGCGCGGCTGTTGTGTCGGCTGAGCGCGAGGAGCACCCGGATGACCGTCACCGTTGACACTGCCGCCCCGGTCGACGCCGCTACGAGCGCTGACCCGGCCAGTGAGCTGATCAACGCGATGGCGGCCATGCCGGCCGGCCACCCGTCCCGGCCCGGCCTGCGTGACCGGGCGATCGAGGCGTGGCTGCCGCTGGCCCGGCACCTGGCCAACCGCTACGCCAACCGCGGCGAGCCCCGCGACGACCTGCACCAGGTCGCGATCATGGGGCTGATCAAGGCGGTCGACAGGTTCGATGCCGAGCGGGGCGTCGACTTCGCCGGGTTCGCGGTCCCGACCATCGTCGGTGAGCTCAAGCGGCACTTCCGGGACAAGACCTGGTCGATCCGCGTGCCGCGCCGGCTGCAGGAGCTGCGGCTGGCCATCACCGGTGCCAACAACACGCTCAGCAACACCCTGGGCCGCTCGCCGACCGTCGCCGACATCGCCACCCACCTGGGCATCAGCGAGGACGAGGTGATCGAGGGCCTCGAAGGCGCCCGCGCCTACAACGCGACGAGCCTCTCCACCCCGATCACCGAAGGCGGCACCGAGCTCGGTGACACCCTCGGTGGCGAGGACACCGGCTATGAGCACGCCGAGCTGCGCATCACTCTCGGCCCGGCGATGGCCGGTCTCGACGAGCGCGAGCAGCAGATCGTCAACCTGCGGTTCTACGGAAACCTCACCCAGCAGCAGATCGCCGATCAGATCGGCATCTCCCAGATGCACGTCTCCCGGCTGCTGACCAAGGCCCTCACCAAGCTGCGGCGCCGGCTCGACGGCGCCTCGGTCTGAGCGGACCCGCCCTGGCCCGCGGCGGACGGGCGTCCGATCGTGATCAGCCGGTGCCGAAGGACAGTGTCATCAGCGCCACGTCGTCGTCGAGCCGTTCGAGGGACCCGAGAAGACCGGTCAGCGCGGTGATGGCGGCGGGGGCGGTGGTGGGCGCCAGCGCGGTGAGAAAGGCCTGCAGGGCGCCTTCGCCGTAGCGGTCGGCGCTGTGGCTGGGGTGGGCCTCGAGCAGGCCGTCGCTGTAGAGGACCACCGTGTCGCCGGGGCCCAGCGTGAAGGTCCGTGTCACGATGCGCGGGTTCCGCAGGCTGCCGATCAGGGTGCCGCCGGTGGTGGGCTGCGCTTCGACGGTGCCGCCGGCCCGCAACAGCATCAGGGCGGGATGCCCGCCGCCGGCGATGGTGATCGAGCAGCCGTCCGCTGTCGGGGTGAGCGTCCCGAAGATGACCGTGCAGTGCCGGTGAGAGTCGCTGTGATAGCCCTGGTAGAGCACGTTGTTGAGGTGGGTCAGCACGGCGGCGGGGTCCGGCTCGTACGCCGCGGCGGTGCGCAGCGTGTACCGGGCGGCCGCCGTGGTGGCCGCGGCGGCGAGGCCTTTGCCGCAGACGTCGCCGAGGAAGAACCCCCACCGGTCGCCGGGCAGGGCGAACAGGTCGTAGAAGTCGCCGCCGATCCGGTCGGCGGAGGCCATGTGGTAATACGCGCCGGCCTGCATGTGCGGCGGCGCGAGCACGGTGTCCGGCAGCAGGCTGCGCTGCAGGCCGCCGATCAGGCCCTGCAGGCGTTCCCGCTCGGCGTCGGCCTGCCTGCGGGCCTGCAGAAGTTCCTGTTCGTACGCGCGGCGTTCGCGGGCGTCGAAGATCGTGGTGCGGATCAGCATCGGCTGGCCGTCGGAGCCGGTCTTCACCGCTGACGTGATCAGCACCGGCAGCCGGGAGCCGTCCGCGCACTTGAGGTCGAGGGCGATCCCGTTGACCTCACCCTGCATCTGCAGCAGCGGTGCGAAGTGCGTCTCGTGGTAGAGCTTGCCGCCGACGGTGAGCAGGTCGGTGAAGCGCTTGTGCCCGACGAGCTCGTCACGGGGGTAGCCCAGCCAGCCGAGCAACGTCGTATTGATCTTGGCGATCGTGCCGTCGAGCAACGTCGACAGGTTGCCGCACGGCGCGGTGTCGTACAGATCGTCGATGTTGTCCTCCAGCATGCCCGGAAACGCCGAGGCCTGGACCGGGATACGGCGTGACCCGGTGCATGGCGCCGGCTCACTCACCGGTGTTCAGCCACGAACGCCGCGATGGCCCGGGCCGTGGCCTGCGGTGCGCTCAGCTGCGGGCAGTGTCCGGTGGCGTCGAGAGTGACCAGCCGGCTGCCCGGGATGTGGGTGTTGACGTAGGCGCCCACCTCGGGCGGCGCGATCGCGTCGCTCGCCGACTGCAGCACCAGCGACGGCACCGTCACCCGGGCCAGGTCGGCACGCTGGTCGGACAGGAACGTGACCCGCGCGAACGCCTTGGCGATGGTCGGGTCGGTGCGGCAGAAGCTGGTCGTCAGCTCCTGACCCAGCTCCGGCCGGTCCGGGTTTCCCATGATCACCGGGGCCATGCTGGCGGACCAGCCGAGGTAGTTGCTGTCCAGCGAGTCCAGCAACTCGTCGATGTCCGCGCGGCTGAAACCGCCCCGGTAGTCGCCCTGGTCGATGTAGCACGGCGACGGGGTGAGCAGGACCAGCCCGGCGAAACGCCCGGGCTCCTCGGCGACGGCCAGCACCCCGATCATGGCGCTGACCGAGTGCCCCACGAAGATCACATCGCGTAGGTCCAGGTCCCGGCAGATCTCCAGGACGTCACGGGCGTAGCCGTCGAGCGTCGCGTACCGATCCTCGTCCCACGCCGTCAGGTCGGAGTGCCCCGCACCGACGTGGTCGAACAGCAGCACCCGTGACTGCTCACCCAGCCGGTCGGTGACCTGCCGCCACATGTTCTGGTCGCATCCGAATCCGTGGGCGAGCATCACCACCGGGCCGTCATCGCGGCCGGTGAAGGTGATGTTGTTACGTGCCCGGACGTCCATGCCCGCCATTGTCGCAGGTCTTCGGTGGTCATGGCATCGCCGGCGCCGCCGGTCAGGTGCGCCGGCGAGACCGGCGCAGCGCCAGCCCACCCGACACCATGGCGATGAGCCCGAGCACCACGCCGGCGAAGCCCCCGACGACGCCGTTGCCGGTGCCGGGTCCGCCGTCGGCGGTGGCCAGCACCACGATGCCGGTGAGCGCACCGATCACGCCGGTCACCAGTGCGACGACCGCCCTGCGCGGGACCGCGCCGGCGGCGGGCCGGGCCAGGGCGTAGCCGCCGGCGATGGCACCGGCGAGGGCTGTCACCGCGGCTGCGGTGGCCACCGCCCGGTCGGCGGTGAGGGTGGCCGCATCGACGGCCGGCGCGGCGAACAGCATCAGATCGAACATCACGTTCTCCTCGGTAGACAGGAGGGACGTCATCGATCCTGGCCGTCCGGTCCGCGCCGGGCATCGTGCCGGCGTCGGCACTTCGCGCTGCCACGAGCACCGGACCCGGACTGCTGCCGGCGTGGCAGGAGGCCGGCGACGTACGACATCCGCGGTAGTCGGCTGCGCTGCGCCGGCAGGATTCGCTCACCCGGCCGTCCGGTTAGGGTGCCTTCATGGGCAGTGCACGGGTCGGTGTCCGGGACGCGATCATCGCTGCCGGGGTGACAGCGATCATGGTGGCGGCCGGGCTTGCCGCGCGCGGTTCGCCATCCGGCTCCGAGCAGCTCGGCCTCGCGCTGCTGGCCGTCGGTGGTCTCGCGCTGGCCGCACGCCGGCGCGCCCCGGTCGCGGTCCTGGTCGTCACCGGGGTGTGCACGGTCGGCTACCAGGCTGCCGGTCTTGCCGTGTTCGCCACCGCGTACCTGGTAGCCGTGTACTCGGCGATGCGCGCCGGGCGCCGGGTCGCCACCGCGGTCACCAGCCTGACGGTGCTGGTGGCCCTGCCCGCCGCCGCCATGGTCTCCGGCCGCGACGGCGTCGGCGAGGCGTTCGCCCAGGCCCGCGGGGTGCTCGAACTGGCCTGGCTGATCGCCGCCGCCGCGGCGGGCGAGGCGCTGCGCCAAGCCGAGCGCCGGGCGGACGAGGCCGAACGCACCCGCGAGGAGAACGCGCTGCGCCGCGCCGACGAGGAACGGCTGCACATCGCCCGCGAGCTGCACGACTCGCTCACCCACCAGATCTCCGTGATCAAGGTGCAGGCCGAGGCCGCCGTGCACGTGGCGCAGAAACGCGGCGAACCGGTGCCGGACGCCCTGCTGGTGATCCGGGACGCCGGCCGCGAAGCGGCACGGGAACTGCGCGCCACCCTGGAAGCGCTGCGCGACGATGACACCTCCCCGCCGTTGGGCCTCGACCACCTTCCCGACCTGGTGAAGCGGGCCGCCGCGACCGGCCTGCGGGCGTCGCTGTCGGTCGAGGGGGAACGCGCCGCCGTTCCGGTCGCGGTGGACCGGACCGCCTATCGCATCGTGCAGGAGTCGCTGACCAACGTCACCCGCCATGCCCGGGCCGGCACCGCGTCCGTCCGGGTCGCCTACCACCCCGGCGCTGTGGTCATCCAGGTCGACGACGACGGCATCGCCGTGCCGCACACGCTGTCGGTGCCGGGCGTCGGGCTGCTCGGGATGCGTGAACGTGTCACCGCCCTCGGTGGCGAACTGCGCGCCGAGCCCCGCGACGAAGGCGGCTTCACCGTCCACGCCGAACTCCCCGTGGACGGCACGCCGTGATCCGGATCCTGCTGGTCGACGACCAGCCGCTGATCCGCAGCGGCTTCCGGGCTCTGCTCGACGCCGAGGACGACCTCGAGGTCGTGGCCGAGGCGGGCGACGGCCACGACGGAGTCGCGCTGACCCGGCAACATCGGCCCGACGTCGTTCTCCTGGACATCCGGATGCCGCGCGTCGACGGCATCGAGGCCACCCGGCGCATCACCGCGGACCCGGCTCTGGACGGGGTGCACATCGTCGTCCTGACCAACTACGGGCTGGACGAGTACGTGTTCGAGGCGCTCCGCGCCGGAGCGGCCGGCTTCCTCGTCAAGGACATCCTGCCGGAGGACTTCCTGCACGCGGTCCGCGTCGCGGCCCGCGGCGACGCGTTGCTGGCACCGTCGATCACCCGCAAACTGATCGACCGGTACGTCACCCAGCCCCCGCAGGCCGATGCGCACACCGTGCTGCCCCGGTTGACCGCCCGCGAACGCCAAGCCGTGACGCTGGCCGCGCGCGGGCTGTCCAACGACCAGATCGCCGCCGACATGGTGATCAGCCCGGTGACCGCCAAGACGCACGTCAACCGGGCCATGACCAAACTGCACGCCCGCGACCGCGCCCAGCTGGTCATCATCGCCTACGAGTCCGGCCTCGTCACGGCCCGCCGCCCCTGACCCGCAGAGCTGATCACGCGAAGGCGCGTCCCCGCGGCTACGGGGTTGGCCGTGCGAGCCAGCGGTTCGGGTCGCGGCGGACCGTGTCGATGGCCTGCAGCGCGGCGCCGATCACCGCGGCGTCCGGGCCGAGCGGGGCCGGCCGGACCTGGACCGGTGTCCACCGTGCGCTGAGCACCCGGTCGCGGATCTCTCGCTCGATGCCCTCGGTGAGCCAGGAGGCGAGCAGGGAGTACCCGCCGCCGAGCAGCACGGTGTCCACCTCGACGAGGTTGAGCAGCGCGGACAGTGCCACGCCCAGCGCGCGGGCGGCCCGGTCCAGCGCTGCCGGGATCGCCGGGGATCCGGCGGTGACCATGGCGTCGATCGCCACGGCCGGTGCCGGCGCCGAGCCGTCCCCGCCGGCCGCGACGAGGATCTCGCGCAGCCCGGCGTAGCTCTGCAGGCAGCCGGTCGCCCCGCAGGCGCACGGTGGCCCGGTGCTGTCGACCATGACGTGGCCGAGGTACCCGCGCGACCCACGATGAGGGCCACCGTCGAGGACGATGCCGGCGCCGATGTCGAACTCGCCGCTGACGCAGACGAAGTTGCGCAGGTCGGCGGCGCCGGCGTAGAGCTCGGCGAGCGTCGACAGGGCGGCGTCGTTGCCGACCGTCACGGGAGAGCCGACCAGCCTGCTGAGGATCCTTCCGGCGTCGACGTCGTGCCAGCCCAGCGAGGGCGCGAACCGTACCAATGAGGTGTTCTGGATCGGGCCGGGCGCCGCGAACGTCGCGCCGACCACGGTGAGGTCGGCGTCCGCGGCGGCCCGGACAGCGCGCCGGGCCATGCCGGCGAGGCTTTCCAGGGTCGCCTCCGGCGGCACGTCGCGACCCGGCCGCGGGGCGAAGTCCAGGTGACGCACGGCGCCGGTGAGGTCGACGACGCAGGCGGAGAGCGTGCCGGCGCGGATGTCCAGGCCCAGCCCGGCCGGTCCGGTCCGGGCCAGGCTCAGCCCGACCCGGGGGCGCCCGCTGCCGCCGGACCGGGCGGGCCCGGCCTCGACGATCAGCCCGGCGGTGAGCAGTTCGTCGACGATCCGGGAAATGGTCGGCCGGGTCAGGCCGGTGCCGGCGGCGAGGTCACTGCGCGAGATCGCCGTCTGGCGGGCGTCGACGATCTGCTGGAAGGTCAGGCTCAGGTTGTGGGCGCGCAGCCCGTCCTGCCGGATCGGCGTGCCGGTGGTGGGGGCGACCCGATGCACCGGGCGGATCATGCGGCGAGGGCGGCGGCGTAGGCGGCGGCCTGACCGGCGTCGACCGTGCCGTCGGCGACGACGGTGACGATCTGCCGGGTCACGGCCGCGCCGGGGTCGAGCACGAGCGGCTCGTCCCACGTGAGGGCGGAGCCGATGCCCAGGTAGTCGCGGGTGCGCACGAACCACGAGTCGTCGCGGGTCGCCGGGTTCGCGGCGATGAAGACCAGCGTCCAGCCGTCGCTCGCCACCGACAGCCAGGGTGCGCGCCGGCCGTGGACGGCTTCGGCGCCGGTACCGGCCGGGGAGGTGATCCGGCAGTCGCCCGACGGCGCGCGCCAGAAGAATCCGCCGTAGCCGGCGCCGGTGCGCCCGTGCGCTGCCGGGCTGCGGATCGGCAGCGGTGCCGCGGTGGCGTTGGTCAGCGTGAACCGGTAGCCCAGCGCCCAGGCGCCCGGTCCGGCCAGCCGGCAGGTCAGGTCGCGGCGCTCGGTCAGCAGCGTGCGGCCGTCGATCGCGGTCCAGCGCAGGGTGTGGCTCAGCCGGGTGTCGGTGCGCCGCAGCCAGCGGACGTGGTCCTGGCGGCCCTGGTTGTCGAGCCAGGCCGGGCCGTGGCCGGGGATGAAGGTGCGCCCGCCCCAGAAGTTCGCGCCGTCGACCTCGGCGACCGCGACGCTGACGCCCAGGTGGTGCCGGTGCGAGTCGGGCATCAGCTCGGTGACGGTCACCCCGGCGAGGGTACGGACCGGATGCAGGTACGGCCGGGGCGACAGCGCGACCGGCAGGTCGGGGCGCCACGTGTAGTCGGCGACGGCCCGGTCGCCGAGACGCAGGACTGCTGTGGCGTCACCGGTCACGGGTGCCTCCGGGCGGGTCGGGCGATTCCTGAGCAGGATAGTCATCGGCGCGCTCAGATGCGGGGACGCCAATCGTGACCGAGGTGCGCGTCCACGGTGTACCGCCCGGCCCGCCACGGCGGCAGCTGCGGGCGGCCCGGCCCGGTGACCGCGCCGGGGCCGGTGCCGGGCGCGATCATGTGGGCTCCGGTGCGCTGACGAGGAACCGGTCGAAGTCGGCGTGGCCGCCGGGTCCGGCGGCGAACAGGCCGAGGGTGGCGCCGATCCAGGCGCCCGCGGTGGCGGTGAACGGCGGGCCGCATTCCCACCGTTCACCGCCGATCTCCGCGGCGAACCGGACCGTGGCCGGTGCGGTCACGGTCACGGAGAGCCGCACCCCTGCGCCCGCCGGGACCGCGACCGGGTCCGCCGCGTCCTGTTCCGCCTCGCCTTCGGCTTCGGCGAAGCGGCAGGTCAGATAGGTGCCGTCCGGGCGGTGGTCGAGGCCGATCCAGGCGTACGTACGGCCGTGCACGACCAGTCCCGCGCGCGCCCCGGCCGGCGCGTGCAGCCGCAGGCCGGTGGCGGCGTGCAGCCGTGGGCCGGGCAACCGCTGGCCGAGCACGTTCGGCCGGCGTCGCAGGTCGTGCTCGCCGGGCAGGCAGGCCAGTCGCAGCCCGCCGGAGGGTTTCGGCAGCACCCAGCCCGGCCGGGGGTTGGCCGGCCAGCTCCACTGTGCTCCGGGCCGGCCGCCGGGGAACGTGTCGCTGGTCGCCGGCGCGCTCGGGGGGTGCGGGCCGGGCACCGGTGTGCGGTGGCCGGCGACCGGGGCGCCGTGGTCCCCGATCACCGGCCAGCCGTCGTCGCTCCAGCTCATCGGCTGCAGGTGCACGACCCGTCCGTACGCGTGAAGGTCTTGAAAATGCACGAACCAGTCCTCGCCGGTCGCGGTCTGCACCCACGCACCCTGATGCGGGCCGTTGACCTCGGTGTCGCCCTGGTCGAGCACGACGCGCGGCTCATAGGGGCCGAACACCTCGCGCGAGCGCAGCGCGTACTGCCAGCCGGTGGTGACCCCGCCGGCCGGGGCGAAGATCCAGTACCAGCCGTCGCGCCGGTACCACTTGGGTCCCTCGAGGGTGCGGCAGCCCGGGATGCCGTCGCCGTCGACGATCACCACCCCGGGGCCGAGCGGCTCGGCGAGATCGGGTGTCATCGGGTACGCGGTGAGCCGGTTGTTGAATCCGCAGCGGCTGCGCGCCCAGGCGTGCACCAGGTAGGCCCGCCCGTCGTCGTCCCACAGCGGGCAGGGGTCGATCAGCCCGCGTCCGGCCAGGATCAGCCGTGGCGCGCTCCACGGGCCGGCCGGGTCGTCGGCGGTGGTCAGGTAGATGCCGTGGTCCGGGTCGGGGTAGCAGATCCAGAACCGGCCGTCGTGGCGGCGCAGCGCGGGCGCCCACACGCCGCAGCCGGGCCGCGGGGTGGCGTGCTCGTCCGGCAGCCGGTGCAGCGCGTGCCCGGCGATCCGCCAGTTGACCAGGTCGATGGAGTGCAGCACGGGCAGGCCGGGGACCCGGTTGAAGCTGGAGGCGGTCAGGTAGAAGTCGTCGCCGGAGCGGATGACGTCCGGGTCGGACCAGTCGGCGAACAGCACCGGGTTGCGGTAGCCGCCCTCGCCGGTGCCGGCGGTCCACGGCCCGGTCACGTCCAGGCCTCGGCGGCCGCGATGGTGGCCCGGGTGGGTGGGCCGTCGGCGATGACCACCCGCAGCCGGCGGGCGAACACCTCGCCGGCCGCGATGAGCAGGGGCCGGTCCCAGGCGATCGCGGCGCAGACCCCGGCGTAGTCGTCGGCGCGGACGAACCAGGGGTCGGCCGCCGGTGACCCGGCCAGGAAGATCAGGGTCCAGGCGTCGCCGCTGAGCACGACCCAGGGGGCGCGGCTGCCGTGCACGTCGGCGTCGGTGCGCTGCCCGAACGCGCGGATCTGGTCCGGGCCGGTCGGCGCGCGCCAGAAGAATCCGCCGTACCCGGCGCCGGTGCGCCCGCGGGCGGCGGGACTGTCGATGGTGAGGTCGTCGCCGGTGGCGCTGCGCAGCGTGTAGTCCACCTGCAGCAGCCAGGCGTCGTCGGTGAGCCCGCGCACCGTCAGGGCCCGCCGTTCCCGGGCCAGCGGCGTGCCGTCACGGCGGGTCCAGGTCAGCTCCTGCTCGAGCCGGTCACCGGAGCGGTGCAGCCAGCGGTCGTGCTGCTGGCGGCCGTGGTTGTCCAGCGCGGTCGGGCCG
The DNA here is from genome assembly GCF_001509495.1 of Actinoplanes awajinensis subsp. mycoplanecinus. NCBI lineage: Bacteria > Bacillati > Actinomycetota > Actinomycetes > Micromonosporales > Micromonosporaceae > Actinoplanes > Actinoplanes awajinensis. The sequence goes on along the minus strand of NZ_LLZH01000276.1, from coordinate 58,831 downwards.
CGGCCGGTGAGGTAGGTGCGCCCGCCCCAGAAGTTGGCCTCGTTGAGGGCCGGCACGGCGATGCTCGCCCCGAGATGGTGCCGGTGGTCGGCGGGCATGAAGCCGGTGACCGTGGTCCCGGCGAGGGTGGTGACCGGGTGCAGGTAGGGCCGGGGCGAGACGGTCGCGGGCAGCTGCGGGTCACAGACGTAGCGGGCCACGACGCGGCCCGCGCAGCGCAGGTCGTGCGCCTGAACGGTCGGCATGAGCGGCAAGTTACCCAGGCCAGCTGAGTTACGTCAACCTCTGAAACAAATTCCGCGCACCCGGTTGACATGGACGTATCTCAATAGATAAAACACTGAAACAAAAGTGCTGACCACGCGGAGGGATCGACCGTGAACCATGTCGACAGTGGCGCCGGGCTCGGTCGCCGTCAGATGCTCCAGCTCGCCGGCCTGGCCGGGCTCACCGCCGCGCTGCCCGCCTGCGGCCGCGGGTTCGGCGGCACGGGCGGCGGTGACGACGGCAAGGTCGAGATCAACATGGTGTGGTGGGGTGACGCGCAACGCGCCGAGTTCACCCAGAAGTCCCTCGACCTGTTCCAGAGCGCGAACCCCGGCATCCGGGTGCGCACCGAATACCAGGACAGCAGCCCGTACAAGGACAAGCTCGCCGCCCGCTTCGCCGCCGGTGACCCGCCGGACCTGCTGGCGATGCGCTTCGACAGCCTGCGCGAGTACACCGATCGCGGCACGCTGCTCGACCTCGGCGCGCACGCCGACCGCCTCGACCTGTCCGGGCTCACCCCGCAGGCCAAGGCCCTCGGCCAGGTCGGGCCGGCCAGCTACGGGGTGCCGTCCGGGCTGAACACCATCGGTTTCGTCATCGACAAGAGCCTCACCGACAAGTACGGCGTCGCGCTGCCCGACGGCGACACGTGGAGCTGGGAGCAGTACGCGGACTTCGCCACGCAGGTCACCAAGGCCAGCGCCGGCACGGTGTACGGCTCCAACTTCGAACCGTGGACCGTCGCGAACCTGCTGGTCTTCGCCCGCCAGCGCGGCGAGGACTTCTTCACCCGGGACGGCCGGCTCGGCGCCACCGCCGCGACCGTCACCGCCTGGTACCAGTTCACCGTCGACCTGCGTGCCCGGGGCGGGCTGCCGCCGGCCGGGTTCATCGACCAGAACAACGGGACCTCGCCGGCCCAGTCGTACCTGGCCAAGAAGGCGATCGCCTCGCAGATCATCCCGACCAACAACCTGTACGGCTTCAACCAGGCGTGCGGCGGCAACCTGGCGCTGCTGCGCATCCCGGGCGAATCCCAGGCCCGGCAGCGGGGACAGTCGGTGGACACCCCGGCACTGTGGTCGATCGCGGCCCGGAGCAAGCACCCGGAGCAGACCCTCACCCTGCTCAACTTCCTGATCAACGACGCGGCGGCGGCCCAGGCCGCGGGCGCCACCCGGGGCGTGCCGCCCAACCGGGCGCTCGCCGTGCAGACCGCGCCGAGCCTGGACCCGGACAGCCGCCGGTCCGCCGAGTTCCTGACCAAGCTGCAGGACGAGAAGCTGCCGCCGTCGTACCCGTACCCGGTCGGGGCCAGCAAGCTCACCAACATCCTCAAGGTGATCAGCACCGAGGTGGAGTTCGGGCGGATGACCCCCGCCGAGGCCGGCCAGCGGTTCCTGACCGAGGCGCGCAAGGCGATAACCACATGACCCGGCAGGACCGGGCCGGCTATCTCTTCCTGCTGCCCTGGTTCGGCGGGACGCTCTTCATGATCATCCCGTTCGTCGCGTCGTTCTACCTGGCCTTCACCGATTACGACCTGCTCACCGCGCCGCGCTGGGCCGGGCTGGCCAACTTCCGGCAGATGTGGCACGACGCCACCCTGCACACGTCGCTCGGCGTGACCACCGTCTACACCCTCGTCTCGGTACCGCTGTCGCTGGCGGTCGCGCTCGCCGTCGCCATGGTGCTCGACCGCGGCGTGCGGGGCCTGGCGATCTACCGCAGCGTCTACTACCTGCCGTCACTGCTGGGCGGCAGCGTCGCCATCGTCATGCTCTGGCGCTACATCTTCGGCTACGGCGGCATCGTCAACGACGCGCTGGCCTGGTTCGGCATCCAGGGCCCCGGCTGGTCGACGGACCCGCGGTACGCGCTGAGCACGCTGATCCTGCTGCACGTCTGGACGTTCGGCTCACCCATGGTGATCTTCCTGGCCGGGCTGCGGCAGATCCCGGCGATGTACTACGAGGCCGCGTCGATGGACGGCGCCTCGCCGTGGCGGCAGTTCCGGTCGATCACCCTGCCGCTGCTGAGCCCGATCATCTTCTTCAACCTGGTGCAGTCGCTGATCGCGTCGTTCCAGACCTTCACCCAGGGCTACGTGATCAGCAACGGCAGCGGCGGGCCGGGACAGTCGACGCTGTTCTACAACCTGTACCTGTACCAGAAGGGCTTCGCCGAATTCGACATGGGCTACGCCTCCGCGATGGCCTGGCTGCTCCTGATGATCATCGCCGGGTTCACCGCGATCAACTTCCTGGCCGCCCGCTGGTGGGTGTTCTATGACAACTGACACGACGGAACAGGCCCCGGTCACGGCTGCTCCGGCACCGGAGCAGCCGGCCCCGCGGCCGAAGCGGCCGCGGTTCGCCCGGCACCTGCTGCTCTGCCTGGCCGGCCTGGTCATGATGTACCCGCTGCTCTGGATGATCTCCAGCTCGCTCAAGCCCAGCGCCACCGTCTTCACCGACGAGTCGCTGTGGCCGGCCGCCTGGGACCTGGGCAACTACGCGCGTGGCTGGACCGCGCTGAGCGAACCCTTCGCGATCTACCTGATCAACTCGCTGGTCATCGTCACGCTCAGCATCCTCGGCAACCTGCTGTCCTGCTCGCTGGCGGCGTTCGCGTTCGCCCGGCTGCGCTTCGCCGGGCGCAAGGTCTTCTTCGCGATGATGCTCGGCACCATGATGCTGCCCGGCCACGTCCTGGTCGTCCCGCAGTACGTGCTGTTCGACAAGCTCGGCTGGCTCAACACGTACTACCCGCTGCTGGTGCCGCACTTCCTGGCCACCAACGGCTTCTACATCTTCCTGATGGTCCAGTTCATGCGCTCGCTGCCGACCGAGCTCGACGACGCCGCCCGCATCGACGGCTGCGGCCCGTTCGGCACGTTCTGGCGGGTGATCCTGCCGCTGTGCCGGCCGGCGTTCGCCACCACCGCCATCTTCACCTTCATCTCGGTGTGGAACGAGTTCTTCGCGCCCCTGCTGTACCTGACCGACCCGCGGCTCTACACCGTCCCGCTGGCCCTGCGCCAGTTCATGGACTCCGAGGGCCAGAGCCAGTGGGGCGAGATGTTCGCGATGTCGTTCGTGTCGCTCGCCCCGGTCATCGGGTTCTTCATCGCCGGCCAGAAATACCTGGTCAAAGGCATCGCTACCACCGGACTGAGGTGAGGGTCTGACACCCGAGAAGGCCACCCAACGGGTCGGCCCGCGGCACGTTCGTCGTCCTCGTCGCGGCCCGGCGTCCTGATCCCCCGTACCGGAAAGGATTTCTGATGCGAAGAACCGCTGCGCTCGCTCTGCTCATCGCGGCCACCGTCGTCGGTATCTCGTCCCCGGCGTCGGCTGTCCCCAGCACCGGCGTCGCCTACCAGCTCAAAGTCACCAAGTCCGGCATGTGCCTGGACGTGCCGGGCGCCTCGACGGCCAATGCCGCGCTGTTGCAGCAGTGGGGCTGCACCGCGGGCTCGACCTGGCAGCAGTTCACTCTGGTCGCGTCCGGCAGCAACTATCTGATCAAGAACGTGAACAGTGGTAAGTGTGTGGACGTGCCGGGCTTCTCCACGGTGTCCGGGGTGCAGGTGCAGCAGTACACCTGTGTGGGCAGTCAGACCAATCAGCAGTGGAAGCTGACCGCGAGTGGTTCCGGCACCTACCAGGTGATCAATATCAACAGTGGGCTGTGTCTGTCGGACAAGGACGCGTCCACCGCGTCCGGGGCGGCGATCATCCAGGAGACCTGCACCGCGAACACCAACAAGCAGTGGGCCTTTGCCGGCGCCTCGACCGCCGGAGCCACCGTCGCCAAGGACGGCAGCGGCCAGTACACCACCGTGCAGGCGGCGATCGACGCGGTCCCGGCGAACAACACCACCCGCCGGACCATCACCATCGCACCCGGCACCTACCGCGAGATCGTCACCATCCCGTCCAACAAACCGTATGTCACCCTGCAGGGCCTCGGTTCCGCCGCGAGCCAGACGATCATCGTCAACAACCACAGCTCAGCCGGCGGGTACGGCACCTCGGGCAGCGCCACCGTGTTCGTCAACGGCGCCGACTTCGCCGCCACCAACCTGACGCTGTCCAACGACTACGGCGAAGGCAGCCAGGCGGTCGCGGCCAACCTCAACGGCGACCGGTCGGTCTTCGACAACGTCCGGTTCCTCGGCGCCCAGGACACCCTGCTGGTCAACAACTACCGGGCCTACGTCAAGAACTCCTACGTCGAGGGCACCGTCGACTTCATCTTCGGCGGCGGCACGGCGGTCTTCACCGCCACCGCGATCTACGAGAAGCGCAGCACCGGCGGCCCGATCACCGCGGCCAAGACCGACGCCGCCAACCCGTACGGCTTCCTGTTCTACAAGTGCACGATCACCGGCGCCACGAACAACACCACCCAGCTCGGCCGGCCCTGGGGCGCCGACGCCCAGGTGCTCTACCGCGAGTCGAGCCTGAGCGCGACCATCGCGACCGCCCAGCCGTGGACCGACATGTCGTCGAACTCGTGGAAGAACGCCCGCTTCCTGGAGTACAAGAACACCGGCTCGGGCGCGACCACCAACAGCAACCGCCCGCAGCTCGCCGACGCGCAGGCCGCCAACTACACCCCGCAGAAGTACCTGGCGGGATCCGACAACTGGAACCCGGTGGGCTGATCATGCGCAGACTCCTCGCACCACTGCTGATCCTGGCCGCGCTGCTCGTCGCGCCGGCCGCGGCGTCGGCCGCCCCGGCCACCGGCGTCGCGTACCAAATCAAGGTCTCCAAATCGGGGTTGTGCCTGGACGTGCCGGGCGCCTCGACGGCCAATGCCGCGCTGTTGCAGCAGTGGGGCTGCACCGCGGGCTCGACGTGGCAGCAGTTCACTCTGGTCGCGTCCGGCAGCAACTATCTGATCAAGAACGTGAACAGTGGTAAGTGTGTGGACGTGCCGGGCTTCTCGACGGTGTCCGGGGCGCAGGTGCAGCAGTACACCTGTGTGGGCAGTCAGACCAATCAGCAGTGGAAGCTGACCGCGAGCGGTTCCGGCACCTACCAGGTGATCAACGTGAACAGCGGGTTGTGCCTGTCGGACAAGGACGCGTCCACGTCGTCGGGCGCGGCGATCATCCAGGAGACCTGCACCGCGAACACCAACAAGCAGTGGGCCTTCGTCGCGGCCGGCGGCCGGACCTGGCCGGCGACCGCCGACGGCTTCGCGAGCACCGGCGGCGGCACCACCGGGGGAGCGGGCGGCACCACGGTCACCGTCACCACCCAGGCCGACCTGGCCCGTTACGCGGCCGCGTCCGGCGCATACGTGATCCGGGTGGCCGCCGCGATCACCATCAGCCCCAAGGGCACCGAGATCCCGATCAGCTCGAACAAGACCGTCGTCGGCGTCGGGACCTCCGGGCAGATCGTCGGCGGCGGGTTCTTCCTCGGCACCGGCGTCACCAACGTCATCATCCGGAACCTGACCATTCGTGACACCCAGATGACCGACGACGACCCCGACGACAAGGTCTACGACTACGACGGCATCCAGATGGACACCGCCGACCACATCTGGATCGACCACAACACCATCGCGCGGATGAACGACGGCCTGATCGACTCGCGCAAGGACACCACGTACCTGACCGTGTCGTGGAACGTGCTCGCCGAGAACAACAAGGCCTTCGGCATCGGCTGGACCGACAACGTCACCGCCCGGATGACCATCCACCACAACTGGATCCACGACACCAACCAGCGCAACCCGAGCACCGACAACGTCGCCTACGCCCACCTCTACAACAACTACCTGCAGAAGGTCGCGTCGTACGGCAACTACGCGCGCGGCGCCACCAAGATGGTGCTGGAGAACAGCTACTTCGACACGGTGAAGGACCCGTACTACCCGGACGCGACCGCGCAGCTCAAGCAGAGCGGCAGCATCCTGGTCTCCTGCACCGGCAACCAGACCACCAGCGGGTCCGCGTTCACCCCGAGCAGCTTCTACTCCTACACCCTGGACGCGGCAGCCGACGTCCCGGCGCTGCTGCGCCAGTACGCCGGCCCGCAAGCGACGATCGGCGTCTGAGCCTCACCCACTAGCGACGGGCTCCTCGCTGCCGGCGGGGGGCCCGTCGGGTCGCGCCGCTCGGCACCGAGGGGTCGCCAGCAGCCCCGCCGGGCCCATGCATGATCCTTTTCAGTGTCACGGAAAGCCGTAAACATTATTTACATCTATCGATGTCAGTGATTGTATGCAGGGCAGGCGGATCGAGTGGTGCGAGGTGCTCATGCGTGTCCTGGCTATACCTTCCCGGCATTCGGCGGCGGCGCTCAGTGCGGCCCTGGCCGCCGCGTTCGTCCTCGTCACCGGTCCGGCGACCGCCACAGCGGCAGCCCCGGCGGCGGAGGCGGTGACGGACGGCGCCGCGCGTTTCGAGGTCCTGACCCCGACACTGATCCGGATGCAGTACGCCGGCGACGGCGCGTTCACCGACGCCACCACGTTCAACGTGGTCAACCGGTCGTTCCCGGCACCGGCCTACACCACCTCGGTGACCGCCGACGGGTACCGGGAGATCCGGACCAGCGCCCTCACCCTGCGGTACCGGCGGAACAGCGGCCCGTTCACCGCCGCCAACCTCAGCGTGGCGATCACCACGACCGGCGCCACCGCGCGCCCGGTCTATCCGTCCTACTGTGCCGCGTCGACGGCGTGCGAGGCCGAGAACGCGCTGGTCACCGGCGGCGTGACCCCCGGCTACGACCACCAGGGCCACACCGGCACCGGGTTCGCCACCGGATACGAGGCAACCGGCAGCGGCGTGCAGTACGACGTCGACGTGCCCACGGCCGGCACCTGGCGGCTCGCGCTGCGTTACGCCAACGCCGTCGGCAGCGACAACCAGAGCGTGACGCGCACGCTCACCGCGCACGTCAACGGCGCCACCGGCCCCCGGTTCAGCCTGCCGCCGACCGGGTCGTGGGACACCTGGTCGACGGGTGCGGTGAGCGTGGCGCTGCGGGCCGGGCTCAACACGATCACCGTGGCGCAGGACGCCGCCGACTCGGGCCGGGTCAATCTCGACAGCCTCGCCGTCACGCCGGGCTCCAGCACGGACTACCCGGCACCCGCCACCGACCTGCGCACCACCGGCTACGGCGCCGGCCCGGCCAGCCAGCTGGGCGGCTGGTACCGCTCGCTGGACAACCTGCCGAACGGGCTGCCGGGCCCCGACGCGCTGCATCCCGGCATCCTGAACCGGGGTGGCTGGTACCTGCTCGACGACACCCGCACCGCGCTGCTGAGCGCGAACCACACGGTCAGCGCCCGGCCCGGCCACGGCGCCCAGCCCTACCAGGACGGCTACTTCTTCGGGTACGGGCCGGACTACAAGCGGGCCCTCGCCGACCTCAACGCGCTGACCGGTGGCGCGGCGCTGCTGCCGCAGACCGCGTACGGTGTCTGGTTCTCCCGATTCTGGGGGTATCGCACCGCGGACTATCAGAACACGCTGCTGCCCGCGTTCCGCCGGAACTTCACGCCGCTCGACTGGCTGGTGGTCGACACCGACTGGAAGAAGCCCGTCGCGTGGGACGGCTGGAACTGGAACACCGACCTGTTCCCCGATCCGCAGGCGTTTCTGACCTGGACGAAGCAGATGAACCTCGACACCAGCTTCAACGTCCACCCCGAGATCGACGCCACCGACCCGCGATTCCCGGCCGCGAACGCGGCAGCCGGTGGCCTGCCGGTGCAGAGCGACGGGCACACCCACTACTTCGACTGGTCCAACCCGGCGCACCTGGGCGCGTACCAGGCGCTGCACACGCCGTTCGAACAGCAGGGCGTGCGCAACTGGTGGCTGGACTACTGCGGTGGTTGCGGTTCGTCGATCGCCTCCGATCCGCACGTGGCCCCGGACAACCTGATCAACCAGGCGTACGCCGACCACGACACCGGGCGCGGGTTGCGTGGTTTCGCGTTCAGCCGGATCGGCGGGACCGAGCACGGCAGCCTGGACGCCAGCAACTTCGCGCTGGGCCCGTGGTCGGAGCGACGCAACACGCTGGCGTTCACCGGCGACACCTATTCGACCTGGGACACCCTGGCGTACGAGGTGCGCTTCACCGCGGGCGAGGCCGCCGCGGGACTGTCCAACGTGACCCACGACCTGGGTGGCTTCCACGGCGGCCACCTCGCCGACGACATGTACGCGCGGTGGATGCAGTTCGGCGCCTTCCAGCCGGTCGAGCGGATGCACTCCGACCACGGCGACCGGCTGCCGTGGGACTACCCGGGAGCGGCGCAGGCCAGCGCGCAGAAGTTCCTGCGGCTGCGGGAGGCGCTGGTGCCCTACACGTACACGTCGGCGCGGCAGGCGAACCAGAGCGGCCTGCCGATCGTGCGGCCGATGTACCTGGAGTACCCGGCGCAGGAGGCGGCCTACACCGCGGGTGGTGAGTACCTGTACGGCGACAACCTGCTCGTCGCGCCGATCACCACGCCGAACGACGCGAACGGCAACGGCTCGGTGCCGGTGTGGGTGCCGCCGGGCTCCTGGACCGACTACTTCACCGGCACCACCCACACCGGGCCGGCGACCGTCACGCTCACCGCCCCGCTGTCGCGGATGCCGGTGCTCGTCAGGGCCGGTGGCCTGGTGCCCACCCGCACCGACTACGTGCACAGCCAGAAGGACAGCGTCGCCGCCCGGCTCACCGTCACCGTCGCGGCCGGCGCCGACGGGTCGTTCTCCCTGTACGCCGACGCGGGGGAGGGCAACGGCTATCAGAGCGGTGCGTCCACCAGTACGCCGCTGTCCTGGGCCGACGGTGCACGCTCGTTCACCGTCGGCGCCACGACCGGCGGCTTCCCCGGTGCGCCCACCGCCCGGGCGTACACCCTGCGGGTCACCAACAGCGGCGCCCCGGCCGCCGTCCTGGTCGACGGGGTGCAGGTGCCGGAGACGGCGTGGGCGTACAACCGCAACAGCCGTACCGTCACCGTCACCACCGCGAGCCTCGCGGTGAACGCGGCGCACACCGTCACGCTCACCGGCGCGGCCGCGGACAACCCGGCGACCGGTGAGGTGCTCGGGGTCGGCGGGCTGTGCCTGGACGTCCGCGGGGGAGTGGCCGCCGACGGCCAGCCGGTCCAGGTCTACACCTGCAACCACAGCGCGGCCCAGCAGGTGGGCCATCCGGGCGACGACACCGTACGGGTGCTGAGCCGGTGCCTGAACGCCGCCGGCACCGCCAACAAGGCCGCGGTCACCGTCGCGGCGTGCACCGGCGCGGCCGGCCAGTCCTGGACCCGCCGGGCCGACGGCAGCCTGCTGAACCCGGCGTCCGGGCGCTGCCTGGACGTGCCCGACTCCAACCGGACCCCGGGCGCCGTCCAGCTGCAGCTATACGACTGCGTCGGCACCGACGGGCAGGTCTGGCAGCTGCCGCCCGGCCCGATCACCGGACCGGGTGGACTCTGCACCGACATCGCCGACGCCGACCCGTCCTCGGCCGCCGCGGTCCAGCTCTTCGGCTGCAACGGCACCGACGCCCAACGCTGGTCGGCGCCGGGTGACGCCAGCATCCGGGTCTTCGGCAAGTGCCTGGACGTCAGCAACGCCGGAACCGCCAACGGCACCCCCGTCCAGCTGTTCGACTGCAACGGCAGCGGCGCGCAGAAGTGGGTCAGCCGAGCCGACGGAACCCTCTACAACGCGCAGTCCGGACGATGCCTGGACGACCCCGGCAACCGGCAGCAGCCCGGCGACACCCTGCAGATCTACGACTGCAACGCCGGCACCGCCCAGCGGTTCCGGCTGGGCTGACGCCTTCGATGCGCGTTTCTGCCCGAAGCAGCCGTCGCGGGGCTGTGGCGTCACGCCACCCACCACCAGCCGTCGCCCACCTCTCGTTGCGGATGCCCATTGTCGCCCTCGGCGGTGGTGACGGTCGTCTGTGCGGTGGGCGGCTCGGCGAAATACGCGAGTCCTGTTCCCGACTCGGCTCGCCAGTTCTGCCAGAGCTGCACGAACAACACGGTCGGACCGGCGTACGCGAATCCGGACGGGCACAGGGAGCGGATGTCGGCCGGCAGGGTCAGTGCGCCGTCCAAGCGGCCGGCCCGGTAGCCCTCGACCAGTTCGGTGAGCGCGGCCCGATGCAGCCGATACCGATAGTCGACGGGGTAGACCTGTGAATCCTGCCGCGAGACGACGACGAAGGCGGCAGCGGCCAGGCACAAGCTCACCACGGCGACCCCCCACGAACCGCGCGCGCAGGCGATCAGGATCGCCGCGATCGAGACGAGTACCGCGAACAACGCCGCCAGCAACGAGATCCACCAGCCGACGAACGAACCGACGAGAAGAGGCGTCCCGGCGAGCCACCAGGCGGGAATCAGCAGCAACCAACCGGCACAACTCAGGCTGGCCTGCAGCACGCCGCGCCCGCTCCACGCCGCCGGCGCGGACGGCTCGACCGGCTGATCTACCGGATCCCACGGGAAGTCCATGGCGAGGATCTTGCACTCGCGGTCGTGACCCGCGGAAGGCCGGACACGAAACCTCCACACGTTCTCCTTGCCGTGGTCCGAAGGTGGCGATCGGGTCGACCTCGTCCGGGAGATGCAGTTCGCCACGAACTTCATGGGTCACTTCGCGTTGACCGCCGGGCTGCACCGGGCGTTGGCCGCGGCCGGTGGCGCCCGGGTCGTCTCGGTCGCCTCCAGCGGTCACCTGTTCTCCCCGGTCATCTTCGACGACCTGCACTTCCGGTTCCGCCCGTACGACGCGTTCCTCGCCTACGGGCAGTCCAAGAGCGCCGAGGTGCTGCTCGCCGTCGAGGCGACCCGGCGCTGGTCCGGCGACGGCATCCACGCCAACGCGCTGAACCCCGGCGCCATCGCGACCGGCCTGCAGAAGCACACCGGTGGGCTGCGATCGCCCAAGGAACTGCACAAGACCCCGGAACAGGGCGCCGCGACCTCCGCACTGCTGGCCGGCTCGCCCCTGCTCGACGGGGTCGGCGGGCGCTACTTCGAGGACAGCACGCAAGCCCCGGTGGTCGACGAGATGCCGCCGAACTATCGGGGCGTCGCGCGCTACGCCCTCGATCCGGCCAACGCTCAGCGGCTGTGGGAGGTCGCCCTCGGACTCCTCGGCTGATCCGGGACTCGAACGCGGGCCGGCGGCGAACGCCTGCCCGCACGCCTCAGATGCGGCGCCTATCGCCGGGGCGGCGGAAACCCGACGGGCTGTAGTAGCGCGTGACGGTGCCGTCCGCGGCCGTCTCCCCGCTGTAGTGCTCGAGGAAGGCCCACAGCAGAGGCGGCTCCTCCGCGGTGGTGTTGTGGGAACGGTAGAGGTTCCTGGTCAGTTTGAGGATCGGGACGCGGGCGCTCGTGTCGTACCAGGTCCAGGTCTGGAAGCGGTCGTGGAACCCGCTGCGCCGGCCGGCGACGGTGTCCACGTCGGCCAGGGTCAGCCCGTCGACGCCGAGGTGGTACCGCGCCCAGCTGTCCGTCTGGTTCGGGGTGTCGTCCCACAGGGTGCCGACGAAGCCTTGGATGTCGCCGTACCCGTAGATCAGGTAGTTGGGGATCTTCTGCCGGCGGGCCGGATAGGTGACCCCGTCGAGGGTGACCGTGCCCGCCGCGTTCGGTGCGGCCGGGAAGGAACTGGACGCGACCGCGGCGAAATACTCGGGGAACGCGATGGCGAGGTTCTGCGTGACACCGCTGCCGGCGGAGTGGCCGGTGGAGTAGAAGCGGGTCGGGTCGACGTCGTAGCGGGCGGTGATGGTGTCGCGTAGCCGGCGGAAGAAGGTCAGCGAATCGCGGTGGCTGACCACCACGGAGGTACGGCTGTACTGCTCGCAGACCACGACGAGGACGACGCCTTCGCGGTCGGCCACCTTCCACCACTGGGTGGCGTCGACGAAGACCTTGTCGGTCTGGCTGTCGCCGGGCCAGACGAACAGGACGGGTGCCTTGCGGCGGGCGGATCGGGGCCGGTAGACGAGGTACTCACGGACGTATCCGGCTACCTGCATGGTGTGGACCTCGATGCCGAGGCGGCGGAAGTCGGCCCGTTCGTAGAGCTGGTTGCCGTACGCGAAGGAGTTCTCGTAACGCGTGTAGCCGGTGAGGAACGCGACGATCTGGCCGGTGGTGGCGCGGTGCGGCTGGACGGCGACCGTGGAGACGGCTCCGGCGTGGGAGGTCATCCACCGGTTCGAGCCCGGGCGTTGCCGGTGGACGGTGCCGAGCACGCGGTCGTGACGCCCGGCGGCGACGGTGTCGTTGGCGCGTTTCCAGTACGCCAGGCTGGCGGCGACCCGGCGGGCGTCCGGGGTGATGTACCAGGTCGGCAGGACCGTCTCGGCGTAGCGGACGAGCCGGAATCCGGCGGGGAACTCGACCGGGGTGTAGGCCGTCTGCCCGTCGTACTCGCGCGACGCGTACGAGGCGAGGTAGGTGTCGCTCAGGCCGGGGGAGTCCACGTACGCCTGCGCGATGACCTTCAGCGGGTTCGCGACCGCCCACGCCTCCAGTGCGGGGGCGCCGGTGCCGTACCCGACCAGGTAGCTCTCACCGAAGATCGAGAAGTAGTTGTTGGCCTGGTAGAAGCCGAGCGCTGCCGCTACATAGGCGGCTTCCGGCTCGGCGCCGGTCCAGCCCGAGGGGCCCGGTTCCAGGACGAACAGGGCTTCCTGCCGCTGGTCGGCCACGGCACGCCAGCCCGAGGAGCGGAGGAACTCGGCGGTGTCGACGCCGTCGGGCACCGCGATGACCGTGAAGTAGGAGCGGATCGGTGTCTCGGCCGAGATGTACACCTTCGCGGTCCGCTCCGTGCCGCCGACATCGAACGAGGTGGTCCAGTAGCCGGTCATCTCCCGCGGCAGCTTGTTGGCGCGGGAGTAGTCGTAGGCCGGATACGGGCGGCCGTCGAGCGGCTTCGCCTCGCCGAGCCCGGGTCCGGGTCCGGCGGCGGTGGCGGGGGCGGCGAGCGGGGTGAGCGCGGTGGTCGCGGCGAGCGCGGCGGTGCCCTGGAGCAAGCGGCGTCGATCGACAGGGGTCATGGCGCGACCGTAGCGACGATCCGCTGTGCGGTACATCGAGACCGCCTGATGGCGCTTTATGCGTGAACTCAACGCTTGCCTTTTGCGAATCGACGTCTTTACATGGATGGTGGCTCCAAATCTGGAACCAATGGTCCGCCTGGCGGACCGAAGGAGGCTGATCGTGGTCGCTTCGCGGGGCCGGGGAAACGCTGCGCTGGCAGCGCGTTCGGCGTGGATCGGCAGCGCCCTGGAGTACTACGACTTCTTTCTGTACGGGACGGCCGCGGCGCTGGTGTTCGGGCGGGTCTTCTTCCCGGAAGGCGACGCGGCCGTCGGCACGCTGGTGGCGCTGGCGACCTTCGGGGTCGGCTACGCCGCGAGCCGGTGCGCTGCCGGACGGGCTACCCCGGCCCTCGCTTTCGCGCGGCTTCAGCCGCCGATCAGCCGGTTCACGTCCGGTGCGGTGCTCAGGTAGCCGTATTGCTGGGCGAGTTCGGCGGTGCGTTGCAGCAGGGCTGCGTTCACGTCGGTGTCCCACTCCGGCAGCACGACGCGGGCGGCCACCTCGGGCGTGAGTTTGATGTAGCTGGTCAGGATCTGGCGTACCTCGTCCGGATGGCTCTGGGCATAGGTCAGGGATTCGTTCATCGCCGCGCGGAAGCGGTCGACGACGTCGGGGTCGGATGCCCGGAACGATTCGCTGGTGAAGTAGGAGGCGACCGGGAAATGCGGGGCGACGAGGGGGTACGGGCGCAGTACCACCTTGACGTCGCCGGCTGCCTTGACGGCGCTGGCGAACGGCTCCACCGCCCAGGCCGCGTCCACCCGGCCCTGGGTGAGGGCGGCGGCCATCTCGGGGAAGGCGATCTCGACGTACTTGACGCCGGTGATGTCGACCCCGCTGGCCTGTAGGGCCGCGTTGATGGAGAGCGAGCCCACGTTGTTGAGGTTGTTGACCGCGATGCTCTTGCCGGCGAGGTCCTTGGCCGTGCGGATCGGGCTGTCCTTGCGGGTGAAGATCGCCGCGTAGTCGCCGTCGGCGGCCTGGTTGCCGGCCGCGACGATGCGTAGTGGCAGGTTCTTGGAAGCGGCGATGAGCAGCGAGGTGTTGTTGGAGAAGCCGATCTTCTGGTCGCCGGAGACCACGGCGGCGACGATGAGCGAGCCGGCCTGGATCTGCTTCGGTGTCACGTCGAGCCGCCGTGCGGAGAAGAAGCCCTTCTGGATCCCGAGGTAGAGCGGGGCCACGTCGATGACCGGCACCACGCCGACGTTCAGCCGGGTGGTTCCACCCCGGCCGCTGTCGTCGGCGTCGGAACACGCCATCGCGCTGATGACGAGTACGGCGCAGGCCAGAGCGGCCAGGGCGCGACGGACGGGGACCATGTCCCACCCCCTTGTTCGCACAGCGAACGTGCGTTCTCGTTCAATGCACGAGCCTAATGGGAAATAGTCATCCGTCAATTGATGTCAGATGATCGTCGTTGCCAGGGTCTCCGGGGCGAACAATTCCTCCGGCTGCGGGCGGCGGATGATCAAACCCTGTTCGTACGCGTAGTCCAGGAACGTCCGCAGCACGTGACGGTTGCGCTCCAGGCCGTAGGTCCAGTAGTCGTCGCCGAGCAGCGCCCGGGTGCGGGCCACCTCGTCGTGCAGCCACGGCAGCATGTACCGCGGCGCCGCGGACTCGTCGATGCCCTCGGCACACAGGGCTCGGGCCCGTTCGAACGCGTCGTACAGCGACCGGGCCAGCCAGCGGTGACGTTCGTACACCTTGCGGCGCAGCACCACCACGTGCATGATCGGGAAGATCCCGGTCCGCCGGTAGTAGTCCTCCTCGACCGGGCGCGCGGGCTCGAACAGCCGCCGGCCGTAGCTCGCCGGAGTCCGCGGCGAGTACAGCGCGTCGATCTCGCCCGCGGCCAGGGCCTGGGTGAGCGTGCGCCCCGCGTCCAGCGGCTCGACGCGGATCCCGGGCGGAAGATCAAAGGCTACTTTTCGGTACGCCCTGGCGTGTGCAGTCCGCCGGTGACGTAGGTGACCGACTCGACGGGCACGTCGTACTCGTCGGCGAGCAGGCCCCGGATCCACACGTTGGCGGTCAGCTGATACTCGGCGAGCCCGACCCGCCGTCCGGCGAGCTCGGCCGGCTCGCTGATGCCGGAACCCGGCGGCAGGTAGATGCCGCTGTGCCGGAACATCCGGGACGGGAAGACCGGCAGCGCGATGAACGGCGCGTCGCGGGTCAGACCGATCACGTAGCTGGACAGTGACATCTCGGCGGCGTCGAACTCACGGAACCGGGCCATCCGGAAGAACGTCTCCTCGACCTGCTGGGGCAGATAGGTCAGGTCCACCCCGGCCGGTGTCACCCGGCCGTCGCGCAGCGCCTCGGTGCGGTCGTACCGTTCGCAGGCCAGCGTGATGGATATGCTCACCCGCCATGCATATCAAGGAACGTCGATTGATCGCTGGCGCGTGCCGGGTGCTCGCCGCCCGCGGGCTCACGCCGGGCTTTCTCGGCCACGTGAGCCTGCGCGTGGACGACGAGCGGTTACTGGTGCGCTGCCGCGGCCCCCGGGAACGCGGCCTGGCCTTCACCACCGAACAGGACGTACGGCTGGTCACCCTCGACGGGGACCCGGGAACCGGCGGCGAGCTGGACGGCTGGAGCGTCCCGCACGAGCTGCCGCTGCACACCGAGGTGCTGCGTACCCGCCCGGACGTGACCGCGGTCGTGCACGCCCACCCGGAGGACGTGGTCGCCGCCGACCTGGCCGGCCTCGCGATCCGGCCGATCGTCGGGGCGCTCGACATCCCGGGCGCGCACCTGGCCGCCGGCGGAGTGCCGGTCTACCCGCGCAGCGTCCTGATCCGCACCCGCGCGCTGGCCGCGCAGATGACCGCCGCGATGGGTGACCGCCCGGTCGTGCTGTTGCGCGGTCACGGCCTGACCAGCGCGGCCGCCGACGTGCCCGGAGCGGTGCTGCAGGCGCTGTCGGTCGACCGGCTGGCCAGGATCATGCTGGCCGTGTCGTCCGCCGGCGGCGTACCGCGCGACCTGCCACCGGAAGACCTGGCCGAACTACCGGACCTCGGCGCCGGCCTGACCAGCGAGATCGCCTGGCGGCACGAACTCGCCCGGCTCTCGCATCGGCGCCATCACGGTGCCCGGCGCCGATGACTTCGCCACCACGCGAGGCCACGACCACGGCACCATGCCGGTCGACGGCGAGACCCGCACGGTCTCATCGATCGCGCTCACCGGCCGGCGGTGAGACGGCTGTCCTGACCGGGTCGGCGCCCGGCACCGTCCAGTTCGCCAGCAGCTGCAGCCGCTCCCCGGTCGGGCTGCCGGGTGGCGCCGTGTAGGTGACGAGCATCTGGTCCGGCTCGCCGGGCAGCGTGAGCGTCTCGAAGGCGAGGTCCAGATCACCGACGAGCGAGTGGTGCAGCAGCTTCGCGCCGGATGTCTTGTCCTTGACCTGCTGGGCCGCCCACAGCCGGGCGAACTCCGGGCTGGTGACGCAGAGCTCGCCGACCAGGGCGGTCAGTTGCGGGTCGCCGGGGTGGCGCCCGCTGTCCAGACGCAGGAACGCGACCGTCTCGGCGGCGACGGTGTTCCACTGCCGATAGAACGTACGGGCCCGCGGGTCCAGGAACGTACGCCAGACGACGTTGCGCTGCCCGGCCGGCCAGGTACTGAAGCCGTTGACCGCGTCGCCGAGCGGATTCCAGGCGAGCACGTCCAGGCGCCGGCCGAGAACGAAGGCCGGCACCGTCTGCATCATGTCGAGCAGCACCCGCACGCCGGGACGGATCCGCTGGCGAGGCGCCCCGGCCGGGCGTGACCGGGCGCCGGCGGAACGGGCCAGGTTGATCAGGTGTTCGCGTTCGGTGCCGTCGAGGCGCAGCACCCGGGCCACGGCGTCCAGAACCGACTCCGACACGTGATGGCTACGACCCTGCTCCAGCCGGACGTAGTAGTCGGGGCTCACCCCGGCCAGCTGGGCCAGTTCCTCGCGGCGCAGGCCGGGCACCCGGCGGCGGCCCAGCACCGGCAGCCCGAACTCCTCCGGCCGGACGCCAGCGCGCCGCGCACGCAGGAACGCGCCGATGTCCGTCTCGCGGCCTGGTGCAGGGGACGCTGTCATGGCCACAGTCTGCCCTGTGTCCCGAACCGGATCCTGGTTCTGTCAGACCTAGGTAACGCGCAGCACTGCCACCGGATCCCGGACCGGCAGACGCTGTGGCCATGAACAACTACGAACTGCACGACCGGACCGCCGTGATCACCGGAGCCGCCAGCGGCATGGGCGAGGCGACCGCACTCCTGCTCGCCGCCGGTGGGGCCCGGGTCGCCCTGCTCGCCCGTCGCCGGGACCGCCTGGACGAGGTGGCCGCCAAGATCACCGCTGGTGGCGGGACCGCGCTGGCCGTACCCGTCGATGTCACCGACGCGGTCTCGGTGGCGGCCGCGGCCGCCACCGTGGAGGCCGCCTACGGCCGGGCGGACCTGGTGGTCAACGCCGCCGGGGTGATGCTGCCGAACCCGATCGGCGACGGCCGCGAGGACGAGTGGATCCGCATGATCGACACCAACCTGACCGGCGCGTTGCGAGTCATCCGCGCCTTCCTGCCCGGGCTGCGCGCCGCCGCGGCCGCCGGCGGCACCGCCGACCTGGTCAACATCTCCTCCATCGGCGCGCACGCCCTCTTCCCGCAGTACGCCGTCTACTCCGCCACCAAAGCGGCGCTCACCCACCTCTCCGCCTCGCTGCGCACGGAGCTGGGCGCAGAGGCGGTCCGGGTCACCAACATCGAGCCCGGCCTGACCGACACCGAGCTGGGCGGACACGTCGACAACACCGAGCTCTCCGCCCAGCTGGGCGCGATGTTCCAGGCGATGCCCGCGCTGAGCGCGGGCGACATCGCCGACCTCATCGGGTACGTCGTCTCCCGGCCGCGCCACGTCAACCTGCGCCAGGTGATCACTCTGCCGACAGCGCAGGCGTGACCGGTGGCCCCGATGGCCGCGAACTACTCGGAGTGCCGTGCTGGTGATTCAGTCATCGAGATGACGATCTTGCCTCTGGCGGTGCCTTTCGCGATCTGATCGAGGGCTTGCGGGGTGGAGGCGAACGGGTAGACGCGGTCGATGACCGGGCGGATGGTCCCATTCTCGACGAGTGTGGTGATCTCGCTGAGCTGTGTGCCGCTGGCCCGCATGAACAGGAACGAGTAGCCGACGCCGAGCCGTGCGGCGGTGCGCCTGGTCCGCCGGCTGAGCAGGCGGGTGGCGATCTTCAGGACGGTGTTGCCGCCGATCTCGCGGGCGAAGCCGGGGTCGGGTGGCCCGGCGATGCCGATGACCATGCCGCCGGGCTTGAGGATCGTCATCGATTTCGCCACGCTCGCAGGGCCCTGGCTGTCCAGGACGACGTCGTAGCCCTCGAGCACCGTCGCGAAGTCCTGGGTGCGGTAGTCGATGACGATGTCGGCGCCCAGCTCTTTGAGGAAGTCGGCGTTCTTGGCGCTCGCGGTGGTGGCCACGGTGGCGCCGAGGTGTTTGGCGAGTTGGATGGCGATGGTGCCGACCCCGCCGGAGCCGGCCTGGATGAGGACTTTCTGGCCGGGCCGCAGGTTCGCGCGTTCGACCAGGGCCTGCCAGGCGGTCAGGGCGACCAGGGGCAGCGAGGCGGCTTCTTCCATGGTGAGGTTGGCCGGTTTGCGCGCGAGGTCGTCCTGGCTCACGGTGAGGAATTCGGCGAAGGTGCCGATCCGGTCCTTGTCGGGGCGGGCGTAGACCTCGTCACCCGGCTGGAACGCGTGGACTCTGGCGCCGACCTGGACAACGACGCCGGCGAGGTCGTTGCCCAGGACCAGGGGCAGGCGGTAGGGCAGGAAGAGTTTGAACTCCCCTTGCGCGATCTTGGTGTCGAGCTGGTTGACGCCGGCTGCGTGGATGCGGACCAGGACCTCACCGGCGGCGACGCCGGGCTCGGGCAGTTCGGTGAGCCGGACGCCCTGCTGGCTCTGGTACCGGTCGATGACGTAGGCCTTCATGGCGTTCTCCTGGTGGTTGTCGGCGCCGGTGACGGGAGGCTCGGTGATCCGCGCTCGGCCAATTGTAGTATGGTCGTAATTCCAAGGGGCCGGAACATGACGCGAAGCACCGTCGGGCGAGGAGGAGCCGTGGCGCGCTACGGCAAGGAGCACAAGGAAGTCACGCGGCGGCGCATCGTGAAGAGTGCCGGCCGGCGACTGAAGAAGGACGGTCTGGACGGCTCCGGCGTGACGACGCTGATGGCTGATGCCGGGCTGACCAACGGCGCCTTCTACGCGCACTTCGCGTCCAAGGATGATCTGGTCGCCGCGACCATCGCCGATCAGCTGCAGGAACAGCAGGTGCTGTTGCGGCAGCTCGCGGACGAGCCGGATGGCTTCACGCGCTTCGTGCGGGCATACCTCTCCCCGGGGCACCGTGACGACGCCGAAGAGGGCTGCCCGTCCGGGGCCCTGCTGGGCGAGGTGGCCCGCAGCTCGCCGGCGATCCGCCGGGCCTACAGCACCGGCATCCTCGGTGTGGCCGACGACCTGGCCGCGCTGATGACGCCGGGTGCCCCCGCGGCAGGGCGGCGCCAGGCGCTGGGCTGCATCGCGATCCTCGTCGGGACGTTGCAGCTCGCCCGCGCGATCGATGACCCGCAGGAGTCCGAGGCGGTGCTCGCCGAAGGCGCGCGAGCCATCTCCGCCCTGCTCGCGGCCCCGGAGGCCTGACGCGCCCGGAGGCGCCGGATCGCACGTCGGCAGATGCGCGATCCGGCATCCTTGTTCCCTAATTGAATTACGGTCATAATCTAACCGAGGGTGACAGCAGTTTCGGGTGTCACCGGCGCGATCAGTACGCGGAGGGCACGCTCATGACAAACTCACCCGACCTCTCCGGGGGCATCAGCACCGGTTACCGGAGCGTCCCGACACGGACACTGACCTCCGGAGGCGTCACCTGGGCCTACCGCGTCCTCGGCGCTCCTGGTGACGTTCCGTTGATACTGTTGCCGCACCTGGCCGCGGTTCTGGACAACTGGGACCCCGCGCTGGTCGACGGGCTCGCCGCCGGCCGTCAGGTGATCGCCTTCGACAACCGCGGGGTCGGCGCCACTACCGGCGCCACGCCGACCAGCGTGGAGGCCATGGCACGCGACGCGGTGACCTTCATCCGCGCGCTGGGCCACCAGCAGGTGGACCTGCTGGGCCTGTCCCTCGGCGGCATGGTCGCCCAGGTGATCGCCCATCGCGAAGCGCACCTGGTCAGCAAGGTGATCCTCGCCGGCACCGGTCCCGCCGGCGGCCCCGGCATCACCAAGGTGACCCGCCTGTCGAACCTCGCCCTGCTGCGCGGGGCGCTGGCCCGCCAGGACCCGAAGAAATACCTGTTCTTCACCAGGACCACCAACGGGCGACGCGCCGCGGACGAGTTCCTCGCCCGCCTGCACGAACGCACCCAGGATCGGGACACCCCCGTCTCGCTGAGCACCTACCGCGCACAGCTTCGCGCCGTCAGCCGGTGGGGGCGGGCCCGCGCCGCGGACCTCTCCCTGATCCACCAGCCCACCCTGGTCGCCAACGGCGAACACGACGTCATGGTGCCCACCGCGAACTCCGTCGACCTGGCCGCCCGACTGCCGAACAGCGAACTCGTCCTCTACCCCGACGCCGGGCACGGCGGCATCTTTCAGCACCATGCCGCATTCACCACCACGGCCTCGGCCTTCCTGGCCCGCTGACCACTCCATGGCGGGACGGTGGCAAAGACGCATTTTTCATCGGCGACGAGTGGTCATCGGACGCGTTCACCGAACAGGTCACGCCGCCGGCGTACGTCTCGGACATGCGCCGGCCAGGACGCCCGCCGGTCGGCTGGATGCGCCCTGAGTGGCCTACGCGGTCGTGGCGATGCCGCCGTCGACGGGAATCACGGCGCCCGTCAGGTAGGCGCCTGCCCGGCTGGCGAGGAACACGGCGACACCCGCCATGTCATCGTCGCGGCCGATCCGGCGCAGTGGGGCCGACGCTGCGATCGCCTCGCCCAACTCCTCGAGGGTCGCCGCCATCATCGTCGACGAGAACGGCCCTGGCGCCACGGCGTTCACGGTGACGTGCTGCGGTCCCAGTTCTCTGGCGAGCACTCGGGTGAGTTGATGCAGTGCGGCCTTGCTGCTGGAGTACGAATAGTTGGGCCGGTGGGGGATGTGGATGGCGGCGATGCTGCCGATGTTGATGATCCGCGCGGGATCGTCGGCGGTGCCGGCCTGGCGGAGTGCGGGCAGCAGTTCTTGGACCAGCCAGAACGGCGACTTGAGGTTCAGATCGAGGACCGTGTCCCAGGCCGCGTCGGGGAACGTCTCCAGTGGCTCGTCCCAGATCGCGCCCGCGTTGTTGACGAGGATGTCGAGACGTTCCGAGTCGGCGGTGACGAGGTCGGACAGTCGCCGGCACTCGTCGTGGCGCGACAGGTCGGCGGGGATGGCCCGCACCTCGCCGAAGGCGGACAGCTGGTCCTGCGCCTGCGCGCATGTTTCTGCGTTGCGTGAGCTGATCACCACTCGCACGCCCGCCTGGAGAAGGCCACGCGCGATCATCATCCCGATGCCGCTGGTGCCACCGGTGACGAGCGCCCGCTTTCCACTCAGATCGAAAAGTTCCGTATGCGTGCTGAATTGGTTGACTACCATTTCCGTCTTTCTCGTTGGTCATGGGGGATGACGCGGCGACGCGTCGAGTGTTCGATTCAGCCCAATGACAGGGTCGGCAGCGGGGCTGAAGTGCACCTGTCTGCGAGGCGCTGTCGCCGTCCCGGATCAGGGTTACGGCTGCCATCGCGGGAGACGTGCTCCGGTCGTCCGGCTGGGAGCGCTGTTGCTGTGTCCCTGCCATGAAAACCCGTGTCGTGTGCGGGCGGGAGTTACTGATCTTCGGGGTAACGGCAGTACCTCCCAGCACATCGCCGCCCGACCTACGGTGGTGATGTGACCGACAGCCGGCGGCAGGAGCGGGCCGACGAGGTGCGGGAGTTTCCTCAGCACCCGGCGCGCCCGCATCACGCCCCAGCAGGCCGGACTGCCCATCTTCGGAGTCAATCGACGGGTGACCGGGTTGCGCCGGGAGGAGGTGGCACTGCTGGCCGGGGTGAGCATCGACTACTACATCCGCCTCGAGCGTGGAAATTTGAGCGGCGCCTCGGACTCGGTGCTGGACTCCTTGTCCCACGCACTTCAGCTCGACGATGCCGAACGGGCGTACCTCTACGACCTGGCCCGCGCGGTCACCGCGTCCGAGCGCCGCCCACCCGCTGCAACCGGGCGGATCCGGCCGGTGGTGCTACGGATGCTCGACGCGATGACCGACCTGCCGGCCTATATCCGCAACGGGCGGTTCGACATCCTCGCCGCCAACTCTCTGGGCCAGGCTCTGTATGCCCCGGTCTACGATTCCCCGTTGTTCGCGCGGCGTGGTCCGGTCAACACCGCGCGGTTCCTGTTCCTCGATCCTGGTTCTGTCGACTTCTGGCCCCAGTGGGAGAAGGCCGCCAACGACTCGGTCGCCTTCCTGCGCACCGAGACCGTCCGCTCGCCGCACGACAAGGGTCTGACGGACCTGATCGGCGAGCTCTCCACCAAGAGCGACGAGTTCGCCCAGCTTTGGGCCAAGCACGAGGTGAAGTTCCACCACTCCGGCGTGAAGCAACTGTGCCACCCGCTCATCGGGGATCTGGCCTTGCCGTACGAAGCCCTCGATCTACCCGCTGACCCCGGGCTCCGTATCACCATCTACTCGCCCGAGCCCGACTCACCCGGACGCCAGGCACTCGATCTTCTGGCCAGCTGGATCGGCTCCACCGCACTCGAGCACTGACAGTCGCCACGACCGGCGACGGAACCAGCTCGGCGTTGGACACCGGCTGCTGCGGTGCTCGCGGTCGACGCTGCGGGAACGTGCCTGTGCCACCAGCCGCGTCACCTCGTCGGCGGTGCCTGGGCCTGGGTGGACCACGCTCGCCGAACCTTGCACGGCGTGGACCGGATGTGGCATCAGTCGGTCTGCCCCGGTCCTCGCGCAGCTCACGCAGGAGCGGGCCGGGGCTGGACGCGCCGGCGATCTCGGTAGGAGCGTCGAAACCGTGGAAGGCGATGCGCTCACCGGGCGGCTTCTCGTTGTGGGCACGCAGCCAGTCGATCAGTTCGCGGGTGGCAGAGTGTGTGCTCCAGCCGTGACTGATGCCGGTGGTCAGGCTCGCCGGTCGCTCGTGGCCTTTCCTTGTCAGACGCGGGTGTGATGACCCACCTCGGCGCGAACGGCGGTGTCGAGATCGGTGGCGGTCAGGCCGAACGTGCGAGCTGTTTCCGTCGCGTCCATCAAGAACGGCGCGTACCACTGATAGTCCATTTCGGCCATCTCGCGGGCGATCGGTACCACCAGCCCGGCCGTCCGCATCACGAAACGCGGCATCTGCCGCAACCTGATGGGCGGCTTGCCAGCAGCGGCGGCGTAGCGCCCCGCCAGTTCCCGGATGGTGATGGCCGGCGGCGACGGCACGTGCCAGGCCCGCCCCCACGCGCGCTCGTCCAGGGCGAGCGTGGTGAGGGCCCGGGCCATGTCGGTGTTGACGGTGAACGTGTGCGGCATGTCGAGGTGTCCGGTGATCCAGGCCGTCCTGCCCTTGTCCAGCGCCGGTTCGATCAGCAGCGGGTAGATGCCGTTCGCGTCCTTGCCGATGTAGTCGGAGCCACGGACCTCGACGGTACGGATGCCGGCGGCGAGGGCCTGTTCCCACAACCGTTTGCGCAGGCGACCCTTGTGTCCCGCGGCGGCCATCGGAGTGTGCTCGTTCATCCGGCCGCCGGGCTGCGGGCCGTACGCGTACATGCTGCCGGTCAGCGCCAGCACGGCGTCGGCGGCCTTCGCGGCGGCGATCACCGCCGTCTGCAGCGGCGGCAGCAGGCGTTCCCACGAGGTGTATGACGGAGGGTTCGCGGCGTGATAGACGACCTTGGCGCCGCGGGCCGACTCGGTCAGGCGGGACGGGTCCGACGCATCCGCGGCCACCCGTTCGATCAGCGGGTGCTCGGGGCCGGACCCGCTGCGCGTGATGATCCGGACGTGCTCTCCGCGCTCGACGAGCAGGCGGGCGACGGTGGTGCCGATGGAACCGGCGCCGATGATGACATGTTCGGCCATGAGAGGCCTTCTCCTTCTGGTGAGCGTCCGGAGCGGTCGGGAGGGCCGCCTCGATTTCCTCGGTCGATCGATGTGGTCGATCGTCGCCCGAGCACACTTTCTAACGGCGTTAGAACTTCTAACGCCGTTAACCTAGGTGGGCCGGAACAGCCCCGTCAAGGGCGGCGGTTAGTGTCCGGGGACACCATCGAGAGCGAGTGACCGAGATGTCGAGCAGTCAGAGGCGAGCCCGGGAACGGGCGAGCATCCGCGACCGGATCATCGAGGCGGCGCTGCACGTCCTGGAGAACGACGGCAGCGCGGCGCTGACCATCCGGCGCATCGCGACCGACATCGAATACTCCGCACCTGTCGTCTACCAGCACTTCGCCAACAAAGAGGCACTCCTGCTGGAACTCGTGGCGTACGGTCACGGCCTCTTGCTGGTCGAGTTGCAGCAGGCCCTCGGCGAATCCGGCATCGACCAGCGCATGCTGCGGGTCGCCGCCGGGTACGTCCGGTTCGCCGGCGCACATCCGCACCTCTACGAGGTCATGAACGGCACCGCCGTCGCGGCCGACGAACGTCGGCGCGTCGCCGAACCGGCCGTCGACATCTTCAAGGACCAGCTCACCACCTGGTCACAGGCGCACGACGTGGTGCTGGCCGACCTCGATGAGGCCTGCGAGATCATCTGGGGCACCGTGTACGGCATGGCGTCGCTCGGCTGCCTCGGCACCATCGGCAACCAGCGCGCCCAGCGCCTCGCCGAACAGGCCGTGCACGCCATCCTGCTCGGCTGGCAGACCAGCGCGTCACGACCTGAGGCGCTGCTCTAGCGATCCTGCTCATCGTTCCCGGCGTGGTGTCACTGCTTCAGGGTTTGCCGGAGGTTCCCCGGCCGTGGCCCCGCGGCGATGCGGGCGACGACGGGAACACCGATCAGCGCGCGGTAGAGCAGGTAGCCCAGCACCGCGCCCAGCGTGTTCGCGGCCAGGTCGTTCACGTCCGCCGTCCGCCCGCCACTGATCAGAACGTCGGTGACGAACTGCATCACCTCGATCGCGGCGCTCATCGCCAGGCCGGTCCGCGCGACCTGCCCGACGCCGTGTACCTCGACCAGCAGCGGTAGCAATACGCCGACCGGGACCGTCATCACGATGTTCAGCACGAGCGTGGTGGTGTCGAGTCCGGCCAGCGGTACCAGATGCGCCCGCTCGTACCAGGGGACCAGGTTGCCGAAGTCGCCGGTACGGATCTGCAACGGCACGGTCACCATGGCGACCCCGGCCAGGTAACAGCTCGTCACCCCGGCCAGCAGCAGCCGCCGCACCGTGAGGTCGTGACGCCGCCACAGCACCAGCACCCAGCCGGTCACCAGCACCGCCGCCACCACGCCCCCCACGGCCGCCGCGGAGAACTCCAGGAAAATGCCGTCCATGCCGTCCATGCCGTCCATGCCGTCCATGCCGGCCAGCATGGCGACGACCCGGCCGGCGGCGGATCCACCTCACGTCGGAGCCGGCGGTACCCAGGTACCGGCGGCACGCCACGATCGATACCTGAGAGCGAGGCGCCACCGTGTCCGGCCCGCGATCATCGACGGCATGACCTTCGACCGGCCGGCCGGCTGACCCGCGGCCTAAGGTGGTCGCCGTGAACGATCGCAGCACGCTGTCCTGCACGGCCGCGGCAGCCGGCGTGCTGCTGGCCGGGGGCCTGGAGTTCGCGATGCAGGACGGGCTGCAGGAGTCCGGCCGGGGCCCGCTCGTCACGCTGGTCGTGCTCGGTACCGCCCTGGCCGTCGGCCTGGTCCGGCGGATCCCTGCCGCCTCGCTGGGGCTGGTCTGGCTGACCGCGATCGGCCAGGCGGCCACGGCGACGCCGTTCCTGCTCACCCAGGCGGCGTGGGCGGTCATCGCGTTCGGGCTGGCCCGCTGGGGTGACCGGGCCGTCCTCTGGGCGAGCGCCGCCTCGATCGTCGCCGGGCCGGTGGTCGCGGTCGTGCTGATCGGCAACGACCTGGTCTGGCTCGACCCGCCGTACGCCTCACGGAACCTGTTCGAGTCGACCGTCGACCACCTCGGGCTCGGCTGGCGGATCGGTGCCGGCCTGGTGTTCGGCGTGCTGCTCGCCATGCCCTGGCTGGGCGGGCTCACCCTGCGGATCTCCCGCCGGGCCCGCATCGACCTGGACCGGGCATCGCGCGAACGCGCGCGGGCCGAGGAGGTCGCCCGGATGCGTGCGGCCCAGACCCGCCTGGCCCGCGACGTGCACGACGTGGTCGGTCATTCCCTGGCCGTGATCCTGGCGCAGGCGGAGTCCGGCAGGTATCTGCCGGACGACGATCCCGCCGCCCTCAAGTCGGCGCTGGCGACGATCGCGACGTCGGCGCGCGCCTCGCTGGGCGACGTGCGGGAGGTCCTGACCGCGACCGGCGACACCACCGACGACCTCGACAACCTGATCGACAACCTGCGCGCCGGCGGCCACGAGGTGGTCTCCGGCCACGACGGCACGCCGCGGGCGCTGCCGGAGCCGCAGCGAGCCGCCGCCTACCGGGTGCTCCAGGAGATGCTGACCAACGCGATCCGGCACGGTCTGCGAGGAGGGGCTTTGACGGTACGCAGGATCTGGTCCTCCGACGCCCTGCAGATCGAGGTCCGCAACGGGATCGAGCCGGCCCCCGGCGACCGGCTGTCGTCACCCGGATCGGGGTCGGGGCTGGACGGCATGCGCGAGCGGCTCGCCACGGTCGGTGGCACCCTGTCCACCGGCGTGCGAGGCGAGGTGTTCGTCGTGACGGCGAGGATCCCGCTGTCATGAACGACATCACCGTGCTGGTCGTCGACGACCAGGAGCTGTTCCGGGCCGGTGTCGGGGTCATCCTCGACGCCCAGCCGGGAATCACCGTGGTCGGCGAGGCCGGCAACGGCGCGGACGCGGTACGCCTGGTGAAGGAGCTGCGGCCGGACGTCGTACTCATGGATCTGCGCATGCCGGTGATGGACGGTGTCGAAGCGACCCGGCAGATCTACGCCGCCGCGCCCTCCCCGCCGGTGCGGGTACTGGTGCTCACCACGTTCAACCTCGACGACCGGGCGGCCACCGCGATCCGGCACGGCGCGAGTGGCTTCCTGCTGAAGGACACCACGCCGGCCCAGCTGACCGACGCGGTCCGCAGCGTCCACGCGGGCAACGCGGTACTCGCCCCCAACGACCTCACAGCCCTGCTGACCAGCCACTTCCCGGCGCCGAGGCCGGTGCCGGACGCCTATCTCGCCCTGACCGGCAAGGAGCGGGTCGTCTTCCGGGCGGTGGCCCGTGGCCTGTCGAACGTGGAGATCGCCGTGGAGATCTTCGCGGGGGAGTCGACGGTGAAGACGCACGTCGGGGCGATCCTGCGCAAGCTGGCGCTGCGCGACCGGGTGCAGATCGCGGTGTTCGCCCACGAGCACGGCCTGCTGTCCTGAACCAGTTGTCCGGTTCGGCGGCCCGCCGCTCAGACAGCCCGAGCGGCGGTGGCCTCCGGTGAACGGTGTGGTGTGGTCCAGGTGACGGTCAGCCCGGCGTCGCCGCTGTGGTCGACGACGACGGCCGAGCCGTCGGCGACGTCGCCGGCCAGCAGGGCCCGGCCGATCCGGGTCTCGACCTCGCGCTGCAGATAGCGGCGTAGCGGCCGGGCGCCGAAGACGGGGTCGAAGCCCTCGGCGGCGATGTGCCGGCGCGCCGCCTCGGTCAGCTCCAAGCCCAGCTGCCGGTCGGCGAGCCGGTGCCGCAGGTCGGCGACGAGCAGGTCGACGACCTTCTCGATCTCGGGCAGGGTCAGCGGCTTGAACAGTACGACGTCGTCGACGCGGTTGAGGAACTCCGGCCGGAAATGCGCCCGCAGTTCGGCCATCACCTGGGTGCGGGCGTCGTCCTTGATGTCCCCGGCGCCGGTGACCCCGGCGAGCAGGTGTTGCGAGCCGATGTTGGAGGTCATCACGATGACGGTGTTGCGGAAATCGACTGTGCGGCCTTGCGCGTCGGTGAGCCGGCCGTCGTCGAGCAACTGCAGCAGGGTGTTGAACACGTCCGGGTGGGCCTTCTCGACCTCGTCGAACAGCACCACGCTGTACGGCTTGCGCCGTACGGCCTCGGTGAGCTGGCCGCCCTCGTCGTAGCCGACGTAACCGGGCGGGGCGCCGACCAGCCGCGAGACGGTGTGCCGTTCCTGATATTCGCTCATGTCCAGGCGGATCATGTTGTCCTCGCTGTCGAACAGCGCCGCGGCGAGGGTTTTCGCGAGTTCGGTCTTGCCGACACCGGTGGGGCCGAGGAAGAGGAACGAGCCGATCGGCCGGCGGGGGTCCTTGACGCCGGACCGGGCGCGGATGACCGCGTCGGCGACCAACCCGACGGCCTCGTCCTGGCCGACGACCCGCTCGTGCAGGATCTCGTCCAGGCGCAGCAGCTTCTGCCGTTCGCCCTCGACCAGCCGGGACACGGGTATGCCGGTCCAGCGGGAGACGATGCCGGCGATCTCGTCGTCGGTGACCACCTCGCGCAGCAACCTGCGCCGGCCTTGCTTGCCGGCCAGCCGTTCCTCCTCCGCGGCCAGGCGACGCTCGAGCTCAGGCAGTTTGCCGTGGTGGAGTTCGGCAGCCCGGTTGAGGTCGTACGCGCGTTCGGCGGCATCGGCGTCGTGGCGTACCTGCTCGATCTCCTCTCTCAGGGCCTGGACCTTGCGAATGGCCGAGCGTTCGGCCTGCCACTGCGCGCGCATCGCGTCGACCTCGCCGCGCAGGTCGGCCAGCTCCCTGCGCAGCTGATCCAACCGGGCCTTCGACGCCGGGTCGTCCTCGTTCGCCAGGGCGGCTTCCTCGATCTCGAGCCGGCGCAACCTGCGGTCGGCCTGGTCGAGCTCGGCGGGCTGGGAGTCGATTTCGGTGCGCAGCATGGCGCAGGCCTCGTCGACCAGGTCGATGGCCTTGTCGGGCAGAAATCGGTCCGAGATGTAGCGATGCGACAAGGTCACCGCTGCCACGAGTGCCGCGTCCTGGATGCGGACGCCGTGGAACACCTCTAGCCGCTCCCGCAGTCCTCGCAGGATCGAGACGGCATCCGCCACGCTGGGCTCGTCGACGACGACCGGCTGGAAGCGGCGTTCGAGGGCGGCGTCCTTCTCGATGTGCTTGCGGTACTCGTCCAGGGTGGTGGCGCCGATCATGTGCAGTTCGCCGCGGGCGAGCATCGGCTTGAGCATGTTCCCGGCGTCCATCGTGCCCTCGGCGCCGCCGCCGGCGCCGGCGACGGTGTGCAACTCGTCGACGAACAGCAGGATCCGGCCCTCGGCCGCCTTCACCTCACCGAGGACGGCCTTGAGGCGTTCCTCGAATTCGCCGCGGTACTTCGCCCCGGCCACCAGCGAGCCCATGTCCAAGGCGAAGACGGTCTTGTCGCGTAGTCCCTCCGGGACGTCGCCGTGGGCGATGCGCTGGGCCAGGCCCTCGACGATGGCGGTCTTGCCGACACCAGGGTCGCCGATGAGCACCGGGTTGTTCTTGGTCTTGCGGGATAGGATCTGCACCACCCGGCGGATCTCTGTGTCGCGGCCGATGACCGGGTCGAGCTTGCCGGCGCGGGCGTCGGCGACCAGGTCCCTGCCGTACTTCTCCAGGGCCTCGTACGCGACCTCGGGGTTGGTGGAGGTGACCCGCTGATTGCCGCGGATCCCGGTCAGAGCATCCAGGAGCCGGTCGCGGGTCAGGCCGTGCTCGTGCAGCGCCCGTCCGGCCGCCGTCTGCGAGCCTTCCTCGGCGAGTGCCAGCAGCAGATGCTCGACCGAGACGTACTCGTCCCTGAGGCGCTTGGTCTCCCGGTCGGCGGTTTCCAGCAACCGCGACAGCCGCTGGGTGACGAACACCTGCCCCGGCTGCGTCCCCGGCCCGGACACGCGGGGCCTACGGCCAAGCTCGGCTTCGACGCGACAGCCGCTGGGTGACGAACACCTGCCCCGGCTGCGTCCCCGGCCCGGACACGCGGGGCCTACGGCCAAGCTCGGCTTCGACGGTGGCGCGTACCGCGTCGGGGTCGGCGCCGGCCTGCGAGAGCAGGCGGCCGGCGAGGCCGTCCGGTGGGGCGAGCAGGGCGAGCAGCAGGTGCTCGCCGTCGACCTCGACGTGCCCGAAACGCTGCGCCCTGGTCTGCGCGTCGTGCAGCGCTTCCTGCGATTTCTGGGTCAAGCGGTGGGCGTCCATCAGCTGATCACCTCCACTGTCCGTTCCGGTCGCTGCGTTCGGCGCGCAGTGCGGCCTGCAGCTGTTCGATGCGCTCCAGCAGGTCGAGGACCACTCCGAGCGCGGTGTAGTTCAAACCGAGCCCGGCTCGTAGCCGGGTGATGCGGGCGGCCCGGGCCCGTTGCGTCGCGGGCAGCACCGGCCCCGCCGAGCCGGCGACGGCGTCCAGCAGCCCGAGTGCGACCAGCCGGGTCACCTCGTGTGGGTTCAGGCCGGTCGCGGCGGCGAACTGCGCCACTGTCAAGAGGGGTACCGGAGCCTGCCGGGCCAGGACGTAGCGCGTCATGACCGGCCTCCCGACGGTGCGGCCCGGTCATTGCGCGGGTCGAATGTGGCGGTCTGCGCGAGGCGTTGCCACAGTTGCCGCTCGTCCGGCGTCACCTGAGCCGGGATGACGATCTTGACTTCGGCGTACAGGTCACCCGCGGCGCCGTTCGGGTTGGGCATGCCGCGGCCACGCAGCCGCAGCCGCCGCCCGGACGACGACCCGGCCGGGACCTGCACCTGCACCCGGCCGCCGGGTGTGTCCACCGGCACGTTCGCGCCGAGCACCGCCTCCCACGGGGTGACCGGCAGCTGAACGGTGATGTCGCGGCCCTCGACCCGGTAGCGCGGGTGTGGGGCCAGCCGCGCGATCAGGTACAGGTCGCCGCGCGGGCCACCGCCGAGCCCGCCCGAGCCTTGCCCGGCCAGCCGGATGCGCTGCCCGTCGGTCACGCCGGCCGGCACGGTGACGTCGAAGCTGCGCGGCCCCGACGGTGTCTGCAGCGTGATCCGCCGCCGCCCGCCGGCGTAGGCGTCCGGCACGCTCAGCTCGATCTCGGCCTCGCTGTCCGCGCCCGGCGCTGACACCCTGCTGCCCCGCCCGAAACCACCGGCACCGGCGCGGCCGCCGAACAACCCGCCCAGAAGGTCGTCGATGCCCACGCCGCCGAAGCCGGTCTCGTCGAACCCACCACCGCCGGTGTTGACGTACACCCGCCGTCCACCACCGGCCGCGAACGGGTCACTGCCCGGCATCGGGCCGTCGTAGTCCTCGGGGATCTGCCGCCACTGCGGGCCGTAGCGGTCGTAGCGGGAGCGCTTCTTCGGATCCGACAGGACCTCGTAGGCCTCGTTGATGTCCTTGAACCGGTCCTCGGCGCCGGGCTCTCTGTTGAGGTCCGGATGGAAGTGGCGGGCCAGCTTGCGGTAGGCACGCTGAATCTCGTCCTGCCCGGCTGACCGCTCGACTCCCAAAACCTGGTAGTAGTCGGTTGTCGTGGTAGCCACCGCTTCGCTCCCTTGCTAGCTGTCCTGCTCGTCCCGCTCAGCTGCCGCAGTCGGCTGCTGGTGCTCGGGCGCCTGCGCGACGGTGACGACGGCCGGGCGCACCAGCGTCCCGTCGCCGGCGGCGTAGCCCGCCCGGTGTACGTCGGTCACGGTGCCCGGTTGCACGCCATCGGTGGCGGGTATCGATCCGGCGGCCTCGTGTCGGGCCGGGTCGAACCGGACCCCGGCGGTGTCGATGCGCTGGAAGCCGAGGCCGGCGAGCGCGTCGACCGCCTGGGCGTGCACGGCGCGTACTCCGGTGACGATCGACGCCGGGTCCGCGTCGGCGTGCCGCAACGCCAGTTCCAGGTTGTCCAGCACCGGCAGGAACACCGCGGTGGTGCGAGCCCGTTCGGCGCGGGCCTGCTCGGCCAGCTGCCGTTTGAACCGCTTGCGCAGGTTGTCCAGCTCCGCGACGGTCCTTCGCCACCGGTCCTCCAGCTGCGCGATCGTCGGCCCGGCATCCCGCGGGTCCGGTTCGGCCCGGGTGCCGCCCGGCGCGGTGTCCGCGTCGGCCGGCACCCGTGCCTGCGCCGCAGTGTCCGCAGCGTCCGCGTCGTGCGGACGGGCATGGTGCTGGGCGCTGGTCATCTCAGGTCACCTCCCTGTGTCGCTCGTCGCAGGCCGCTCAGCCGGCCGGGGAGTAGTCGGCGTCGATCACGTCGTCCCCGCCCGCGGCCGGACCGGCCGTCGTGCCGCCGGCTCCGGTGGCGGTGGACCCTGCCGAGGTGGTGGCCAGGCCGTGCAGCATCTGCTGCAGGTCGGCGGTCAGCGAGCGGATCCGGTCCAGCGGGGTCTCGTCCTTGATCGCCTGCCGGGCGTCACCGACCAGCATCTCGGCGCGGGCCCTGTCGTGCACCGCCACGCCGTCACCGAGCTCGGCCAGGCGCCGCTCGAGTTGGTAGGCGGCCGAGTCGAGGGTGTTACGGGCCTCCACCTGCTCACGCAGCTTCGCGTCGTCGGCCCGGTGCTGTTCGGCGTCGGCGACCATCCGCTGCACGTCCGCCTCGTCCAGGGTGCCCGAGCCGGAGATGGTGATCTTCCGCTCGGTCCCGGTGGCGGAGTCCTTGGCGGAGACGTTGAGGATGCCGTTGGCGTCGATGTCGAAGGTGACCTCGATCTGCGGCACCCCGCGCGGCGCCGGCGGGATGTTCTCCAGCCGCAACCGGCCCAGCACCCGGTTGTCGGCGGCCTTCTCCCGCTCGCCCTGCAGCACCACCACATCCACGGCGGGCTGGTTGTCCTCGGCGGTGGTGAAGGCCTCGGAGCGGCGGGTCGGGATGGTGGTGTTGCGCTCGATCAGCTTGGTCATCAGCCCGCCCAGGGTCTCCACACCGAGCGACAGCGGGGTGACGTCCAGCAGCAGGACATCCTTGACCTCGCCCTGCAGCACGGCGGCCTGCACGGCGGCGCCGAGCGCGACGACCTCGTCGGGGTTGACCGACATGTTCGGCTCCTTGCCGCCGGTCAGCCGCTTCACCAGCGCCTGCACCGCCGGAATGCGGGTCGAGCCGCCGACCAGGATCACCTCGTCCAGATCGTTCTCGCTGATCTTCGCGTCCGCCAGGGCTTGGCGTACCGGCCCGAGGCAGCGTTCCACCAGGTCGGCGGTGAGCTGGTCGAACTTCGCCCGCGTGACCGTGGTGATCAAATGCTTCGGACCGGAACCGTCGGCGGTGATGAACGGCAGGTTCACCTGCGTCTGGGTCACCGACGACAGCTCGGTCTTGGCCTTCTCGGCGGCCTCGTAGAGCCGCTGCAGCGCCTGCGGGTCGGTACGCAGGTCGATGCCGTTGTCGCGCTGGAACTCCTGGGCGAGATGATCGACCAGGCGGCGGTCGAAGTCGTCGCCACCCAGGTGGGTGTCACCGGCGGTGGATCGCACCTCGACCACACCGTCACCGACGTCCAGGATGCTGACGTCGAACGTGCCACCACCGAGGTCGAACACCAGGACCGTCTCGTGGCCCTTCTTGTCCAGCCCGTAGGCCAGCGCCGCCGCGGTGGGCTCGTTGATGATCCGCAGCACGTTCAGCCCGGCGATCCGGCCGGCGGCCTTGGTGGCCTGTCGCTGTGCGTCGTTGAAGTACGCGGGCACGGTGATCACCGCGTCGGTGACCTTTTCGCCCAGATGCTTGGCGGCGTCGTCGACCAGCTTGCGCAGCACCTGTGCGCTGATCTCCTCCGGCGCGTACTGCTTACCCCGGACGGCGAAGCGGACCGCGCCCTCCGGGCCCGCGGTCACGTCGTACGAAACCTGATCGGCTTCCGTTTCGATCTCCTCGTGGCGGCGGCCGATGAACCGCTTGGCCGACGAGATCGTGCCCTTCGGGTTCAGCACGGCCTGCCGGCGCGCGAGCTGCCCGACGAGGCGCTCGCCGCTGTCGGGGAACGCCACCACCGACGGTGTCGTCCGCCCGCCCTCCGCGTTCGCGATCACCTGCGGCGCTTCGCCCTCGTACACGGCCACGACGGAGTTGGTGGTGCCCAAGTCGATACCTACGGCGTGTCCCATGGCCAACCTCCTTCACGTCGGGAATCGCCGAAGCTCTCGTCTTCAACCAATAAAACTTGAGCCTCCATCTGTCAACTCTTTGGCTGGGGTCCAGGCGGACCTGGTCCGGATGTGCGGGCCGGGACACCGATGCCTGAGTCCGGTGGCAGGTCTGGTTGTCCGATGGTCCGGCTCGGCTCGGGCGCTCGCGAGTGTGATAGAAGTCGGGACGTGAAGGGTCACGGGGAGGCGGCCGGCCCGCGGGAGAGGCAGCCGCGGGACGATCTGGTGCGCCGCGCCGCCCCTCTGCTGCCGGAGGGCGCACCGATCCGGCAGGTGTTCGTCTGCCAGTCGGCACCGAGTTTCCTGTTCTTCGTCATCACCTACGTGACCGGCCTGACCATGTTCTGGATCAAGTACCGGTGCGTGGCCGTGACCGACGACGCCATCTACGTGCTGGAGAGCACCACGTTCTCCGGCGGCGCCGACCCGCGACGACTGATCGGCACCCTGCCGCGCCGCACCCGGCTCGGCCCGGTCCGCGGCCGCTGGGCGAAGATCAGTCTCCGCGGCGAGACCTGCTGGGTCCATCGGCGCTTCCACGCCCAGATCACCGCCGCCGACGAAACGGCCGGCTTCGCCGCGTGACCGGCCGCAGGTAGCGGAACCCTTCGGCGTTGTCCGCGGTAGCGGCGCCGGGAGGTCTGCCGGTGCCGTCTGGCTGATTCGCCCCCTGGAAGGGTGGACAACCGCGATGACGCCGACCTCGCGACCACCGCCGCCGAGCAGGCCGTCGACTACCTGTTCAACCCCTGATCGCGGCCGCCACCGGCGAGCGGGCTCTCCACCTGAGGATCCCCGGCGATGACGTCGGCGGAGCCCGCGCCGGACAGCGGCCGCCGGCGCGCGGCGGCCGCGCAGTCGAGCGCCACCAGCGCGAAGTTGGTGGCCGCCGCCGCGCCGAGCACCGCCCAGAGCGGAGCGACGATGCCGTCCGCCGAGCCGTAACCGATCACGGCGCCGAGGGTCGCCCCGCCGATCGCGGCCGACAGGCCGGCCCGGCGCATGCGGGCGGAACGGTCCGGGCGTGTCCAGCACAGGTGGGCGCCGATGCCCACCGCCAGGCTGACCGGCAGGATGGTGGCCACCGCTCCGCTGATGGCGAGTGACGGCAGCATCGTCCAGACCAGCAGAGTCGCCAGCAGCCAGGAACCCGAGCCGATCGGGAGAGGCGTCAGGATCCGCAGCCACAATCCGGCCCGGGGGCGGAAACCGCCGTGGCGGCGGACGTGCCGGGCGAACCCGGCGAGCAGTGCCAGGGCGAGCGCCGCACCGCCGAGGGCGACACCGAGAAGGATTTTGGCGATGGTGGCCATGCTGAGCGCCGGGGGAGTGAAGTCGACGGGTTGCGTGACGAAGTGGGACGCGTCGACGGCACCGGTGTCGAAGAAGGTGGTCAGCAGGTGCCGGCCGGCCTCGGGCTGGTACTCCCAGATGTCGCCGGTGTGGCCCATCTCCGGCAGGATCACCTGACGGCCCCGGGAGAGGGACGGCAGCAGGTCCCGGGCGGCGAGTTGAGCCGGGGTGGAGAAGTCGACGGAGCCGCTGACCAGCAACGTCTCGACGTCGCTGGTCCGCACGGTGCGGTACTCGGCGTTGTCGGGGCTGTCCGGCCACACGGTGGCGTACCCGGCCGGGCCGCCCCACAGGAAGTCCGAACCCGAGTTGCGGAGGATGGAGCCCGGGTCGCCGCCGGCGGCGTAGTAGCGCTGGGCGGCCGGTGCGTCGATCATGGCGAATGAGGCGAACTGGCCCCAGACGATCGAGCTGGGCAGCACGACGTCGCCCAGTGCCGACATCGCCCAGAAGCCGCTGGCGTCGCCGGCGGCGGCGCGCAGGTACGCGTCGATGACGTTCGGTGCGTTGCGCGGTGCGGAGTCCATACCGTTCATCTGCATGCCGTACAGGGCCACGGTGCGTACGGTGCTGTTCTTGATGTGCAGCGGACCCCACCTGCTCGGCGCGTCGGTGCCGGCCGACCTCATCGAGGCCGCCAGATCAGGGGTACGGGCGGAACAACGGCTGTCGGCCTTGCACAGTTGCGCGTACTGGTCGATCTGCGAGTCGGTGATCGCCGGATCCCAGATCATGTGACCGGGCGGGTTCACCGAGAGCATGGCCGAGCGGGCCAGCGACGCCGGGTGACGCCACGAGTAGACCATCGCGGTACGCGTGCCGGCGCTGGAGCTGAGCAGGTTGATCCGCTGATAGCCCAGCGCCTGGCGAGCGGCTTCCAGGTCGTCCACCTGCTGGGCCACCGAGTAGGCGGTGAGATCGACACCGAGTCCGGTCAGCCGGGTCGCGCAGGCCCGGAAGGCCGCGGTGACGGCGCGCTGAGACTTCGCGCCGGTGATGTCGGCCGACGATTCCAGGGTGCCGGTGACCTCGGGGCAGTCCAGACGCCGGGATCCGTCGACGCCGCGGTAGCCGACGAGTACGACGTCGTGTTTCCCGGTGAGCCGACCGGCCTGGGGAAAGGTCATGTTCGTCGCGCCGGGTCCACCGCCGAGCCGGAAGATCGGCTCTGCGGGCGACGCGACGGTGGCGCGTACCCGGATCACCGGCAGTGCGATGAGCTCCGACCGAGGATCTCGCCGGTTCTCGGGGACCACCAGGGTGCCGCAGTCGGCCGGCGCCTTTCCGGATTCCGTCTGGTACTCGCAGGCATGCATCGTCACCGACCCCGGCCGGGCTCCCGGCGGGACGGTCGCGGCCGGCGGTGCGCTCGTCGCGACGACCGGGATCAACCCGATGATCAGTGCGGTCGTCACCAGACCGGCCGACCTGAGGACGGTGGGGCGGCGCGGCGTGAATTTCACCATGCCCGCAAACCTAGAGATCCGTGATCATGGAATCCTCCCTCCGTGGACAGAGGTGATCTCCCCCGCGCGAGGGATGCGCCGACCGGTCGGAACCGGTCATGTTCACCTGATCATCGTCGTCGAAGGGTGCCCGTTGAGCAGTTACGCCAGGGCGCATCGCCGCCTCACCCGCCAGTCGTTGCTGGTCACGGCCGCCTGCGTGACTTTCGATGTGCTCGCTTTCGTCGTGCAGGACCTGCCGGTCGGCGGCTGGCGCTGGATGGTGGTACTCCTCGCCGTCATCGCGGCGGATGCCGCGCTCGCCACCCCGACGCGGTACTCCGGCCTGGTCGCCGTGGCGGCCGTCGGTGTCAACGTGGGCGGCGCCGTCCTGTTGGGCGGGCCGCGGTCACTGGGGCTCAACGAGACCGGGGTACTGGTCGCGTCGTTCCGGGCCGGAGCCTGGCTGCGCGGCGGCTTCGCGGTCGGCAGCCTCGTCGTGGTCGTCCTCGGCCTCGTCATCGCTCACCTGGTCCGCGGCTATGCCTTCGACTGGCACGTCGTGGTCGCCGCTTTGAAGATCGGGATGGTCTCCTGGCTCGTCGGGCGGTACACGACGGCCCGGCGCAGGCACCTCGACGAGCTGAGGAAGCGGACCGAACTGGAGGAACGCGATGCCCGCGAGGCCGTCGAGCGAGCCGTCGCCGAGGATCGCGCGGCAACCGCCCGCGACCTGCACGACGTCATCACGCATCACGTGAGCGCGATCAGTGTGCACGCCGGGGCGGCCCGGCTGCGGTTCGCCCGAGCCGGAGCCGACGATGCCGCGCTCGGT
Organism: Actinoplanes awajinensis subsp. mycoplanecinus; assembly: GCF_001509495.1. Classification (NCBI taxonomy): domain Bacteria; kingdom Bacillati; phylum Actinomycetota; class Actinomycetes; order Micromonosporales; family Micromonosporaceae; genus Actinoplanes; species Actinoplanes awajinensis. The sequence goes on along the minus strand of NZ_LLZH01000276.1, from coordinate 20,498 downwards.
TCGCTGCGCTCGGTCGAGCAGGCGAGCCGTTCCGCGTTGGGCGATCTGAGGCACATGCTCGACGTGCTGCACGGCCAGCGGTCAGCGGCGGACGAGCAGCCCGGCCTGGACCGGATCGACGAGCTGCTGCACGGGTTCCGCACCGCGGGAATGGCGGCGCGCTGCACGATCACCGGGACGCCGTTCGGCCTTCCGCAGACGCTCGACGGCGCCCTGTACCGCATCGTCCAGGAGATGCTGACCAACGCGTTACGGCACGGTGACGGCAGCACCATCGAGGTTGCCGTGCGCTACCGGGCGCACACGGTCGAGGTGGAGACGATCAACCCGTACCGTCCTCCCGCCGGTGCCCACGGCCAGGGCCGCGGTCTCAGCGGGATCCGGGAGCGTACCGAAGCCTTCGGCGGCCGGATGATCAGCGGCCCGCAGCCGGACGGCCGTCACTGGAGCACCGCCGTCATCATCGATCTGGAGGATTCCCGTTGACCTCGCCCGCACCGGTCACCGTGCTGCTGGCCGACGATCATGCGCTGTTCCGCTCGGGCTTCCGCGCCCTTCTCGACACCCAGGACGATCTCGTCTGCGTGGCGGAGGCGGCCGACGGTGACCAGGCCGTCGAGGGGACGCTGCGGCTGCGCCCCGACGTCGCCGTTCTCGACGTGCGCATGCCCCGGCGTGACGGGCTGGCCGCGGCCGGCGCCATCCTGGCCGCGCCCGGTAACAAGACCCGGGTCATCGTGCTGACGACACACGACACCGACGACCTCGTACGCCGAGCCATGACCGCCGGGGCATGCGGCTTTCTGCTCAAGTCGATGCCACCGGAGGAGATGCTCTCCGCCATCCGTATCGCCGCGCGCGGAGACTTCCTTCTCGATCCTTCGATCCTGCGGCGTCACGCGGCCCGGTTCGCCAGCACCCTGGCAGTGCCGGAGGAGCAGCCGGCAGCGCTCAACCGTTTGACCGCCCGCGAACGGGAGGTGCTGCAACTGCTCAGCCGGGCACTCACCAACGCGGAGATCGCCGGGCTTCTGCACGTCGGTGAGCAGACCGTCAAGACCCATGTCTCCAACATCCTGCACAAACTCGACCTGCGGGACCGAACCCACGCGGTCGCGTACGCGCATCTCACCGGCTTCGCCAAGATCCCCGGCGGCCGGCGGCCCTGAGCGCCGGCGCCTCGTGCGCGCGACCTCGTTCCAGGCCCGCGCGGCCGACCGGGTCCGGAGTCAGATGGCGGGAAGCTCGCCGCCGTCGACGTTCAGGCTGGCGCCGGTGATCCACTGGGCTCGGTCGGAGACGGAGGAACGCGACGGTCTCGGCGATGTCACGCGGGTCACCGGGGCGCCCGAGCGGGACGCCCGCGGTGGTCGCGGCGAGCTCGACGCCCATCGCGTCGGCGAAGTTCTGGCGGATCGCGTCGGCTCCGGGGGCGAGCACGTTGCCGGGCATGATCGTGGTGACCCGGATCCCGGCGGGCGCGAGCTCGGCGGCGAGCGCCTTGCCGTAGGTGTTGAGCGCGGCCTTGGCGGCGGCGTAGTGCGCCAGCGGCGGGCTGGGCAGGATCGCCGACCCGGAGGAGATGTTGACGATCGCGCTGCCGGCTCGGCCTCGCGCAGCGCCGGCAGCAGCGCGTTGGTGACGCGTACGGCGGACAGGTAGTTGAGGTCGAGGGCGTCGAGCCATTCCTCGTCGGGGATGGAGGCGATGCCGCCGAGGTGGGTCCGGGCCGCGGCGGCGTTGTTCACCACGATGTCGACGCCGCCGAGTTCGCGCAGCGCTGCCGCGGTGAAGGCCTGAACGCCGGCGAGCGTGCTGAGGTCGCCCTGGAGGAAGGTGGCGCCCTTCGGTGTCTCGTCGGTGGCGTTGCGTGCCGTGGTGACGACGCTCGCGCCGCCGTCGAGCAGCCGCTGCACGATGGCCGCGCCGATCCCGCGAGAGCCGCCGGTGACGATCGCCCCGGCGGCCCTAGTAGACCTCGATCTTCCCGGTCGGCCGGGGGCTGTAGGTGTCGTTGAAGAAGTACTCGCCGCGGCGCCGGAACGTGTAGGTGAACGACTCGCCCGGCTGCAGGCGGATGTCGAACAGTCCCTCGAAGAACTGGGTCGCGCCGTGCACGTTGACGTTGCCGGCCGGGTTGATGAAGGTGACGGTGGTGCCGGCCGGGACCCGCAGGTGGGTCGGTGCCATGGCGTTGACGGCGGTCGACTCGGTGCTGCCGACCGTTCCGGTGGCGGCGTCGAAGGTGCGGGCCAGCACCACGGTGTTGCCGACGACGCTGCCCTCCACGGGGCCGCCGGAGACCGGGCGGCGGATCACCGGCGGCCGGGGTGCGGGCGCGGGCGGCACCGTGCCGCCGAGGGCGAAGGCCCAGAGGAAGTCGCCGCGCGGCGCCGAGTCGCCGTACGGGATGCCGGTTCCGCCCGCGTACACCGCGAGGTACTGCACGCCGTCGACCTCGTACATGATCGGGCTGGAGCTGATCGCGGCGCCGGTCTGGAAACGCCACTTCTCCCGGCCGTTGTGCGCGTCCAGGGCGAGCAGGTTGCCGTCCGGCTGGCCGATGTAGATCAGGTCGCCGGCCGTGCTGAGCAGGCCGTTGCCGTGTGCCAGCGAGTACGGCATCCGCCGCTTCCAGCGCACCGTGTTGGTGCTCGGGTCGACGGCGACGACTCCGCCGGTCTGGTACTCGCCGGGCGGGCGCAGGCCGTTGCTGGCCTCGGTGAGCGAGTGGGCGGCGGCGACGTAGCCGTACCCGGTGTAGACCAGCCCGGTGGAGTGGCTGAACGACTGGTGGTTCCAGTCGGCGCCGCCGCCGTGGCCGGGAATGGACAGCACCGGCACGTCCCAGTGCGGGTCGTAGAGCGCGCCCTGGACGTAGTTGGGCACCGCGCGGTTCGGGTCGCCGGGCACCGACGTGCCGAGGGGCTGGTCCACCACGCGGGTCTCGGTCCACGGTCCCTGGCGCGGGAACGGCTGGGTGGGCCAGGTCTTCTGCCGGGGCTCCTGGGGGACGGGCACCTCGTCGATGCCCAGGGGCGCGGAGCCGTCGACCCGGTCGAGGATGAAGTACATGCCGGACTTGCTGCCGTACACAAGGATCTTGCGCATTTTGCCGCGGATCCGGACGTCGGCCAGCACCGGTGCCATCACGTTGTCCATGTCCCAGATGTCGTGGTGGATGGACTGGAAGTGCCAGCGGTACTGCCCGGTCTTCAGGTCGAGCGCGACGACCGAGCTGGAGAACAGGTTCAGGCCCTCGCGGCCGGACCCGTCCTGCGACGAGTTGTTGCCGCGCGCGTTGCCGAAGGTCCAGTAGACCAGGCCCAGCTCCGGGTCGAGCGCCGGGTGGATCCACGGCGTCGCGCCGCCGACCTGCCAGGAGTCGCCGGCCCAGGTGTCGTTGCCGAGCTCGCCCGGCCCGGGTGTGCCCCAGAAGTTCCAGACCAGCGAGCCGTCGGTGGCGCTCAGCGCGAGCGCGGCGGCGCGGGCGCTGTCGTGCGTGCCGACGTGCAGCAGGCCGTCGTGGTACGTGATGGCGACCTTCTCCATGGTGCCGTACCCGGTGATCTGCTTCTCCCAGAGGACCGCGCCGGTCTCCTGGTCGAGGGCGATCACCCAGCTGCCCTTGCCGTGGGTGAAGACCTTGCCCGCGCCGACGGCGACACCGCGGCGGGTCACCGTGCCCCGGGTCTGGGTGTACTTCCACTTGGTCTGACCGGTGCGCCCGTCGACGGCGATGACGTTGCCCAGCGCCGATTCGATGTAGAGCACGCCGCCGACCGCGACCGCGGTGCTCTGATTGGTGCCGGTGGTCAGCCCGCCCTCGATCCGGTTGACCCAGGCGCCTCCGAGGCGGTGGACGGTGCCGAGGCGGATGTCGTCGAGGGCCGAATAGTTCTGGTTGCCGTAGTTGCCGCCGACCTTGGGGAAGTCCTTTCCGCCCGGTGTCGTGCAGGACCGGGCCGGCGCCGCGGCCGCGGGGAGCGGGGTCAGTGTGGCGGCGGCCGCCGTGACGGCGACCCCCTTGAGGACGTCTCGCCGGGGAACTTCGATGGCCACTGCTCATCCCTTCTCGACGACTGGACCGCCAGGCGGACCATTCAATCCGTTGGGTGGTTCGGTCAACGTAGCCCGCCGTAGGTATCGATGGCAATGACTGCCTTAGCGGCGTTGCAGATAGTCACGTGTCGCGGTGATGGCCTGGCGGGCGTGTTCCTTGCCGCCGATCTGGGCGACCAGCGTCGCCCGGGGGATCTCCAGCGCGTAGGGGAGGCCGGCGGGCAGCGCGTCGAGGATCCCTCGTACGTCGATGCCGCCCTCGCCGGGGAACAGGCGCTCGAAACGGGCGGTGTGGATGAGTCCCTCGTTGGTGCCGGGCACCTCGGGTGGCGCGTCGCAGACGTGGGCGAAGTGGAACCACGCGGCGGGCAGCTGGCGCAGGTCCGCGACGCTCGAGCCGGAGCGGGCGAAGTGCAGCAGGTCGATGAGGATGCCGGCGTTGGGCTGATCGGCACCGCGCAGCACGCGGACCGCGGAGGGCAGGTCGGGAGTCTCGGTCCAGGACGGGAACTCCAGGTCGACGGTGAGCCCGAGCGGGCGAGCCATCTCGCACAGTTGCGCGAACCGCTCGGTCTTGCGGTGACGATCAGGATCGGGCAGCTGGGTGATGACGTGACGTGCGCCGAGTTCGGCGCCGGTCTCGAGGAAGCGCTGAAAGTCCCGGGGGTCCTCGTCGGGGCTGATCCGGGCCAATTCGATGTCCAGGACCTCGACGCCGGTGGCGGCCAGGCGAAGCTTGGTGCTGCGCAGCAGGGCCGGATCCGTGGCCAGGGGATAGTGCGGTTCCTGCGGCGTGACCCGGGTCAGGCGCAGCCCGACGTAGCGGTAGCCGGCCTCGGCCGCCGCGTCGACCAGCTCCGGCGGGGACAGGCTCAGCGCGGTCAGGTGCGCGAGGGAGTAGTCCTGGCGTACCGGGGTCGCGGTGGGGGCGTCGCGCAGGGTGGCCAGCCGGCGCTCCCGATGGGCCGCCATCCGGACCGGGGCGCTGACCGGGCCGCCGTAGCCCGCGTACTCCTCGACGCGCTGCACCACGGCGAAGAAGACCCGCGACCCGAGCATCTCGGTGTAGAAGTGCAGGTAGGCGCCGTGTTCGTCGCGGTCGTAGAGGACGGAGTTCGCCCGCAGCGCGGCCAGCAACTCCGGTGCCAGGTCCAGACGGGTCTCCAGGTCGGTGTAGTAGTTGTCCGGGATGGTGAGCAGGCGAGCTCCCCGCGCGCGCATCGCCGTGGCCGCAGCCAGCGCGTCGTCGGTACGGAAGGCGACGTGTTGCGGGCTCGGCACGGCGGGCGCCCAGTCGCCGCGCCGCAACGGCGCGGTGTTGAGCGTGATCCGGACCCGGTGCTGCGGGTCGGTGGCGGCCCGGCTGCGGATCAGCCCGAACGGCGCGGCGATCTCGGTGGTCTCACCGGCGCGCAGGCCGAGCACGACCCGGTAGAACAGCGCCGCGTCGTCGAAGTCGTCGACGGTGTCGGTGAGCGAGAGGTGGTCGGTGCCGGTGACCACGCCGGTGGTCACCGGGGCGTGCACCGGGAGGAAGTCCTGCGTCCAGCTCTCCCGGCCGGGCCCGGTGTGTACCAGGAAGACGGCGGTGCCGTCGGGCGCGGCGATCGAGGCCAGCTCAGCCTCCCCCGGCTCGTGCAGCCGCGGCAGCACCGGGGCCAGCAGCTGCTCGGCCCGGCGAGTGGAGCGCGCCGGGTCGGCGCTCTCCACCGCGAACGCGCAGACCGACGCGGTGCCGGGAGTGACCGTGCGCTGGGCGTCGAAGTTCAGCAGGATCCGGGCATCGGCCTGCTGCCAGAGCTGCACGGGTTTCGAGCGGTGCTGCCCGATGTGCGCGAAACCGAGACCGGTCAGCGCCGCGGCCACGGTGGGCCCGGACGCGTGGTCCACGGCCAGTTCGGTGAAGACGATGCCACCCAGCTCGGGCGCCGCGGGCAGCGCGGCCGGGGCGCAGGTCGTCTCCTGCAGGGCCAGCAGCGAGCGCATGCCGTCGATCGCGGCGTGCCGGGGATCGGCCTGCTGGTAGACGTCGTTGAGCACGTCGAGTGACAGCGGCCCGTCGTAGCCGGTGTCGAGGCAGTGGCGCAGGAAGCCGGCCAGGTCGAGGGTGCCCAGGCCGGGGAAGAGCCGATGGTGGCGGCCGCGCTCGGCCAGGTCCGTCGTCGGGCGTGCGGCGTCGGCGAGCTGCAGGTGGAACAGCTTGTCGCCCGGGATCACCCGGATGCCGGACGGGTCGTCGCCGCGTGAGAGCACGTGGAAGCTGTCCAGGCACAGCCCCAGCGCCGGGTGCCCGGCGCGGCGCACGATGCGCCAGGCGTGCGGGAAGGTGCTGACGAACCGGCCCCACGCCTGCGGCTCGTACGCCAGGCGCAACCCGTGCTGGGCGGCGCGGGCCGCCAGCGCGTGCAGTTGTTCGGCGGCGAGCTCGTCGTCGTCCACGGCGTCGGCCGACATCGAGGAGGCGACCAGTGCCATGCCGGCGCCGAGCTGGTCGAGCAGGTCGAACGTGCGTTCGGCGCGGCGCAGGTTCGCCGCGAAGATCCGGGGCGGGACGGCTTCCAGGTCGCCGAGGCCGGCGTAGGCGGTGATGGACAGTCCGCGCCGCGCGCACTCCTCGCGGATGCGCTGCGGGGACCACGACGAGGCGACCAGGTCGCTGCCGGCCAGTTCGACGGTGTGGAAGCGTGCTGCCGCGGCGGCGGCCAGCTTGTCCTCGAGCGTCCCGGACAGGCAGGACGTGGCGATCGACATCTGGTGGGCAGGCATGCGATCAGCCCAGGAAGGTCGGCTGGACGGCGGGCGGGATCGGCCCCTTGTTGCGCCTGCCCTGCCCCATCTCCTCCCAGGCGTGGGCGAGGATGCCGACGCTGCGGCTCAGGACGAACAGGCCGCGGGCCAAGGGTGCGGGAAAGCCGAGTTCGGCGTAGATGACGGCGGTGGCCCCGTCGATGTTCATCGGCACCGGCGTGCTCCGTCCGGCGTTGAGGTGCGCCTCGACGGCCAGGGCGGCGCGCAGGTGGTCACCGGGCACCACATGGGCGGCGACCGCCTTCTCGACCAGGCCCAGCAGCGGATCACGGCGCGGATCGCGGGTGTGGAAACGGTGCCCGAAGCCCGGCAGGTACCGGACCCCGCGACCTCGCCATGCCGCGATCACCGCCGCGGCGGCGGCGCTCGGATCGAGCCCGGCGGCCTCCCGGGCGCGGATCTCGTCGAGCAGCAGCACGCAGTCCTGGCCGGCGCCGCCGTGCGAGTCGCCGAGGGTGTTGATCGCGCTGGCCATGGCGTTGTTGAGCCCGACCCCGCAGGTGGCGGCCATCCGGGCGACCGCGATCGACGGGGCGTGCGGGCCGTGGTCGACCCCGGCGACCAGAGCGGCCTCCAGCAGGGCCGCCTGCGGGTCGCTGGGGTGCTCACCGCGCAGCATCAGCCAGATTATCGCGCCGAACCCGATCGTACCGATGAGGTCCTGGACCGGGGTGCCGCGCAGTTCGATGCGGTTGGGTTCGATGCGGGACACCGCGGTGCCCCACCAGTCAGCGGCCAGCGAATCCGTCATGGCGAGACTGTAACCCCGGTCCGTAAGGCGGTCCATAAGTACCGCACCGCGGAATCTCCAGCCGTTAAATCGATGGTTGTGAAGCGCGAGAGATCGTCCCTATAGTGAGCGAGACCTCACAGCGGTACCACTGGTCCGCCTGGCGGACCGATGCTCACGGCGAAGGGCAGGTCCATGGCACAACTTCCTCGGCGCGCGGTACTCAGAGGCGCCGCCGTCACCGCCGCTACCACCGCCACGGCAGCGGTCGCATCACCGGCCGAAGCAGGCGACCGCCACGCGGGTGGAAAAGAACCCACCACCAAGCAGCCGATCACCACGAACATCCCCCGCGGCCAGGAGAAGTACTTCGACCCGTACTACAACGTGGTCCGTGGCCAGGTGCCCGCGTCGTACCACCCGTGGGTGAGCAACCGGCAGGACCGGGTGCTGCTCTACAGCCGTACCGCCGGACCCCGGCACGCGCATCTGGGCCCCGCGCTCGCCGCCGGGCTGAACCCGGCGCTCACCCCGGCGCACGTGCTGCAGAACGCGATCGTCAGGTGGCTCGGCGAGGTCGGCGTCGCCGTCGACTGGACCGAGGACGTCACCCAGCTGCCGGGCATCGGCAGCACCTACAAGGCCGTGATCTTCGGCAGCACCAGCCGGGACACGCTGTGGAGGCACGGCACCGCGGTGCAGCCCGGCTCGGCGGTCAACACCACCACGGGCGCGCACCTGGACGCCGGCAAGACCGCGCTGCGGCAGTACGTGCGCGCCGGCGGCGGATTCGTCGGCATCCACAACGCGATCGGCGGCACCGAGTACAACTGGCCGTACTACGAGGGGCTGTGCGGCGGCACCCAGTACTACGACCACGGCGCGCTGCAGGCCGGCACCGTCGTCACCCTCGCCAAGGACTCGTCGACCGCCGGACTGCCGGCGCGGTGGGAGTTCAAGGACGAGTGGTACAACTGGATGCCCTTCCCGACCCGGGTGAAGTTCCTGCTCGGCGTCGACGAGTCCACCCTGGCCACCAAGTCCGGCACGCACCCGGGCCACGGCGCGTTCCACCCGATCTCCTGGTGCCAGTACTACGACGGCGGCCGTTCCTGGGTGACCGCGCTCGGGCACGACTCGGCGGCGTGGACCGACGGCTCCGGCTATCCCGGGCAGGCCTTCTTCAAGAAACACGTCGTCAACGGGGTCCTGTCCGCCATGGGCAACCTCCCCTTCTGCGGCTGAGGCGGGGACACCGTGCAACGACGCAAGTTCCTGGCGAGCGCGGCCGCCGGCGCGGCCGGCGCGACCGTGGTGGGCGGCCCGGCGCTGGCCGGCGGTCCCGCCGTCCCCGCACAGCCAGCCGCCTTCGGCCGGCCCGGCAAGAACTTTCCCAAGGTCTGCGGCGATCTGGGCAACACCAATCACTCGAACCTGAGCCGGATCAGCAAGCGCACCGTCCACCGGCTCGGCGGCGCCTGGCACACCAATCTGGAGGGCGGCAGCACCGCCGCGGCCCAGCAGAGCACCGCGGTGGTCCAGGACGGCGTGCTCTACGTGCAGACCACCCAGCAGAACGTCTTCGCCGTCGACGGGCGCACCGGCGCGATCAAGTGGAAGACCAACCTCGGCACCAGGAGCACCAACATGCGCGGGGTGGCGCTCGGCGAGGGCAAGGTCTTCTCCACCTCGGGCGCCAACATCGTCTACGCCCTCGATCAGAAGACCGGCGCCGTCGTCTGGCAGAAGGCGCTGATCACCGCGGACGAGGGCGGTGCCGACAGCGGCTGCGACCCGGGCAACGGTCAGTGCGGTGGCCTGACCGGGACCCTGGCCGGCGCGGTCGTCTACTTCGACGGGCTGATCTACGTCGGCATGCAGGGCAGCACCGGCGGGGCACGCGGCCGCGCGTACGCGCTGAACGCGGCCACCGGTGAGATCGCCTGGACGTTCTGGTCGGCGCCCGGGCCCGGCGAGTTCGGCCACGACACCTGGGCCGGTGACTCCTGGAAGACCGGCGGCGCGGTGCCGTGGATCCACCCGGCGATCGATCCCGAGCTGGGCCTGGTCTACTGGACGTTCAGCGGACCCTATCCGCGTACGGACGGCTCCTCGCGCGCCGGCGACAACCTGTTCGCCAACTCGATCGTCGCCCTGGACGCCAAGACCGGCAGGCGGCGCTGGCACTTCCAGTCCGTGCACCACGACATTTGGGACATGGACAACGTGATGGCGCCGGTGCTCATCGACGTGGTCGTCCAGCGGCGCAAGCGTCAGGTCGTCGTCTACGGCAGCAAGGTCGGCATGTACTACATCCTCGACCGGCGCACCGGCGAGGCGGTGCACGGCATGACCGAGCGGCCCGTCCCGCAGGACGTGCGGCAGCGGACCGCGCCGACCCAGCCGTTTCCGGGCGGTGCGCCGTTCGTCCCGCAGGAACCGCGGATCGACAAGGCCACCCGGCCGGTGCCGTTCTACGAGACCGGCGGGCTCTACACCCCGCACTGGGACCGGCCGGTGATCATCTTCCCGGGCGCCGGCGGCGGCGCGGACTGGGCGCACCTGTCGTTCAACCCGCACACCGGCTGGATCTACGTCGGCTACGGGTTGATCAACTCCGGGTACTCCAACGCCCGCGACGGGCGGGTCAACACGTCCCGGCCGCTGGGGGAGTACTTCGCCGGCGGGATCGCGGCGGTCGATCCGGTCACCAACACGCCGGTCTGGGTCAAGGACGGCGAATGGTCGCTGGCGCACGGCAACGGGATCCTGACCACCGCCGGGCGGGTGATGTTCCAGGGTGGCCCGGACGGCGTGCTGCACGCCATGGACGACGTGACCGGTGACGTGCTGTGGAGTTTCCAGACCGGCGCCGGGGTGCACACCAGCCCGATCGCGTACGAGATCGACGGTGAGCAGTACATCGCGGTCCTGGCCGGCGGCAACGGCCTGCCCTACCCGGACATCCCGAAGGGTGACCACCTGTGGGCGTTCAAGCTCGGTGGAACCGTGGCGCCGGCGCCCGCCCCGACCCCGCCGTCGCAACGCAACGACGTGCGCGCCGCGCCGGTCACCGGGGCCGCGGCCCGCTACACGGTCACCATCGGCCGGATCTGGGACGCCACCCGGGGCGCGCCGGGCGCCACCGAGAACACCGTCGCGCAGAACGCGATGGCACCGCAGCACCTGACGATCCCGGTGGGCGCCACCGTCACGTTCGTCAACCCGGAGGGCAACGCCTCCGCGCACGCCGCCGTGTCGTTCTTCGACGACGAGTTCGACACCGGCGTGCTCATGCCGGGCAAGTCCTGGACCCACACCTTCACCACGCCCGGCACGTACTTCTACAACGATGCCGTCTACCCGCAGAACACCGGAAAGATCGTCGTTTCCTGACACCAAGGAGAACCCTCATGTCCGCTGTCGTCGTAAAGAGCAAGAAGCGCACCTGGACCACGCCGCGCACCCAGTGCCTGGAAGCCCGGCCGGAGGTCTCGGCCTATTCCGGGGACAGCTGGCCGTGGCCGCGGACCCGCTGAGCCGCGACGCGTTCGCCGCCGCGCTGCGGGCACTCGCCCCGCGCTACTGGGACCGTCACCCGTTCCATCGGCGTTTGCACGCCGGCGCCTGCACCCCGGGTGAGATCCGCTCCTGGGTCGCCAACCGGTGGTACTACCAGACGATCCTGGCGCGCAAGAACGCCGCGATCGTCGCGAACTGCCCGCTGCCGGAGGTCCGGCGCCGGTGGCTGGAGCGGGTGACCTTCCACGACGGCCCCCACGACGGTGAGGGCGGGCTGGCCGACTGGCTCGCCCTCGCCGACGCCGTGGGACTCGACCGTGCCGCACTGCTCGACGAGCGGCACGTCACCCGCGGCACCCGATTCGCCGTCGACGGCTACCTGCACTTCTGCCAGAGCCGGCCGTGGACCGAGGCGGCCGCGGCCGCGCTCACCGAACTGTTCTCCCCGCAGCTGATGGCCGCCCGGGTCACCGCCTGGCAGCAGCACTACGACTGGATCAAGCCGGACGGGTACGCGTACTTCCAGCACCGCATCCCGGTGGTGCGTGCCGACGCCCAGTACACCCTCGACCTGGTGCTCACCCAGTGCCGCACCGCCGGCGAACAACAGGCGGCGATCGCGGCGCTCACCTTCAAGACCGAGGTGCTCGGCGCGATCCTCGACGCGGTCGACTACCAGAAAGGAGTGCCGTGAGGCCCGGACTGGCCACCGGCGTACGGCTCGTGCACGATCCCGTGCGCGACGCTGACGCGTTGCTCTACCCGGAAGGCGCCCTGCTGCTGGAGGGCCCGGCCGTGGACGTGGTCCGGGCCTGCGACGGCCGGCGCGACATCGGCGGCGTCGTCGCCGTACTCGCGCAGATCTTCGACGAGCTGCGTGCCGACGACGTCACGCGGCTCGTCGAGGAGTTGACCGGCCGGCGTCTGCTCACCGACGCCGGCCGGCCGGCCCGGCACGAGCAGTGCGCCGGCACGTTCACCGGCGCGGCGCCGCTGCCGATCGGCATGGTCGCCGAGCTGACCTACCGCTGCCCGTTGCGCTGTGGCTACTGCTCGAATCCGGTCCAGATCGACCCGGTCAGCGACGAACTCAGCACCGCGGAGTGGATCGCCGTGCTGGACCAGGCCCGCGCGCTCGGTGTGCTGCAGGTGCACTTCTCCGGCGGCGAGCCGGTGCTGCGCCCCGACCTGGCCGACCTGGTGGCCCACGCCCGCGCGCTGGGCATGTACACCAACCTGGTCACCAGCGGTGTGGGACTGTCGCACGGCCGCCTCGACCGGCTCGGTGCCGCCGGCATCGACCACGTCCAGCTGTCCGTGCAGCATGCCGAGACGCCGGCCGCCGACGCGATCGCCGGTCTGCGTGCCCATCAGAAGAAGATCGAGGCCGCCGGGCTGATCCGGCAGGCCGACCTGCCCCTGACGATCAACGTGGTCCTGCACGCCGCCAACGTGGACCGGCTCACCGACATCGCGGCGCTCGCCGCTTCGCTGGGCGCCGCGCGCCTCGAGCTGGCACACACCCAGTACTACGGCTGGGGTCTGCGCAACCGGGCGGCCCTGATGCCCACGACCGAGCAGGTGCGCCGCTCGGCCATCGCCGCCCGGGAGGTGCACGAACGCTACGGCGAGACGATGGAGATCGTCTACGTCGAGCCGGACCACTACACCGGCCGGCCCAAACCGTGCATGAACGGCTGGGGCACCCGGCAGTTCGCGGTGTCCCCGACCGGTGTGGTCCTGCCGTGCCTGGCCGCCGCGCAACTGCCCGGACCGCAGCCGCCCTCGGTGCGCCGCGACGACCTCGCCACGATCTGGCACGACGCCGAACTGTTCAACCGGTTCCGTGGCACCGCCTGGATGCCGGAGCCGTGCCGCAGCTGCGAGCTGCGCGAACGCGACTTCGGTGGCTGCCGCTGCCAGGCCTTCCAACTCACCGGCGACCAGACGGCCACCGACCCCGCGTGCTCACTGTCACCGGACCACGGTCTCGTCGCGCCGGCCGGCCCGCGGCGGCCACTGATGATCGCGCGCCGGTACCGATGAGGGTACGAGTGCTCGGCAGCGCCGCCGGCGGTGGCGCCCCGCAGTGGAACTGCGCCTGCCCGGTCTGCCGGGACGCCCGCCGCGACGGGCGCGACCGGACACAGGACACCGTCGCGGTCACCGGCGACGGCACAGCCTGGTACCTGCTCAACGCGGGCCCGGACATCCGCACCCAGGTCCTGCGTACGCCGGAGCTGGCGCCCGGGCCCGGACTGCGCGAGACGCCGGTGCGGGGCGTCCTGCTGACCACCGCGGAACTGGATCACACGCTGGGCCTGCTGAGCCTGCGCGAGGCCGTACGGATCAGTGTGTATGCGACCGCGACGGTGACGCACGCCTTGAGCACCGCGTTCCCGCTGCGCCCGATGCTCGGCGCCTACACCGACCTGGACTGGCAGGACCTGACCGCCGGGCTGGTGCTCGACGGCGGGCTCCTCGTGCACCGGCTCACGGTGGGCACCAAACGTCCCCGGTACGCCGGTGACACCCCCGGCGAGGACTGGGTCTCGGCGCTGCGGCTGACCGACACCCGCAGCGGCTCGTCGTTCGTCTACGCGACCTGCCTGCCCGCCTGGACACCGGCGTTCGGCACGTTCGTCACCGGCGCCGACGAGGTGCTGCTCGACGGCACGTTCACCACCGACGACGAGCTCACCCGAACCACCGGGCGGCCGGGCAGCGCGCAGGCGATGGGGCACCTGCCGATGGCGGCGTCGCACCCGATGACCACCGGGTACCCGGGGACCCGATTCCGCTATGGGCATCTCAACAACACCAATCCGTCCCTCGGCGCTGACATCGCCGCCGACGGCCTGGAACTGCTCACCGATCACTGACCGGGTGGTGCTGTGCTCTTGACAGCGCATCCCCGTACGTCGATAACTAACGTACTAGTTCGTACAAAAGAACTGGAGGCCGTCGTGAACGGCGAGCGTCACCTGGTGGGCCTGATCGGTGCGGGGATCACGACGTCGATGAGCCCGGTGCTGCACGAGCGCGAGGCCGACCGGCAGGGTCTCCGCTATCTCTACACGATCATCGACATCGACGTTCTCGGCCTGGCCGCCGGTGACGTGGGTGAGTTGCTGTCGCACGCACGGCAGCTGGGCTTTCGCGGTCTGAACATCACCCATCCCTGCAAGCAGGAGGTGGTCAAGTACCTCGACGACCTCGCGCCCGAGGCCGCCGAACTCGGTGCCGTGAACACCGTCGTCTTCCGGCATGGCCGCGCGGTCGGTCACAACACCGATCGGTACGGCTTCGCCCAGGGCCTGGCCCGGGCACTGCCCGCCGTGACGCCCGGGCACGTCGTGCTGCTCGGCGCGGGCGGCGCGGGTGTGGCCGTGGCCTCGGCGCTGGCCGTCGCGGGCGCCCGTCGGCTCACCGTCGCGGACGTCGACCTCGACCGCGCGCGACGACTGGCCCGGTCGGTGACCGCGCACCACGACCTGACCGTCGAGGCGGTCACGCCGGCGACCGCACCCGACCGGCTCGCCGAGGCCGACGGCCTGGTCAACGCGACCCGGCTGGGCGGTCTCACCCGCACCGGTCGGTGGCCCGCCAGCGGTGCAGCAGCGCGGGCAGGTCCGCGTTGTGCTCCCCGAGCCTCGGTGGTGGCGCGATCGGAGCCAGCGGCTCGCCGTCGAAGAGGATGCCGTTGCCGCTCACCCGCAGGTTTCCGCCCCGGGCGCGGTCGACGGCCGAACGGGGCGTTCCCGGCGGGAACGCGAGTTCGGCGATGAATCCGCGACTCGCCACCTGGTCGGCCGAGACGGCTTCGGCGACGGTCAGGATTCGCGCCGCCGGAACACCGGCGGCCGACAGGATCCGTTCCCATTCGCCGGCCGGGCGGCGCCGCAGGGCCTCGTTGAGCTGCTCGTTGAGCGCGCGGCGGTTCTTCTTGCGGGCCTCCCGCTCGGCGAAGTCGGGGTGGGTGATCAGGTCGGGACGTTCCACGAGCCGGCACAGGGTCTCGTACTGCTCCTGCCGGTTCGCCGCGATGTTGAGCGGGCCGTCCGCGGTGTCGAACGTCCCGGACGGCGCGGCGGTGGCGTTCTGATCGCCCATCGGTTCCGGCTCGACGCCGCTGATCAGGTAGTTGGAGACGGCCCAGCCCATCGCCGACAGCGACGCCTCCAGCATGGACACGTCCAGGAAACGGCCCTGGCCGTCGTGGCGGCGCCCGGCCAGGGCCGCGGTGATGGCCAGCGCGGCACTGAGCCCGCCGACGCTGTCGGCGACCGGGAAGCCGACCCGCAACGGAACGGTGTCGGGCGTGCCGGTGATGCTCATCATGCCGGACAGGCCCTGAATGATCTGGTCGTACGCCGGGGCCTGGCTCATCGGCCCGTGCTGCCCGAAACCGCTGATCGCGCAGTAGACGAGCGCCGGGTTGAGCACCCGCAGCCGCTCCCAGCCGAACCCGATGCGCTCGAGCACACCGGCCCGGAAGTTCTCGACCAGCACGTCCGCGTGCGTCACCAGCTCCTCGAACGTGGCCCGGCCGCCGTCATCCTTCAGGTCGACCTCGACGGACTTCTTGCCGGCGTTCTGGGCCAGGAACGACGCGCCGAGCTTGGCGCGATTGAGTTCCGGGTCCGGCCCCAGCTGCCGGGCGAGATCGCCACGGCCGGGGACCTCGATCTTGATGACCTCCGCGCCCAGCAGCATCAGGTGGTACGTGCAGTAGGGCCCGGCGAGGACGTTGGTCAGGTCGAGGACGCGGACACCGTCGAGCGGCCGATCCTGCATGCGCGTTTCTCCTTCCGATGTCCCCGGCCGGGTCGAAGGGTTCCGGGCCGGGGGTTAGAACGACGAGCCCAGCGGGTGATCGAAGCCGCGCTCGTTCATCTGTGTCGCCGCGGCGAGCAGGGCCTGGGTGAACCGGGCGACGCGTTCGTCGTCGAAGCGCACCGTCGGTCCGCTGAGGGTCAGTGCCGCCACCACCGTGCCGGATCGGCCCAGGATCGGGACGGCCACGGCGGACAGCCCGGCGTCGCGCTCGCCGTGGCTGACCGCGTACCCCTGCTCGGCCGCCTGGTCGATCCACTCCCGCAGGCGCGCCACGTGCTCCTCGCCGTACGGCGACGAGCGGGTCACCCGCTCCAGCAGGGCCGGCGACGCGCCGCGCAGCAGCACCTTCGCCGAGGCGCCGGCCCACAGCGGCAGTTCGTCGCCGACCTGGACGACGTGCCGCAACGCCTGCGGGCTCTCCTGCTGGGCGATGCAGATGCGCACGATGTCGCGGGCGACGTAGACGTTGACCGTCTCGCGCTCGCCGGCTGCCAGTTCGCGCATCAGCCGCTGGGTCTCCGGGGGGAGCTCCCAGCCACGCTTGGCCAGGTGCGCCCACCGCCACAGGCCGGGGCCGGCCATGTAGCCGGCATTCGTCGCCCACAGCAACCCGCTCTGCTCCAGCGTCTGGACGATCCGGATCACCGTCGTCTTGGCCAGTCCGGTCGCCGCCACGATGTCGCGGATGGCGATCAGGGGCCGGTCCTCGCTCAGCAGCGACAGGACGTCGAGGGCACGTTGGATGCTGCGGACGCCCTGACCGTCGGACGTCTCCTCGCCGGTGGCCTTGCGACTGCTCATCGATGGCACGGTGACTCACTCCCTCTGTCGCGTCGCGACCACGTCACCGTGGCCCGACGCCGCCGCGGCATGCGGCGGTGGTGTCCCGGACACCGACGATTCTGCCGTCCCGGCGATGAGGACATCTGCTCGTAACTTTTCGACCATGCCTCTTGCCCTCGCCCGGCGGCCAACCGTACGTTACACCCAAGTCCGCACAGCGGTCCAGAAAGACCGTAAGTGGTCCACTTGACGGACCAAGGAGGTAAGGATGCTCGACGCGATCCTCGACACCGCGCCGGAATCGGTGGTTGCCGTACCGGCGCTGCTCGGCGGAAAGTGGATCAGCGACGGACCGTCGGCCGAGCGCATCGGGCCGTACACCCGCACGGTCGTCAGCCGCACCCGGGTGGCCGCGCCGGACGACGCCCGCCACGCCGCCGAGTACGCGCAAGCGAGCGCCCGGACCGTGGCCCGCCTGGCGCCGGCCACCCGCGCCACGATCCTGGAACGCGCCGCCGCGCTGACCCTCACCCACCGGGAGGCGATCGCCCGCCTCATCGCCCTGGAGCTCGGCAAACCGCTCAAGGACGGCCGCGGCGAACTGGACCGGGTGGCCGACACGTTCGCGGTCTGCGCGGCCGAGGCCCGGCAGATCGGCGGCGACGTGCTGCCGGTCGCGGGCTGGGCCCGCGGGATCGGCACCACCGCGCTGACCTATCGCGCCCCGGCCGGGGTCGCCCTGGCCATCACCCCGTTCAACGCCCCGGCGAACCTGCTCGCGCACAAGCTGGGCGCCTCGTTCGCGGCCGGCAACAGCACCATCGTCAAGGCGCCACCGCAGGCACCCGCGGTCTCGGCCGCGATCGTCGCCGTGCTGCTCGCGGCAGGCGCGCCGGTCGAGTCGGTGCAGCTGCTGCACGGCGGTGGCGACGTCGGCGCCGCCCTGTGCGCCGCCCCCGAGGTGGCAGTCATCAGTTTCACCGGCAGCGCCGAGACCGGCGCCGCCGTCGCCCGGGCCGCCGGTGCCAAGCGCCTGGTCCTGGAACTGGGCGGCAACGCCGCGACGATCATCTGCGACGACGCCGACCTGGCGGCCGCGGCGCGCGTGTGCGCCCGCACCGGCTACACGAACTCGGGCCAGAGCTGCATCTCGGTCCAGCGCATCTACGTCGCGCGACCCCGGTTCGAGCAGTTCGTCGACCTGCTCAACGCCGAGGTGGCGAGCCTGCGGGTGGGCGACCCGCTCGACCCGCGGACCGACGTGGGCTCGATGGTCGACGAGCAGGCCGCCGAGCGGGTGCTGAACTGGGCCACCGAGGCCGCCGGCGGCGGCGCCCGGATCACCGTCGGCGGCAGCCGCGACGGTGCCACGCTCATCCCGACCGTGGTGGTCGACCCACCGGCCGACGCTGCCGTGGTGACCCAGGAGGTCTTCGGCGCGCTGGTCACGGTACTGCCGTTCGACGACTTCGACGAGGTCCTGGCGACCTGCAACACCAGCCGGTTCGGTCTGCAGGCCGGGCTGTTCACCGCCGACATCGGACGCGTTTTCACGGCCTGGCGCGAGCTCGAGGTCGGCGGCCTGATCGTGAACGGCTCGTCGAACTTCCGGCTCGACCACATCCCGTTCGGCGGGGTGAAGGACTCCGGCTTCGGCCGCGAATCGCCGCGCCACATGATCGAGGACTACACGGTGGTCAAGACCCTGATGCTGCGTGACCTGTCGATCTGGGGAGAAGACTGATGACCGAGCCCACCACCGCCGTGCGCACCGGCGCCGACGCGCTCGTCGCCCAACTGGTCGACTACGGCGTCGACTACATCTTCGGCACCTGCGGGCACACCAACATCGCGCTGCTGGACGCGATCGGCCGCAGCGGCATCGAGTTCGTCATCGCCCGGCACGAGCAGACCGCCGCGCACGCCGCCGACGGCTACGCCCGGGCCACCGGCAAACCCGGTGTGGTGCTGATGCACGTCGGCCCGGGCATGATGAACGCGGTGACCGGCGTGGCCACCGCGGCCCTGGACTCGGTGCCGCTGATCGCCATCGCCGGCGACATCCCGTCCTACATGTACGGCCGGCACCCGCACCAGGAAGTCAACCTGCACGCCGACGCCGACCAGACGGCGATCTACCGCCCGTTCGTCAAACGCGCCTGGCAGGTGCACCGCGTCGAGGATCTGACCCGGTTCACCGAGCGCGCCTTCTGGACCGCCACCTCCGGCCGGCCGGGCGCCGTGCTGCTCAACGTGCCGATGGACCTGTTCTCCCGCCCGCTGCCGGACACCGGGCCGGCCTACCCGCTGCCGCAGGCCGTGACCCGCCCCGACCTCGCCGACGCCGACGCCGACCGGATCGCCGCCGCGCTGCTCTCGGCCGAACGGCCGCTCATCTACCTGGGCGGCGGGCTGGGCGGCCCGGAGGGTCGTCGCGCGCTGCGTGAGCTCGCCGAGCACCTCGACATCCCGGTCGCCCACTCGCTGATGGCCAAGGGCGCGCTGCCCGACGACCACCCCCTGGTGATGGGCATGACCGGGTTCTGGGGGCTGGCCGAGACCAACGCCTATGCCCGCGACGCCGACCTGGTGCTGGCGATCGCCACCCGGTTCGCCGAGACCGACGCCAGCTCCTGGGATCCCGCGTACACCTGGCGCTTCCCGCCGAGCCGGCTGATCCAGATCGACATCGACCCGGCCGAGATCGGCCGCAACTATCCGGTGGAGATCGGCGTGGTCGCCGACGCCCGTGCGGCGACGATCAAAATCCTTTCTTCGGTACGCCGTGAGCGCCCCGACGGCACCGACCGCCCCGAGCTGCGCGACCGGATCCGCACCGCCCGCACCGCGCTGTTCGCCGCCAGCGCCGAACGCGGCCGCAGCGACCAGTTCCCGCTGCGCCCGGAACGCATCCTCGCCGACGTGCGGGCGCACCTGCCCGCCGACGCGGTGCTGGTCACCGACGTCGGCTGGAACAAGAACGGGGTGGCCCAGTGCTACCCGCTGCCGGAGAGCGGCCGGTTCATCACCCCGGGCGGCGCGTCCACCATGGGGTTCGGCCCGGCCGCCGCGCTCGGTGTGCAGCTCGCCGACCGCGACCGGGTGGTGGTCGCGCTGATCGGCGACGGCGGGATGAGCGCCCAGCTGCCGGCGCTGCCGATGGCCGTCGAGCGGGGATTGCCGGTGATCTTCCTGGTGATGAACAACCGGGCCCACGGCACGATCTCCGACCTGCAGGCCAACGCGTTCGGCCGCAGTTACGGCTGCGACTTCGTCGACCCGGACGGCAACCCGTACAGCCCCGACTTCGCCGCCCTGGGCCGTGCCTGCGGCGCCGACGGCTACGACGTCACCGAACCCGGTGACCTCGGCGCCGCGCTCACGGCGGCCGTGCAGCGCCGCCGCCCCGCGGTGATCGACGTGCCGATGGTCAACGAACCGGTACCCACCCCCGGCCACTGGAACATCAAAGACATCTACCAGGGACTTTTCGAACAACACCACTGATTGAGGTGACCCGCACATGGTCCGACGACACGCCTCCGCCCTTTCCGCCATTGCTGTTCTTTCTGTCGTCCTCGCCGGGTGCAGCGCTCCCGGCTCGGACGAGAAGTCCTCCGGAGACAGCTCCGGACCTATCAAGATCGCGCTCGTGGACGCGCAGAGCGGGCAGCTCAGCTCGCTGGGCGCCTGGGAGCTCAAGGGCGCCCGGCTGGCCGTCGACGAGTGGAACGCCGCGGGTGGCATCAACGGC
>NZ_LLZH01000275.1:0-87255 GCF_001509495.1 Actinoplanes awajinensis subsp. mycoplanecinus | reverse complement strand
ACCGCTGCTGCCGCTCATTCAGATGCGGCAAGATCACCTCGAACTTCGCCGCCAACATCGACCGCACCTCATCCGTGACCGCCATAACAGATCAACGAAACGAAATCAGTCAAGCAACGGCTTGTTCTCTTACGAGCCCGAAAGACCGGTGAATAACGGCCGCCGCGACCAGCTCGGGACGTTCGGCTGGCGCTGAGGGCCGGAAAGACGAGCGGATAACGGCTGCTGCGACCAGCCCGGCGCGTTCGGCTGGCGCTGAGGGCCGCTATGACGGGCGGATAACGGCCGCCAGGACCAGCTCGGCGCGTTCGGCTGGCGCTGGGAGCCGGAAAGACAGGCGGATAACGGCCGCCAGGACCAGCTCGGGGTGGGCGGCTGGTGCTGGGGGCCGGAAAGACGGGTGGATAACGGCCGCTGTGACCAGCTTGAGGTGGGTGGCTGGTGGTGGGGGTTGTTGCGGCGGGTTTGAGATGGCGGTGAGGGCCAGCTGGGTTTTGGCGCGCGCTGCTATCGCCACGGAGCGCGGAACATCGCGGGGCACCGGGACGTACCGTGTGCTCGCACTGACCCCGCAGACCCCGGACCGGACCATCTGCTGGGACCAGCGCCCACCTTGCGGGACGGCCGGGCGCGGGCGCGAGCGCGAGCGGGGCAGCGGGCCGTTACCGGCCGCTGCCGCTGCCCCGCCTGGCCAGCCCTCAGCCGTCCGCCCACCGCAGCGGACCCTGGCCCCCGAGCCACACCATCGCCCGCGGCGCCACCCGGCTGGTGGTCAGGTGGGGAGCAGGGTGAAGACGCCGAGGCGTTGGGTGGGGCGGGTCAGGGCGACGTACAGATCGTTGGCGCCGCGCGGGGAGTCGGTCCGGATGCGGTCCGGGTCGACGACCACGACGGTGTCGAACTCCAGGCCTTTGGCCTGGGCGACGGTGAGCAGCACGGCCCGGGCCTCCAGATCCGGCAACAGACCGGTGGTCAGCTCGGGCCGGGCCTCCAGGTCCGGCGACAGACCTGTGGTCAGTTCGGGCAGGGCCTCCAGGTCCGGCGACAGGCCGGTGGTCAGTTCGGGCAGGGCCGCGGCCAGGGCGGGGCGGTGGCCGGTGGTCAGTTCGGGCAGGGCTGCGGCCAGGGCGGGGCGGTGGCCGGCGGGGGCGATCACCGCGAGGCGGCCGTCGCTCATCGAGGCTATTTCGTACGACACCCGCGCGACCAGGTCGGCCATTGTGCCGGTGGCCTCCCACGGGTTCACTCCCGTCGAACGGACCGGGCGGGGTGGGGTGATCGCCGGGTCGGCAGTGGCCAGGACCCGCCGGGTGTACTCCATGATCTCGGCCGGGGTGCGGTAGCTGACCGTGAGCTCGGCCAGTCGCCAGCGGTCGGCGACGTAGTCGGTGAGCACATCCGACCAGCTCTTCGGCGCGCCCAGGGCACCGGACTGGGCGAGGTCGCCGACGACCGTCATCGAGCGGCTCGGGCAACGGCGCATCAGCAGGCGCCAGGCCATCGGGGAGAGTTCCTGCGCCTCGTCGACGATCACGTGGCCGAAGACCCAGTCCCGGTCGGCGGCGGCGCGCTCGGCGGTGGACCGGAACTCGCGCTCCTCCAGGCGTTCGGCGAGCATGTCGGCCTCCATGACGTCGGCGATGTTCGGGATCGCGGCTTCGTCGTCGTCCTCCAGTTCGTAGGACTTCGAACCGGCCGTGATGTCCAGGACGCCCTGCGCGTAGGCGAGGCGTCGCGCCAGGTCACGGGCGGCGGCGGCGCGGATCGCACGGTCGTCCTCGCCGAGGAGTTCGGCAGCCTCGTCGAGCAGCGGCACGTCGGCGGGCGACCAGGCACCACCGGGGTCACGGTGGAGCAGGCGGCACTCGGCGGGAGTGAGCAGCGGCTGCGCGGGCGCCTGGCTCACCGGGGTGGGCGGGTCGGTGCTGAGGGCCGGGGGCGCGGCGGCGCGGGCCAGGGCGCCGGGTGAGGCGTACAGATCAGTCAGCAGTTGGGTGGGGGTGAGCAGCGGCCACAGGGAGTGGAGAGCGGCCTGGACCGACGGGTTGGCGGCGAGGTCGGAGCGGATGTCGGCCAGGTCGGTGGCGTCGAGGAGGTTCGGGGAGGTGAGCGCGTCGGCCTCGCCGAGCGGGTCGTCCCAGAACGGGTCGGCGCCGATCCGGTCGGCGACCTGGGCGGCGAGCGCGTCGAGGACGCCGGCCGTGAAGATCGGGCGGGCCAGGTTGTGGCGGAGACCGGAGGCGCGGGCGCGTTGCCGGGCCGGTTCGCAGTTCGCCGCGGTCAGGTGCAGCACGTGCCGGTCGACCTCGATCTCCCGCGGGTGGCCGGGGACCCGCTGGCGGTCGCGGACGGCGGCGGCCAGGAACGCGGTCATCACGGACCGGCCCTTGATCTCCGCGACGTCCGGGGGTTCCGGCCGGCGCGCGGTCAACCCCGGGAAGAGGTCGCCCGGGGTGGCCAGCAGGACGCCGGTTTCGGCGAGCGACGGAAGGACCTGGGAGATGTAGCGCAGGAAGGTGGCGTTCGGACCGACGATCAGGACGCCACGGGCGGCGAGCTGCTCCCGGTACGTGTAGAGCAGGTACGCGGCGCGGTGCAGCGCGACCGCGGTCTTGCCGGTGCCCGGGCCACCCTGGACGACCAGGACACCACCGGGCTCGGAACGGATCACCCGGTCCTGTTCGGCCTGGATGGTCTCGACGATGTCGCGCATCCGGCCGGTGCGGTTCGCGGCCAGCGCGGCGAGCAGGGCCGCCTCGCCGACCAGGGAACGGTCGGTGGCGGCGGCCAGGTCGAGGATCTCGTCGTCGAGCTCCACGACGGTGCGGTCCCGGGTGCGGATGTGGCGGCGCCGCGTGACGTCGTGCGGGGTGATCGCGGTCGCCACGTAGAACGGGCGGGCGGCCGGGGCACGCCAGTCGACGAGCAGCGGGTGGTCGCTGTCGTGGATGCCGATCCGGCCGATCCGCAGGCGGTCGCCGTCGCGCAGGTCGAGGCGGCCGAAGCAGAGGCCCTGCTCGACGGCCTCGTACTGGGCGAGACGCTCGGCGTACCGGTAGGAGGCGGCGTCGCGCTGGGAGCGGGCCTCAGGGGTGCCTCCGGCGTGGTGCTGCGTCTCGGTGAGACGGGCGCGGAGCTGGTCGCGGAGTTCGTCGAGGCGGCGGTAGATCACGCTGAGCTGGGATTGTTCCTCGGCGAGACTTGACAGACTTGACACCCGGGCCTCCAGGGTTTAATCTGAATATGGGTTTTTCGGCCTTGCTGCCATTAAGGCAGTGACAATTGCCTAGCGTATCAGCGCGTGGGTGGTTGAGCCATGCCCTTTCAGCGCGCCGGTCAGCCGGCGCGCTTTTCGCTTTCTCCGCGCGCTTCCGCTCTCCGCGGGAGCCCGGAGCGCTTCCGCTTTCTCCACAGGAGCTTCTCCACAGGAGCTTCTCCGCGGGAGCGCCGGGACCGGGACAGCCGGGTGGGTGAACGGGAAAGTGGCCCGCGGGCGGTGGGTGGGCACTAGCGTTTTCCGGGATGAGGTCTAATCGGGGGCTGCTCTGGTACAGCGCGCTGTGCGGGGCCGGGGTGTTGTGGTCGGGTGGGCTGGTGGTGGCGCTCGCCCTGGGGCATCGGCCGGTTCACTCGGTGGTGGCGGTGGGGATCGCGGCGCTGATGACCGTGCCCGGGTTCGCCGCCGGGATCCTGGCGAACCGGCGCGCCTACCGGACACAGCAGCCGCGACGGCTGTGGAGTCTGGCGTCCTGGGTGCCGCCGCACGTGCCGGTCTGGGCGGCGATCGCGGCCGGGCTGGTCTTCTTCGGGTTCTGGCTGTCGATCGTGCTGGCGTTCGTCGCGCTCGAGGGCAACCCGGAGATGACCGCGGACGGGCAGTACGCCCTCAACGACCATGACCGGGTCGTCCTGGTCACGCCGGAGGTCTACCAGCGGCAGGTCGACCACCAGCAGCAGATCTCGCTGTCGGTGCTGGGCGCGTTCGCGGTCGGCGGCGCCTTCCTCTGCGCCGCCCGCGCCACCGACCACGAGGACGACCCGCACCTGGTCCACGACTGAACCGGTCAGGTGCGGCTGGCGCCGGCTTCGGGGCCGGCGAGGCGCTGGGCCAGCCAGACCGGGACCACCGAGAGCACGATCAGCACCGCGGCGACCACGTTCACCACCGGCGCCTGGTTCGGGCGGAACAGGTTGTTGAAGATCCAGATGGGTAGCGTCGTCACGCCCGGGCCCGCGGTGAACGTGGTCACGATGATCTCGTCGAAACTCAGGGCGAACGCCAGCAGCCCGCCGGCCAGCAACGCCGACCGGATCAGCGGGAAAGTGACGTACCGGAAAGTCTGTAACCCGGACGCGCCGAGATCGGCCGAAGCGTCCTCGAGGTTGGTTCCGGTGCGGCGCAGCCGCGCCAGCACGTTGTTGTACACCGTGACCACGCAGAACGTCGCGTGCCCGACCACCACCGAGAACAGCCCCTTGCCGATCCCGAGGTCACCCATCACCGACCGCCAGGCGCTGTCCAGCGCGATGCCGGTGACGATCCCGGGCAGCGCGATCGGCAGCACGATCAGCAACGACAGCGTGTCCCGGCCGAAGAACGCGAACCGCTGCACCGCGAACGCCACCAGGGTGCCGAGCACCAACGCGATCGCGGTCGCGGCGAGGCCGGCCTGCACCGAGGTGAGCAGGGCCTGACGGGCACCCTCGTTCTCCCACGCCGCCGACCACCAGCGGGTGGTCAGGTCGCGCGGCGGCCACGCGAACGTCCGGTCGCCGTTGAACGAGTTCACCAGCACCAGCAGCAGCGGCACGTAGATGAAGGTCAGCCCGACCGCCATGAACAGGCGCAGCGCCCAGCGCGCCGATCCGGACAGCGTCACAACTCCTCCAGAGCGCCGGAGCGGCGGACCGCGACCAGATAGATCACCATGATGAGCACCGGGACGGTGGCGATCGCGGCGGCGAACGGCAGGTTGTTGGCCGCGCCGATGTTCGCGTAGACCAGGTTGCCGATCAGCTGCGACTTGCCGCCGACGATCTGCACGGTGATGTAGTCACCCAGCGACAACGAGAACGTGAAGATCGAGCCGGCGAACACCGACGGGATCAGCATCGGCAGCACCACCGACCGGAACGTCCGCCCGGCGCGGGCGCCGAGGTCACCGGACGCCTCCAGCAGCGAGTCCGGGAGGCGTTCCAGCCCGGCGCAGATCGGCAGGATCATGTACGGCAGCCACAGGTAGGACAGCACCAGGATCGTCGCGAACAGCCCGTAGCCCGGGGTCGCGCCGAACACCGACTCGATCGGTCCCCCGTTGGCCAGCAGCACCCGCCAGGCGTACGCCTTGACCAGGTAGGACGCCCAGAGCGGGGTGAGGATCGCGATCACCAGCCAGTGCCGGGACCGCGGCCGGGCGACCTTGGCCATGAAGAACGCCATCGGCACCGCCAGCACCACGCAGATGACCGTCACCGACGCCGCCACCCCGAGACTGCGCAAGGTGACGTTGCGGTACACCTGTTCGGTGAGGATGGTCCGGAAGTTCGCCAGGGAGAACGTCCGGACCATCTCGCCGGTGAAGCCGTTCACCGTCCAGAAGGCCGACACCAGCAGCACCGCGAGCGCGCCGAGATACGCGACGACCAGCCACAGCAGGGGTGCGGAGAGCAGGGCCGCCAGGCGCAGGCGGGGATGCCGGTGCAGGAAACTCATCTCAGCCCTTGATCGTCGTCCAGGCCTGGGTCCAGGCCGAGTAGTCCTTGCAGGTCACGTCGGTCCGCCCGTCGACGCACTGTGCGAGCGGGGTGGTCCAGTACCAGACCTGGTCGAAGTAGGACTCGTCGTCGGCGTGGAACGTCGTGCAGTGATGCTTGTCGGTGGTCTGCTCACACGCGAGCTTGTTCGACGGCGCCTCACCGAACCACTCGGCGACCTGGGCGTTCGCCTTCGGCGAGACGATGTAGTCCATCCACCGGTAGCCGCAGTTCGGGTGCTTGGCCTTCGACGAGATCATCCAGGTGTCCGACCAGCCGGTCGCGCCCTCGCTGGGCAGCACCGACTCGACCGGGGCCTTGTCGGCCTTGGCCAGGTTCGCGATGACCTGCCAGGACGTACCGATCACCGAGTTGCCCGACTTGAAGGCCTGCACCTCCTTGGTGTAGTCCGACCAGTACTCGCCGATGTTCTTGTTCTGCTCCTTGAGCAGCGCCACGGACGCCTCGAACTGCTTGTCGTCCAGGGCGTACGGGTTCTTGATCCCCAGGTCGGGCTGGGTCTTCATCAGGTAGAGCGCGGCGTCGGCGATGTAGATCGGCGAGTCGTACGCGGTGATCTTGCCCTTGTACGGCGAGTTCGCGTCGAACACCGCACCCCACGAGGTGGGCGCCGGGGTGACCGTGTCGGTGCGGTACATCAGCACGTTCGCGCCCCGGCCGTGCGGCACGCCGTAGGCGGCCCCGTCGACCGAGTTCCACTGCTTGTTCTTCAGCCCGTCGAAGATGTCCTTGTAGTTGGTGATCAGGTCGGTGTTCACCGGCGCCACGTCACCGCCGTAGATCAGCCGCAGCGACGCGTCGCCGGAGGCCGAGACCACGTCGTAGTCGCCGGTCTTCATCAGCGTGACCATCTCGTCCGAGGTGGCCGCGACCTTGTTGTTCACCTGGCAACCGGTGTCCTTCTCGAACGGGGTCACCCAGTCGACGGTCTTGTCGGTGGTGCCGTCCTCGACGTACCCGGCCCACGAGACGATGGTGACCGAGCCCTCGCCGGCGCCGAGCGCGGCCAGCTTGTCGATCTTCGGGACGGCGAGCCCGCCCGGGCCGGAACCGCTGCCCTGGTCGGAACCACCGCCGCACGCGGCCAGGGTGAGCACACCCGCGGCCAGTACCGCCGTCATCCACCTGCCGTTATGCCCCATCTGAGGGTTCCTTTCGCTCCGGGATCTCGATCACGTGCTCGTCGTGCCAGCTGAGCCGGACCCGCTGCCCCCGCAGCCCGGTGCCCGGGGAACCGTGGCGGTTCTGCTCGACCACGACCACCCGGGCACCGGCTTCCAGGTCCACCACGTAACGGGTCACCGCACCCGCGTAGATCACCTCGGCGACCACACCGGGTGCGCCGGCGTCACCGTCGAACGTGATCTTTTCCGGTCGTACCGACAAAGTGCCCGCGCGGTCGAAGAGCGCCTTGGCCACCTCGCCGGTGAAGACGTTGGAGGTGCCGACGAAGCCGGCCACGAACGCGCTCGCCGGCCGCTCGTAGACCTCCTCCGGGCTGCCGACCTGCACGATCTTCCCGCCGTCGAAGACCGCGACCCGGTCGCTCATGGTCAGCGCCTCGTCCTGGTCGTGCGTCACGAACACGAACGTGATGCCGACCTCGCGCTGGATCGCCTTCAGCTCGACCTGCATCTGCTCGCGCAGCTTGAGGTCGAGCGCGCCGAGCGGCTCGTCGAGCAGCAGCACCTTGGGCCGGTTGACCAGCGCCCGGGCCAGCGCCACCCGCTGCCGCTGTCCACCGGACATGGCGGCCGGGCGGCGCGAGCCGAAATCGGTCAGCCGGACCGACGCGAGGGCCTGCTCGGCGCGCTCCCGGCGTTCCTTGCGCGGCACCTTGCGGACCTTGAGGCCGTACTCGACGTTCTCCTGCACGCTCAGATGCGGGAACAGCGCGTAGTCCTGGAAGACCGTGTTCACGTCCCGCTCGAACGGCGCCAGCCGGGTGACGTCGCGGCCGCCGAGCTCGACCGTGCCGGCGGTGGGCAGCTCGAAGCCGGCGATCATCCGGAGCACGGTGGTCTTGCCGGAACCGGACGGGCCCAGCATCGAGAAGAACTCGCCGTCGGCGATCTCCAGATCGACGCCGGCCACCGCCTCGACGGTGCCGAACGACTTGCGCAGCCCGGTCAGCTTGATCGCGTTCACGCACTCACACTCACGAATCTCGATGCGGTCAGGTCGGAGACATCCGGCTGCCGGTCGGCGCGGAACGCCGGCACGTCGTTGATCAGCACGCCGTCGAAGCGCAGGTCGTTCGCCGCGCGCAGGGCCGCGGCCAGGTCCGGGGTGAAGATCCCGGCCTGCAGGCGGTGGTCACTGTCGTTGGCCAGCGCGATGCCGTCGTCGATTTTCGCGTACGGCGTGACCGTCACGACCGGCCCGAACACCTCGCGGCGGTACACGTCCAGCTCCCGGGGCGGGTCGGTGACCACCGCCGGGGTGAGCAGCGCGTCGCGCCGTTCGCCGCCGTGCACGTCCGCGCCGGCCTCGCGGGCCGCGGCCAGCCAGTCGGCGACCCGGCCGGTGGCGGCGCCCGAGATCAAGGGGCCCACCTCGGTGCACTCGTCGAGCGGGTCACCGAGCCGCAGCGTCGACACCGCGTCCCGGAGCAGCGCGAGCACCTCGGGGTAGACCGCGCGGTGGGCCAGCACCCGCTGGGTGGAGACGCAGACCTGACCGGCGTACGCGAAACCGCCGCGCCGGATCGCGGCGACCGCGCGCGAAAGGTCGGCGCCCGGCTCGATCAGCACCGGGGCGTTCGAGCCGAGCTCCAGCAGCACCCGCTTGCCGGCCGCGACCCGCTGGATCCGGCGGCCCACCGGCACGCTGCCGGTGAACGACACCACGGCCGGGACCGGGTGCTCGACGAGAGGCATCCCGGTCGCCGGGCCGGTACCGGTGACCACCGAGATCCAGTCACCCGGCAGGCCCGCCTCGACCAGCAGATCGACCAGCCGGATCGCCGAGATCGGGGTGAGCTCGGCCGGCTTGAGCACCACCGGGCAGCCGGCCGCGATCGCCGGGCCGAGCCGGTGCGCGACCAGGTTCAGCGGGAAGGTGACCGGGGTGATCGCGGCGACCACACCGGCCGGGTGCCGGACCGTCAGGCCGAGCCGGCCCGGTCCGCTCCGCGACGCGTCCATCGGGACCATCTCGCCGGTCAGCGTGCGCGCCTCGGCCGCGGCGAACCGGAAGGTGTCCGCGCACCGGGCCGCCTCGGCGCGGGCGTCCACGATCGGCGTGCCCGCCTCCCGGGCGACGGTGACCGCGAACTCCTCGGCCCGCTCGGCGAGCATCTCGGCGGCGCGCTCGAGCACCTCGGCCCGGGCGTACTGCGGGAAGTCGCGGCGGGCCAGCGCATCGGCGGCGGCCGCGCAGGCCTCGTCGACGTGCGCGGCGGTCAGTGCGGGCACCCGGCCGACCGGGGCGCCGTCGTACGGGCTGCGCACCTCGATCCACTCGGCGGCGCTCACCGGGCGCCCGCCGATCCGTGCCGGAACCTGTAACACCTGTGAACCTCCCGCTACGTTCCGGTCACCGTAGGGGCAGACATGGGCGGCGGTAAATGGACGCCGGTCCAGTCCTTACGCGACGGCGTTGTGCAGCCGTACAGTCCCGGGATGACGCTGCGTCTGGCCGATGTGCTCGCCGACCCCGACCTGAGCCTGCGGCTGGTCGACGGCGCGCTCGCGGCGCTGAACCGGCCGGTCCGCTGGGTGGCGGTGACCGAGCTGGCCGACCCCCGGCCGTTCCTGTCCGGCGGTGAGCTGGTGCTGACCACCGGGCTGAGCCAGCGGACGGTGCGGGCCCAGCGCGAGTTCGTCGCCCGGGTCGCCGAGGGCCGGGCCGCCGGGCTGGGCTTCGGGATCGGGCTGAGCCACGACCGGATCCCGGGCGGGACGCTCGCCGAGGCGCGGGTGCACGGGCTGCCGGTGCTGGAGATCCCGTACGAGACGCCGTTCATCGCGGTCGACCGGTTCGTCGCCGACCGGATCCTCGAAGCGCAGTACGGCCGGTTCGCCGACCTGCTCGACGAGCACGACACCCTGGCCAAGTCGCTGCTGTCCGGGCGCGGGCTGGGCGCGCTGATCGAGTCGCTGCACCAGATCCTCGGCGCGCCCGCGATGGTCCTCGACGTCTACGGCGGGGTGCTCGCCACCGCACCGTCGAGTGCGGCGTGGCCGGTGGAGCAGATCCTCTTCGCGGCGCGCAGCCCTGCCGCCGGCCGGCGGGATCAGACGTCGATCCTGCCGATCACGGTCGAGGACACCGTGGAGGCGTACCTCTGCTGCCGGCGGCCGCGACGGTCGGCGGACGTCCTGCCGTACGCGGTCTCGCTCGTCGGTCTGGAACTGGCCCGCCGCCGGGCCGAACTCGCCGGCAAACGCCGCCTCGCCGGACAGGTCCTGGAAGACCTGGTCCGTGGCCTGATCGGCGGGCCGGAAGCGGAACGGCGGCTGGCGCCGTTCGGGATCCGCGCCACCGACGAGCACGCGCTGCTGGTGGCGAGCGTGGCCGCGGCCGACGGGCGGCGGCTGCTCGGCGCTCCCCCGCTGACCGGCGCGACCACCGCGGTCGTCGAGGACTGCCTGATCGCGGTCCTCGAGCCGGGACAGCCGGCCCGGGAGGTGGCGATGCTGCTGCACGCCCACCTGAGCCGGCACGGCGACCCGGCCCGGGTCGGCGTCGGCGGCTGGTACACCGGGATGACCGGGCTGCGGTGGAGCTACTACGAGGCGCACGAGGCGATGACCCGCGGGGCCGGGATCAACGAACGCGAGCAGATGAGCCTGTCCGGGCTGCTGCTGGCCAGTGAGGACGTGCCGCTGCGGGACCTGGCCCGGGACGTGCTGCGGCCGCTGCGGCTCTTCGACGCCGAGCACGGCGGGTCGCTCGTCGAGACGCTGCGGGCCTATCTGGACACGAACGGGTCGGTGGCCGCGGTCGCGCAACGACTGATCGTGCACCGCAACACGGTCCGGTACCGGATGGAGCAGATCGAGAAACTGACCGGGCGCTCGCTGGCCGGCACCGCCGACCGGGTCCAGCTGTGGCTGGCCCTGGCCGCCACCCGCCTCGACACCGACTGACCACCCGGACCGCCCGCTCGACCGCGAGCCCTCCGGACCACGGCACGGGCCAGGGTCCTGGCTGGTGCCGCGCTGCGGTCCGGAGCGGGGCGGAGGTCGCGCGAGGCTGCCACGGGACGTGGCTTGTAGCCTGCGGGCGGGACTCCTGTTTCGTACCAAATGGGGGTTTAGCTGAGGTCGGCCAGGAGGTGCTCGATCGTGTCGGTGGCGGCCGGGGTGTAGAGGTGCTCGTCGGTGCGCGGGCAGAGGCCGGTGGCCTGCAAGGCCTGGTGGACGTGGCCGGTGGCGTTGACCACTTCGTAGCCGTGGCCGCTGCGCATCGCGCGGGTGTAGCCGACCAGCAGCACCTCGAGGCACTCGCTGCCGATCAGGTCCACGCCGGCCATGTCGACGACGACCCGGGAGTTGCGGGCCCGGTCGAAGGCCTGCCGCAGCTCACGGCGCAATTCGGCACCGGATTCCCGGTCGAAGTCGCCGTCCAGGTGCAGCACGACGGTCGACCCGGTCTTGCCCGGGTCACGGTGGATCACACAGCGCACATCGCCCATGTCCCCGGTCTACTCGCGCCAGGTGTCCGGGGGCCGAACAGCACGAAAAGAGGACATCCTCCGGAATGAGGGCTGCGTCACGGGACGGACCGGGCGGGACCCGGCCGTCTACCGTGTGGCGGTGGAGATCGAACTCTGGGCGATGGTCGGCGAGCCCGAGGCGCTCGCCCTGGCCGGGCCGGGAGCGACGCTGCTGACCGGGGCCGGCGCCGCCTACGCGGTCGGCTCGGACACCCTCGTGGTGATCGGCGGCGGGGTCTCCGGTGAGGCGCACGCCGCCGCCGAGGAGATGATCCTGCCGGGGCCGTTCCCGGAACTGATCGAGGAGCGGCTGGCCGGGATGCTGCGGCCGGTGGTGCACGCGTTCGCCCGGATGCCGGACGGCTGCCTGGCGCTCGGCGCGGCGCAGGCGACCGAGCTGAGCTACCGCCGCGGCGCGCTGCACGACATCCGGCTGCGGTTCGAGGCGCCGGTCCCGTCCGACCTGCTCGGCCGGGTCCCGCCCGGGATGGACTGGCTGGACCTCGCGGTCGACGACCCGGTCGGCGCGATGGAACGGTTCATCGCCTCCTGGTACGCCGAGATCCCGGAACGGCGGGAGACACCCGCCGCGGCCGGGCTGCCCACCGCGCTCCGGGCCTTCCACCGGGCCGCCGCCGGCCGGCCCGAGGTGTACGGACTGACCTCCCGGATCTACCCGGAGCCGTTCGCCGGCCACCCGGAGGAGCTGATCACCTTCGGCCAGGACGGTGACGGGGTGGTCACCGTGCTGATGGAGCCGGACGGTGACGACCCGCGGGTCTACTACGACGGGCTCAGCGACCGGCTGCTCCCGGAACGCGAACGGCTCAGCCGCTACCTGCTGCACGCCACCCTGGCCCGGGCCGCGATGGACTCCCCGCTCGGCGGGATGGCGTTCGTCGACCGGCCGCAGGCCCGGCGGGTGATCGCCCCGCTGCGCCGGGTGCCGCTGCAGCCGATGCGCTGGCCGTCGCTGTTCTCCCGGTGTTACGCCGGCCCGGGCACGGTCGTGCTGATCGGCGAGGACGACGCGGACTGGTTCGAGATGTACGTCGGGGTCCGCCGCCCCGGCCTGCTGCGCCGGCTGCGCAAGCTCGGCCTGGACTGGGAGTCGTTCACCGACTCCGCCGAGCCCGAGTAGAGCAGCTCACTTTCGCTTCAGCCCCCGGCTCAATCGTCCGATGAATGGGCCATGTCCGCTCCGAACCGCGTCCTGCGCCGGGTACACGGCACCACCGCCGTGGCGCTAGGCCTGCTCGCCTTCGTCCTGGGCTGGTTCGCGATCGGCCTGGTGCACGTCTGGTCGCATCCGATCGTCGGCTGGGTGCCGCTGCCGGTGCTGCCCCTGCTGTTCGCGTACGAGTGCCGGCGGATCGCCCGGACCCCGGAACTGGACCGGGACACCCGCCGGTTCTGGGGCAACCTGGGCCTGTCCAGCGTGGTGCTGGTGATCGGCGTGCTCAGCAACATGGCCGACGCGCTCGGCGGACCGGCGCCGTCGCAGGCCTTCAGCGTCCGGACCGAGCTGATCTTCGGGGTGCTCCTGGCGATCATCATGTGGTCGCTGCTGCGCCTGCCGGCCTGGCAGCGCTCGCGCAGTGACTGGCTGCGGTTCGGCCTGGACACCACCGTCGTCCTGCTCACCGGCAGCGTGCTGACCTGGCACTTCTGGCTGAGCCGGGTCGACTTCGGCGACTCGCCGACGGCCGCGCCGGCCTCGATCCTGCTGATCGTGGTGGTGGCCATCGTCTCGCTGGTCACGTTCATCAAGGTGGCCTTCGCCGGGGCCGGGCAGCTGGACCGCCGGTCGCTGCACCTGCTCTCGCTCGCGGTGGCCCTGTCCGCGGGCACCGCCGGCGTCGCACCGGTGCTGGCCGGCCGGCCCTACCTCAGCACCGCCATGCTCGCCATCTCGGCGTCGCAGTTCATCGGCGTACTGGCCGCGCGCCGGCAGTGGCGGATGCGCGACGCGCCGGCCGCGCCCCGGCCCCGGTCACGGCGGTTCAGCGTGCTGCCGTACATCGCGGTGGCCGCGCTGTACCTGACCGTGCTCGCCATGGAACTGCCGCAGGGCGGGCACGAGGCGGTGATCGCGATGGCCGCGACCGCGCTGACCGTGCTGGTCGTACTACGGCAGATCAGCACGCTGCGGGACAACGCGCAGCTGCTGGACACCGTCGACGCCAGCCTGCGGCAGCTCACCGCGTACCAGAAGGAGCTGGACCACCAGGTCGCCCACGACCCGCTGACCGGCATCAGCAACCGCCCGGCGTACGCCGAACGCCTCTCCGCCCAGCTCGCCGGCGGCGAACCGTTCGTCGTGGTGCTGCTCGACCTGGACGACTTCAAGGTGGTCAACGACCGGCACGGGCACGAGACCGGCGACGCCCTGCTGCAGGCGCTGAGCCACCGGCTGCGTAACAGCCTGCGCACCCGGGACACCGTGGCCCGGCTCGGCGGCGACGAGTTCACCCTGCTGCTGCCCGGTATCGACACCGACGACACCGAGCTGCTGCTGCGCCGGCTGATGGACGCCGTGCAGGAGCCGATGATGCTGGGCGGCCGGGAGATGGCCCCGCGGATCAGCGCCGGGGTGACCCGCAGCGCGGCCGGCGACTCGCCCGAGGAACTGCTGCGCCGCGCGGACGTGGCGATGTACGCCGCCAAGAACGCCGGTGGCGGCCGCTGGACCTGGTTCGACCCGATCATGGACTCCCGCGCGGACACCGACGCCCGCCTCGGCGCCGACCTGCGTCAGGCGATCGCCCGGGACGAGCTGTTCCTGCTCTACCAGCCGATCGTCGAGCTGCCGACCGGCCGCCTGGCCGGGCTGGAGGCGCTGGTCCGCTGGCGGCACCCGGAGCACGGCCTGGTCTCGCCGGCCGACTTCATCCCGCTCGCCGAGCGCAACGGGCAGATCATCGAGGTCGGCCGGTGGATCCTGGCGCAGGCGATGCGCCAGATCGCCGCCTGGCACCACGAGTACGGCCCGGCCGCGCCGGAGAAGGTCTCGGTGAACGTCTCGGCCCGCCAGCTGAACGAGCCGGGCTTCCCGGACGAGGTCGCCGCCCTGCTCGCCTCGACCGGCCTGGACCCGGACCGGCTGGTGATCGAGGTGACCGAGACCGCGGTGCTCGGCACCGGCACCGCCCTGGAGTCGGTCCGCCGCCTCGACGCGCTGGGCCTCAAGATCGCGCTGGACGACTTCGGCACCGGTCAGTCGTCGCTGAGCCTGCTCGTCGACACCCCGGTGAGCTGGCTGAAGGTGGACAAGTCGTTCGTCGACGGGGTGACCGTCGACAGCCCGGAGGCGGTGATCGTGGA
The DNA here is from genome assembly GCF_001509495.1 of Actinoplanes awajinensis subsp. mycoplanecinus. NCBI lineage: Bacteria > Bacillati > Actinomycetota > Actinomycetes > Micromonosporales > Micromonosporaceae > Actinoplanes > Actinoplanes awajinensis. The sequence goes on along the minus strand of NZ_LLZH01000275.1, from coordinate 72,494 downwards.
CGGCCTGATCGGGATCACCCGCGGGCTGCGCATCCAGGCGATCGCCGAGGGGGTGGAGACCGCCGAGCAGGCCGCCCGCCTGCACCAGGCCGGTTACCGGTTCGCGCAGGGCTTCCACTTCGCCCGCCCGATGCCGGACAGCGACGTGGCGCTGCTGCTGGACCGTCTCAGCCATCGAGAATCTCGACAAATTCAACTGATTTAGTAGACAAGGTGGGGGATGCTCGGGAAAACTCCCGGCCATGGATTGGACCATGGCGCTCGCCGGTCTCGGCGTCGGCATCATCGTCGGCCTGACCGGCATGGGTGGCGGCGCCTTGATGACGCCGATTCTGGTGCTGCTCTTCCACGTGAACCCGGTCGCCGCGATCTCCAGCGACCTGGCGGCCAGCGCCGTGATGAAGCCGTTCGGCGGCGCGGTGCACGCCCGGCGCGGCACGGTGAACTGGAGGCTGGTCGGCTGGCTCTGCGCCGGCAGCGTCCCCAGCGCCTTCCTCGGGGTGCTGCTGCTGCGCCTGCTCGGCGACGACGAGAGCGTGCAGCACACCCTCAAGGTCGCCCTGGGCGCCGCGCTGCTGCTGGCCGCCGCCGGCATGCTCCTCAAGGCGTGGACCGCCCGGCGCACCGGAGACGGCCCGCCCGCCGAGATCGTCGTCAGGCCGGTGCCGACCCTTTTGATCGGCATCGCGGGTGGCCTGGTGGTCGGCCTGACCTCGGTCGGCTCCGGCTCGCTGATCATCGTGGCGCTGCTCGCGCTCTACCCCCGGCTCCGGGCCAACGATCTGGTCGGCACGGACCTGGTGCAGGCCGTCCCGCTGGTCACCGCGGCCGCCCTGGGACACGCGTTCTTCGGCGACCTGCACCTGGACATCGCCGGCGCGGTGGTGCTCGGCTCCATCCCGGGCGTGCTGATCGGATCCCGGATCTCCTCGCGCGCCCCGGGCGGACTGGTCCGATCCGCCCTGATCATCGTGCTGCTGGCCAGCTCGCTCAAGCTGTTCGACCTGCCCACCCAGGTGGTCGGCGCGGTGGCCGGCGGCGCGGCGCTGATCGCGATCGGGCTCGGCCTGAGCCGGCGGTACCGCAAGCCCGCCCCGGCACCCGCACCGGACCGCGAGACGATCTCCGCCTGACGGCTTATCGCTCATCTCCCGGCCCCCCGTGCCGATCTGTGACAGGTTGGCGGGGGGAAGGGACCGATGAACGTACGGCAGAAGCTGCTCGCCGGTTACCTGGTGGTGGCGCTCCTGGTGGTGGCCACCGCGCTGACCGCATGGCTCACCGACGCGGCGTCGGCGCGCCGGGCGGCCGCGCTCGAGGCAGCCCAGGTGGCCCGTGGCATCGGCAAGGACATCGCGCTCGGGCTGCCGGTCGACACCCCCGGCGAGGTGATCACCCCGCTGTACGACCACCGGGCGGCGCTCACCAACTTCATCAACCGGCTGCACGACAACCAGCGCCGGGACATCGTCGTGGTGGACACCACGAAGTACATCCTGGGCGACGCGTTGATCGAGAACATCGGCTCGGTCTTCGACCACGACACCGGCGACGAGGTCGGCCGGACCATCGCCGACGGCCGGTCCCGGGTCTTCGTCGAGCAGAGCGTCGACTATCCGCAGGGCATCAAGCAGGTCGTGGTGCAGATGACCCGGGCCAGCGGCGTGGTGGTCGGCGCGGTCATCCTGGAGTACACCCCGCTCTACGAGCAGATGCTGGCCGGCACCCGGCAGGCGCAGATCATCATCCTGTGCACCGGGTCGGTCGCCTTCCTGTCCGTACTCCTGATCGGTTTTCTGCTGGCGACCTCGCTGACCCGGCGGATCACCGCGCTGACCACCGCGGTCCGCGTGATCCGCACCGGGGACTACTCGCACCGGGTGCCGGTGACCGGCGGCCGCGACGAGATCGGGCGGCTGGCCGGCGCGTTCAACGCGATGGCCGGCGAACTGGACCGCTCGGCCCGGGAGATCCTGGCCAAGGAGTACACCGACAGCATCCTGGCCAACGCCGGCGAGGGCATCTGCGGCCTGGACACCACCGGCCGGATCGCGTTCGCCAACGCCGCGGCCGGCCGGATCACCGGGCTCGGCGTGGCCGGCCTGCTCGATCGCGACGCCGCGGAGGTGCTGCCGGAGACGGCCGGGCTGACCGCCGCCACCCGGGAGGGCCGGCTGCAGCGCGCCGACGGCACGAGCGTGACCGTCGAGTACACGGTCAACGCGATCGAGAAGGACGGCCGGACGATCGGCGCGGTCATCCTGCTGCGCGACGTCACCAGGCAGCACGCCCTCGAGTACGACCTGCGCCACCAGGCCCTGCACGACGGGCTGACCGGCCTGCCCAACCGCAAGCTGCTGCTGGACCGCCTGGAGCACGCGCTCACCCGCTCCCGGGCCGCGTCGGAGCCGCTCGCCGTGCTCTACCTGGACCTGGACGGGTTCAAGCGGGTCAACGACAGCCTCGGGCACAACGCCGGTGACCTGCTGTTGCGTACCGCGGCGGAGCGGCTCACCGGTGTGCTGCGGGCCCAGGACACGGTGGCCCGGCTGGGTGGCGACGAGTTCGCGGTGCTGCTGGAGAACGCCGTGCCGGAGGCCGTCGAGCGGGTCGCGCAGGACTGCCTGGACGCGCTGGCCCGGCCGTTCCTGATCCACAACCGCGAGGTGCTGGTCACGGTCAGCATCGGCGTGGTGCCGGACGCGGCCCGCTACACCAGCGCCGACGAGGTGCTGCGCAACGCCGACGTGGCCATGTACGCGGCCAAGGACCAGGGCAAGAACCGCTTCCTGACGTTCGAGAACCGGATGCACGAGCAGCTGCTGAGCCGGCTGGACCAGGAGTCCCGGCTGCGCGACGCGGTGCACCGGGGCGAGCTGCGGATGCACCTGCAGCCGGTGGTCTCGGTGCCGGACGGGCAGATGGTCGGCGCCGAGGCGCTGGTGCGCTGGCAGGACCCCCAGCACGGGCTGCGGCAGCCGGGATCGTTCATCCCGCTCGCCGAGGAGACCGGCATGATCGTGGAGATCGACCGGTGGGTGCTGATGGAGGCCTGCCGGACGATCAAGCAGTGGCAGGACGACGACCCGGCCACCGCGCCGGCCTGGGTCAGCGTCAACCTCTCGGCCGCGCACCTGGAGGTGCCGGACCTGACCGACCGGATCGCGTACGCCCTGTCCACCAGCGGGCTGCCGGCCCGCTGCCTGGTGCTGGAGCTGACCGAGACGATTCTGATGCGCGACATCGCGGTGACCGCGGCCCGGCTCGAGGAACTGCGCGAGCTGGGCGTGAAGATCGCCATCGACGACTTCGGCACCGGGTACTCGTCGCTGGGCTACCTGCGCGACATCCCGGTGGACGTCCTCAAGATCGACCGCTCGTTCATCACCGGGATGACCGGCAACGGGCGCCAGCAGGAACTGGTGAACGCGGTGATCCAACTCGGTCACATGCTCGGCCTGCGGGTGGTGGTCGAGGGCATCGAGGAGGCCGACCAGCTGGCCCTGCTCAGCGTGATGGGCTGCAAGTTCGTCCAGGGCTACCACCTGGGCCGCCCGGTGCCGGCCGACGAGCTGCGGGTGCTCCGGGCGGCGCCCGCCGTGCTCGCCTGAGACGCGGTGCGGCCCGGACTTCACGTTCGCGGCCGGGTTTCCGAAGGCTCACCGGTCTAGGGTGGTAGCGCCGCACCGACGGAAGGGGCCCCACTTGGCATCGCTGCGCGATCGGGCGTACCAGGAACTGCGTCGGCGGATCCTGACCACCGAGCTGGCGCCGGGCGAACGTCTGGTGGAGCGTGACCTGGCGGCGGACCTGGACGTGTCGCGGATCCCGCTGCGCGAGGCGCTGCGCCTGCTGGAGTCGGACGGCCTGGTGCTGCAGGTGCCGCACCGGGGCGCACTCGTCGCGCCGTTCACCCCGGCCGACGTCCGCGACCTGTTCGACGTCCGGGAGTCCCTGGAGGCGCTCGCCGCCCGGCTGACCGCGGAGCGCCGGGACGACGCCGGGCTGGCCCGGCTCCGCGAGCGGCTGAGCGCGGCCCGCACGGCCACCGCGGCCGGCGACGAGGCCGGGATCGCGGCAGCGAACGCCGGCTTCCACGCGGACATCGTCGAGATGGCGGCGAACCCGCTGCTCACCGGCCTGATGCGGCCGCTCGAGGCGCGGACCCACTGGCTGTTCCGGCTGACCGCGCAGCGCGACCCGGCGCGGCAGTGCGCGGAGCACGAGGAGCTCTACGAGGCGATCGAGGCGGGGGCGGCGGAGAAGGCGGCCGCGCTGGCGCACGAGCACGTGGCCAGCGGGCGGGAGACCAGCCTGCGCCTGGCCGAGCAGTGGGCACACCCGGAGGTCGACCCGGCCGCGGTCGCGGCCAAACGCCGGCGCCGCCGAGCGTGAGAAAAGCGGCCCGCCTTGAGAAAAGCGGCCATAAGGAAAGCGGGCCTCGAGAAAGCCGGGCGCAAGGAGTGCCGGCTGGTCCTCAGGGGTGCCTCCGGGGGCCGGAGGCACCCCTGAGGACCAGCCAGGACCAGTGAGCGAGCCGGCCCCGCCCTCCCGGGCTGATCGGGTGAGCGGGGCCGGTGTACCGGGGTGCGTCAGCTCTGGACGAACACCGAGACAGTACGCGCCGGTGCTGTGAACGTGCCGGTCGCCTGGGCGAACGATCCGGTCCGGACCAGCGGGTCGGCGGAGGACCGCTGCACCGGGTGCAGCGCGATGCTCTTGCCGGCCAGCGCCGGGACCGTCTGGGTGGCGGCCGCCGCGGTGGAGTTGAAGACCACCGTGATCGACTTCCACTGACCGCCGAGGCCCCGGGCGTCCAGGGTCATGGTGATCACGCCGGGCGTCTCGCCGGCGCCGGAGAGCGGGAACGCCAGCCGGCCCTGTACCTGCTTCGCGGTGGCCAGGCCGAACACCGGCGAGGACTTCCGGATCTTCAGCAGCTCCTGGTAGCGGTTGTCGGCCAGGGCGATCGCCGCGCAGTCCGCCTTCAGGGCCGGGTCGGCGAGCAGGGGCTTGGCGTACGGCCACTTCGACTGGTTGTCGGGCGCCGGTGGCAGGCCCTTGCCGAAGCCGTTGCCCTTCGTGCAGTCCCACTCGACGGCGTTGAACCAGTCCCCCGAGTTGAACGAGTTCCGGTCCAGGGACTTGGAGCGGAGCCGTTCACTGCCGGCCGCCACGAAGCCGACGCCCTGACCGAGCACGGTGGTGGCGAGCGCCACCGACTGTGCCCGGGCCCGGTCGGCCGCCGAGGTGGCCTGCGGGAGCTTGTAAGCGAGTGCGTCGTAGAGGATCTCGTTGTCGTGCGCGTCGACGTAGGTGATCGCCTCGTCCGGCGCGGCGGTGTATCCCGCGGGTGCGCCGTTGTAGTCGATCTGTGCCCCGGTGACCGTCGACCCCGACGAACCGGTGAACGAGTAGTCAGCGAGGTTGCCGGTCAGACCGACTTTGATCAGATCCTGGTAGTGCAGGAGCCGCTCGCGTTGCGACGCCGTTGTGCCGTTCACCGGGTCGCCGTTCGGCTGGTCCGCGAGACCCGAGGCGAAGCCCTGCACCCGCGGGTTCTCGTCGAACGGGCCACCGCCACGGACCGCGTCCCGGAGCCGGTCGTTGAACGTGCCGATCCCGGTGCCGGCCATCTCGGTCTGGCTCGCCTGCACGAAGCGGGCGTTGTTCGCCACCTCACCGAAGTTCCAGCCCTCGCCGTAGACGTAGATGCTCTTCCCGTCCACGCCGTCACGCGCGAGGGTGAGCCGGTCCAGCGCCTTGCGGACCGCGAGGATGTTCGCCTTCGGGTGGTGACCCATCAGGTCGAACCGGAAACCGTCCACCTTGTACTGCTTGGCCCAGGTGACGATCGAGTCGACGACCAGCTTGCCCATCATCGCGTTCTCCGGCGCGGTGTTGGCGCAGCACGTCGAGGTGGCCACCGAGCCGTCGGCGAGCAGCCGCTGGTAGTAGCCCGGCACGATCTGGTCGAGCACCGACTTGTCGTCGACACCGGCCGCCGAGGTGTGGTTGTAGACGACGTCCATCACCACGCGCAGGCCGGCCTTGTTGACCCCGGCGACCATGGAGCGGAACTCCTTGGTGCGCTGGGTGGGGTCGACGGCGTAGCCGCCCTCCGGGACCGTGTAGTGCAGCGGGTCGTAGCCCCAGTTGTAGCCGTCCGTGCCGGCCACCGCCGCGATGCAGGCCTGCTGCTGATCAGAATCGGGCGGCAGGGCGGCCAGGTCACAGGCGGGCTGCGCCTGGTCGGCCCGGTTCTCCGGAATGGTGGCGAAGTCGAACACCGGGAGCAGGTGCAGGTGGGTGACGCCCGCGGTGGCGAGTGCCGCGAGGTGCTTCGTCGCCGCGGTCTTCTGCGTGAACGCCGCATAGGTGCCGCGCTCGTTCGCCGGAACGGAACTGTCCGAGATGGAGAAGTCCCGTACCGAAAGCTCCTGGATCTGGATCTTCGCGGGTGTGACAGCGGCCGGTTTCTTCAGGGAACTCCACCCGGCGGGCGCCAGGGCCGGATCACCGAGATCGAGGAACCGGCTCTGCTGGGAGTCGGTGGAGAGCGCTACCGAGTACGGGTCGGTCACCGACGCGGTGACGACCTTCTGCGCGGCCGGCTGCCACGCGGTGACCCGGAACTTGTAGTCCTTGCCGTACCAGCTCTTCTCGCCCTTGATCGACCAGATGCCGGTACGGTCGTCGCGGGTCATCGGCTTGACCGCGTCGCCCAGCTCCAGCTCGACCTTGCTCGCGGTCGGCGCCCAGACCGAGACCGACGGTTTGCCGGCGGCGAACACCGGACCGAGATCCGCACTCGCGGCGGAAGCGTAGACATCGTCGAGGACGCCCGCCGTCTGCACTCCCGTCGCGGCAAGCAGCTTGCCGGCCGCATCCCGCTCCGTGACGACGACCTGTCCGCGCAAGATGTCGGCGATGTGCCGCGCGTTCACCGTGAACGCGCCGTACTGCCACAGGTGCGGGAACGCCGCCCGCTGCGCCTCGGTCAACCCGTTGCGCCGCGAGCTGAGCCGCGTGCTCTGGTAGGAACCGGTCAGCTCACCGTCGGCCACCCCGATCCCGCCGGTCGCCGACCAGACCAGGTCGTAGACCTTGCCGTCGGTGCCCGCGTCGACCTCCTGCAGCGTGGTGCCGGTGCCGGTCTGCCAGGCGATCGTCGAGCGGTCCATCCAGACCGCCGACTCCTTGGACAGGTCCGTCGAGCCGCCACCGCCCGCGGTCTTGACCAGCGGCAGCAGCCGCTTCTCCTGACCGCCGAGCAGCCACACCTCGTGGCTCGACTCGCTGAACGTCAGGCGCTGGTCAGTGGGCAGGTCCTTGGCGTCGCCGTTGTGGATGATGTAGCTCAGCCCGGCCGCGCCGTTGGCGAGCGGCACCTGGAAGACCGCGCCGAACGCGTCGAACCGGGCCGGCTTCAACGGGCTGCCCCAGTCGGTGCCGGTCGCCGCGCCGTCCCAGACGTGCAGGCCCCAGCCGTCGTAGTTGCCGTCCGCCTTGCGCCAGTGGATGACCGCTGTCGACGTGTCCTGCGCCGGGTCGGGCTGACCGGTGGCGGCCTGCCGCGACGGGTAGACCGCGGTGTCGCCCTGCTTGATCCACACTTCCGGTGTCGTGCTCGGATCGAGCGTCCGGTCCGCGTCGGTGTCCTTCACGCCGTCCTTGCTGACCGCGATGAACCCGACGCTCTTGGCGTTCGGCGCGAGCTTGACGTAGGCGAACCGCCCGAACGAGTCCTCGCCGACGAACGGCTGCCCGGCAGGCCACGTGGTGGACATCGACGGGTCGACGTCGCCCCAGGTGTAGAGGCCGTAGTCGTCGTAGCCGCCGGCCGGGCGCTGGTAGTGCACGATCGCGTAGTCCACGGTGGACGCCGCGGCCGGGGTGCCGACGGTGATGCTGGTCGAGGACGACGCGAGCCGCCCCAAGCTGTCTCGCACCACCGCTTTGTACTTCACCGGGGTGCCGCCGGCCAGCCCGTCCAGGTCGTGGTAGATCCGGTACGGCGCCTTGTCGGCGGTGCCGAGCAGCTCCCACCTGCCGGTGCCGACCTGCGCGGCGAAGGTGACCGTGGCGAGCGGGTCGCCGGTGGTCGTGGCCACCAACTCGGTCCGGGTCGCGACCCGGTCGCCCGCCTTCGGCGTGCTGATCGTGACGGTGGGCGCGGCAGTCGGCACGGGCAGGGTCACACCCGATTTGAGTACGACGGTGGACAGCGCCGGCACGGTCACCGTGATCTTGCCGGTGCCGTCCGCGGTGACCGGGGCCGCCCCGCCGTACAGGCCGGTGAAGGTGGCGCCGGGTGACGAGGTGGCGAAGCTGACCGTCTGGGTGGTGGTGGCGCTGTTCGCGGCGACCACGTACTCGGACCGCTTGGCGCGGTCCAGCCGGGACACCGCGAAGACGCCCTGGCCCTCGGCCGCGTACCGGGTCAGCTGCACGCCGTTCACCAGCGCCGGGTGCGCCTTGCGCAGCTTCGCGAGCGCGGCGATGGCCTGGTAGAGCGGGTGCGTGGTGGTGTAGTTGTCGACCGCGTGGGTGCGGTCGGTGCCGATCAGGTCGTCGTCCAGGTAGTCCGCGCTCTTGCTGGCGAACATGTCCTGGCGGGCGTCCTTGTCACCGCCCGGTCCGGTGAAGCCCTGCTCGTCGCCGGAGTAGACGACCGGCTGGCCACGGGTCAGGAACATCAGCTCGTGGGCGAGCTGATCCCGCTTGAGCTGGGTGTCGGCGGTCGAGGCGGCCGCGATGAACGAGCCGATCCGGCCCATGTCGTGGTTGCCCAGGAACGTCGGCAGCCGCTCGGCGCTGGTGCTCTGCGTGGTGTAGAGGTCGTCCTTGGCGTAGACGTCGGCGAGCCCGGTCGCGGCGCCGGCTCCGGTGACGAACGCCTGCGCGGCGGCCTGGAACGAGAAGTCCAGCGTGGCCGGGAGCTCACCCTGGCGTACATAAGAGGATTCGATCTCCTGGTCGGCGCTGTAGACCTCGCCGAACATGAAGAAATCCTTCTTGCCCGCCCGGTCGGCGGCCTTGGTGATCCCGGCGGCGAACTGCGGCCAGAAGTCCATGTCGGTGTGCTTGACGGTGTCCAGGCGGTAGCCGTCGATGCCGGTGCTGGTGATCCAGTCGGCGTAGATCTTGGTCATGCCCTTGACCACTTCGGGACGCTCGGTCCACAGGTCGTCGAGGCCGAAGAAGTCGCCGTACTCGCTGTTCTCGCCGGAGAACGTGGAGTCACCGCGGTTGTGGTAAATGTTCACGTCGTTGAGCCAGGCCGGGGTCTTGGCTTTCTTGTCCTTGGCATCGACGACCGGCGTGTAGGGATATGACGTGCCGTCCACTGACGGGAAGCCGTTCTTGCCGGTCGCGTAGTTGCGGTCCTCGAACGGCTGGCCCTCGGTGTCGGTGTACGGCGACGCCGTCTTGTCGACGTACGTGTACTTGTTCTCGGCGTATTTGATCACGTCAGCGGTGTGGTTGACGATGATGTCCAGGTAGATCTTCATGCCCCGCCGGTGTGCGAGCGTGACCAGCTTCTTCAGGTCCGCGTTCGTACCGAAATGCGGGTCGACCTGGGTGAAGTCGGTGATCCAGTACCCGTGGTAGCCGGCCGAGACGTCGGTGCCGCTGCCCTGGACCGGACGGTTCTTGAAGACCGGGGCGAGCCAGATCGAGGTGGTGCCGAGCCCCTGGATGTAGTCCAGTTTCTCGATCACGCCCTTGAGGTCGCCGCCGTGGTAGAAGCCCTTGTCGGCCGGGTCGTATCCGGTGGACAACCGGTCACCGGTGAGACCGCCCTTGTCGTTGGACACGTCGCCGTTGGCGAACCGGTCCGGCAGGACGAAGTAGTACTGCTCGTTGGTCGCGGGCTGGTCGGAGCCCCAGTTCGCGACGACGGACGCGCTCGGCTCGGCCGGGGCGGCGGACGCCTCGGCGGCCGGGACCGCGATCAGCGGGAGGAGAAGGCTGAGCAGCGCGGCCCCCAGCCGCGTTTTACTCGATGCCACGGGTGCACCTTCCGATTCGGTGGATATCAGATGTGGCGCACGGACCACACCTGGAAGGTAGGCCCATCACCAGATATTTCAATACATCCATCGGCGGCGACCTTCAGCTCGCCGGCGCCGCCGTAGAGGTTCTCGCCGCTGACCCCGGTCGGCAGCCCGGCCAGGCGCAGTGGTTCGCCCGCCGCCCGCCGGGCCACCACCAGCACCGCGTCGTCGCGCGTCTCGCGCAGGAAGGCCAGGGTGTCGCCGGACGCGTGCGCCCAGCGCAGGCCGCCGGCACGCAGCGCGGGCTGCGCCCGGCGCACCGCGAGCAGAGCTCGGTAGGCGGCGAGAGTGCCGCGGTCCCAGGTCTCCGGGCGGTGCCAGGGCATCGGCGTACGGGAGTGCTCGCCGTTGATCCCGGTCAGCCCCAGCTCGTCCCCCGCGAAGATCATCGGGGTGCCGGGCAGCGTGCAGAGCAGACCCACGGCCACCTCGTGGCGAGCCGCGTCGCCGACCACCGAGCGGATCCGCGGGGTGTCGTGCGAGCTGAGGATCTGCCACGAACTGGCCCACGAACGCCAGGACATCTGCGCCGCGAACGCGCTCATCGTCGCCACCAGCGCGCCGGCGTCCCGATCCGGGATCTCGCCGGGCACACCCAGGAAGTCGTCGAACGGCAGCACCGCGGCGCGCAGCCAGCTCCACACCGGACGGGTGAAGCCGGCGTAGTTCATCGTGCCCTGCCAGCCGTTGCGGTCCAGGTCGGCGGTGGCGTCGTGCGCGTGCTCGCCGATCAGCAGCGCGTCCGGGCGGACCTGCTGGACGGCGCGGCGCAACAGCACCGCCGCCTCCCGCGACCAGTCCTCGGCGCCGCGGCGACCGGTCATGTTCGCCACGTCGATCCGCCAGCCGTCCAGGGCGTACGGGTAGGTCAGCCAGTGCTGGGCGATCCGCGCGAACCGGCGGCGCAGCTCGGGACTGCCCCAGTTGAGCTTGGGCAGACTCGGCGCGCCGAGCCAGGACTCGTAACCGCCGTCCGGGGTGAAGTAGTAGAGGTCCCGCTCGGCCGGGAACCACGGATGGACGGCGCCGGTGTGGTTCGTGGTCAGGTCACCGATCAGGCGCATCCCCCGCGCGTGGGCCGCCTCGGCCAGCCGGACCAGCGCGGTGTCGCCACCGAGCAGCGGGTCCACCTGGTCGAACGAGCTGCTGTCGTAGCGGTGGTTGGAGCGGGACGGGAAGAACGGGGTGAGGTAGAGCGTGTTCGCGCCGAGGGCGGCGACGTGGTCCAGGTGGTCGGTGACGCCGTCCAGGTCACCGCCGTACCACTGAGTGCCTTTGAGCGGACCTTGGGCCGCAACCGGTTCGTCCCAACCGCAACGGACCGCCCAGTCCGGGGTCTGCCGGGAGTCCGCCGCGGCGGACTTCCCGAAGCGGTCCGGGAAGATCTGATAGACCACCGCGTCACGGGCCCAGGCGGGTGCCGGGGCGTAGGAGACCAGCCGGAAGTCGGTCGAGTCCGGCACGTCGTGCGAGGTCAGGCCGCAGCCGGTCAGCCAGCGCACCGCACCACCCGCAGTGCGGAGCAGGAACCGGTACGGCGTGACCGGGTTCCGCACCTGGAGCTCGGCCCGCCACCACTGTCCGCCGGCGTCGCGCCGGTCCAGCACCGCCGAGGTGAAGACCGGCTCGCCGTCGCGGACCCAGCGCATGTGCACCCGCGACACCCGGCTCCCGGCCGGCGCCCGGACGAAGACGCTGACCGTCTCGCCCAGGGCCGGCGCGGGGTTCGAGACGTACCCCTCGGAGCCGTCGTGGTGCGGCCGGAGCAGCCCGGTCATCCCTTCACCGCACCCGCGCTGAGACCCTCCACGATGTAGCGCTGCAGGTACATGAACACACCCACGGTCGGGATCGCGGTGAGCAGGGTGCCGGCGCAGAACATCCCGAAGTTGGTGTTCCGCTCCGAGCCCTGCACCAGGCCGTACAGGCCGACCGAGAGCGTCTTGGCGGCGCCGTCGCGCAGGAACACGTTGGCGATCAGGAACTCGTTGATGGTGCCGATGAACGCGAGCAGTCCGCTGACCGCGAGGATCGGCGACACCAGCGGCAGCAGGATCTTGAAGAAGATCTGTACGTGTGAGGCGCCGTCCACGTGCGCCGACTCGTCCAGCTCCTTCGGGACCGTGTCGAAGAAGCCCTTCATCAGCCAGGTGTTCACGCCCAGCGCGCCGCCCAGGTAGATCAGGACCATGCCCCACCAGGTGTTGAAGCCGATCGGCGGCCACAGGTCGGTGACCGTCGAGAAGATCAGGAACAGCGCGACGATCGCCAGGAACTGCGGGAACATCTGGATCAGCAGCAGCGCCAGCAGACCGGTGCGCCGGCCCCGGAACCGCCGCCGGCTGAACGCGAACGCGGCCAGCGCGGAGAGGAACACCGACAGGAAACTGGCCAGGGCGGCGATCACGACCGAGTTGACGAACCAGTGCCCGAAGTCGGTGTCGCTCCACAGCCGCGAGAAGTTGTCCGGTGACACTCCGCTCGGCACCAAGGAACTCGACGAGAGCGTTCCCAGCGGGTTGACCGCCGCGGAGAGCACGAACGCGATCGGCCCGAGTGAGAAGAGCACGGCCAGGATCGCGACCAGGTGACGCCACCCGACCTGCTTGATCCACTTTGCTGTCGCCGTCATGAGTAGACCTCTTCCTGTGCGCGGGTGCGCCGGAAGCTCACCGCGGAGACCACGGCCACGATCATGAAGATGAAGATCGAGACGGCCGCGGCGAAGCCGTACTGGGCGCCGGATCCGCCGAAGGCCAGGCGATACGTGTACGTGATCAGCAGGTCGGTCGCCCCGCTGTTCGGATTGTCGGCCGGGAACGGGCCGCCCTCGGTGGTCAGGAAGATCGCGTTGAAGTTGTTGAAGTTGAACGCGAACGACGAGATCAGCAGCGGGGTCAGCGCGATGAGCAGCAGCGGCAGCTTGACCCGGCGGAACGACTGGAACGGCCCGGCACCGTCCACCTTGGTCGCGTCGGTCAGCTCCCCCGGTATCGCCTGCAGCGCACCGGTGGTCACCAGGAACATGTACGGATACCCGAGCCACAGCTGGACCAGCAGCACCGCGAACTGTGCGGTGATCGGAGTGCCGAGCCAGTCCACGTGGATGCCGAGCACGTTGTTGATCAGGCCGAAGTCGGTGTTGAACATGTCCCGCCAGACCAGCAGCATCGCGAACGACGGCATGGCGTACGGCAGGACCATCAGGATCCGGTAGAGCCCGCGGAACCGCATCCGGGTCGACTGGAGCGCGATCGCGCAGAACATGCCGAACACGAACGTGCCGCCGGTGGAGCCGATCGCGAAGACGAAGTCCCAGATCAGCGTGCCGAGGAAGGCGCTGGCGACGTCATCGTCGGTGAACGCCCGGGTGAAGTTGGCGAACCCGACGTTGACCTTCCAGCCCTGGGCCAGGCGCTCGCCGTCGGCCGCCACGAACGCGCCGGCCGACTCGTCCGCCGGCCACACCTTGCCGGTGACGGTGTCCTTGATGGCGTCGGCCACGGCGTCGTACGCCCGGACCGCCTTGCCCTCGTACGCCCGGGACAGTCCGGCCGAGCGGATCGCGCCCGCCGCGGTCGGCACCGCGAAGTCGGTGATCTCCGCGCTCCGCGTGCTGGCCTGCCCCGCGGTGAGCACGGTGTACCCGGCCGGCGGGTTCCCGTCGGCCGGCCGCAGCCCGCCGGCGTCACCGATCTGCACCTGCCCGGTGGCCGGATCGGTGATCAGGAAGACCAGCGCGCCGGTGGCCGGGTCGCCCTGGGTGGCGATCCGCAGCCGGTACTCGGTGGAGCCCGGCACCCGGGTGACCGAGCCGGTCTGGATCGCGGTGACCGCGTCCGCCTTGCTCCCCCGGTGACCGTCGCCGAAGTTGGTGAACGCCGTGCTCGCCGTGTAGAGCACCGGGAAGATCTGGAAGATGATCAGGAAGATGGTGCCCGGGACCAGGTACTTCGCCGGGACGTGCCGCGGTGTGAGGTACAGGTAGAGCAGTCCGGCGGTCGTCGTGACCAGGACGCCCAGGCCGATCCAGTGGTCGCCGGCGATCAGCGGGAACGCCGCCCAGACGGCGACCGCGACGAGCAGCCCGAGCAGCAGCACCTTGGTGATCAGCCCGGCCGCGGTGACGGACCGCTCCGCCGGGGGCTCCGTGACGGGGAGGACCCGCTGGGTGGCGGGCCCTCCGAGCTGCGTCGTCATTACTTGATCTGAGCCGAGATCGTCTTGGCTGCCGCGGCGACGGTGGTCTTGGCGTCGGCGCCGCCGATCACGGCCGCCTCGGCCTTGCCGAACGGCTCCCAGATCGCGGCCATCTCCGGGATCGCCGGCAGCGGGATGGCGTTCTTACCGGCCTCGGCCCACTTGGCCAGGTCCGGGTCCTGCGCCTTGACCTGCTCCAGGGCCGCGGTCAGCGCCGGCGGGCGGGGCTCGGCGTCGTAGAGCGCGACGGCCAGCTCCGGGGTGGTCACGTAGTTGGTGACGAACTCCTGGGCGAGGGCCTTGTTCTTGCCCTTCGACGCGACGTAGAAGGTCTGCACACCGAGGAACGGGGTGGCCTCCTTACCGCCCTTGAACCCGGGGACGGCGGAGATGTCGTACTTGAGGCCGGCCTTCTTCACGTCCGCGGTCGCCCACGGGCCGGAGACCAGGAACGCGCACTTCTTGCCGGTGAACGTCGCGATCGCGTTGTCCGGGCTGATCGACCGCTTCAGGGCGCCGTCACCCTTCTCGCCGAGGGCGCGCAGCTTCTCGAACGCCGCGATCGAGCCCTCCTTGCCGACACCGAGGTCCTTGGCGTCGTAGCCACCGTCCGCGCCGGTGCCGAACAGGTAACCGCCGGCCGAGGCGTACAGCGGGTAGGCGTGGTAGGCGTCGCCGTTCTGGCCGGACTGCAGACAGAGGATCTCGGAGACCTTCTTGTCGGCCTTCAGCTTCTTGCCCGTGGCGACCAGGTCCTCGATGGTGGCCGGCGCGGCCGGGGCCAGCTCGGTGTTGCGGATCAGGCCGAGGTTCTCAGTGGCGTACGGGACGCCGTACGTCTGGCTGTTGAAGGTGACCGCCTTCAGCGCGCCGGTCTGGATGCCGCTCTTCTGCTCGTCGGAGAGCTGGACCGGGTCGACGGCGCCGTTCTGCACGAGGTTGCCGATCCAGTCGTGCGCGCCGACCATCACGTCCGGGCCGCTGCCCTGCTGGGAGGCGGTCAGGAAGGTGGTCTGCTGGTCCTTGGAGATCGCCTGGATCTTGACGGTGACGCCGTTCTCCTGGCCGAACTTGTCGGCGAACGGCTTGAGCGCGGCGGAGCGCTTGTCGTCGGCCCAGATCACCAGCTCGCCGGTGGCGGCGGACGCCTTCGGCCCGGCGGCCTTGTCGTCCTTGCCGTCGCCGCAAGCGGCGGCGCCGACCAGGCAGAGCATGCTCGCCGCAAACACTCCTGCGGTGCGAATGCGCATGGAAATACTCCCGTTCTTAAACGGATTTAGCACGAGAAAAGGGATGTCCTGAGCGCAGGCATGACACGGCGCTCACAAGATCGGTAAGGTGTCGTCCTTGTTGCCGGGACGTTAGCAAGCTCTTGCAGTCAATGGAAGGGCTTGCAAGACGATGGCCGGTAACAGCTCGGCACTACAGTGACAACATGCGTGCACGGATGGCGGACATCGCCCGTCAAGCCCAGGTCAGCGAGGCGACGGTCTCTCGCGTCATCAACGACCGCCCGGGCGTCTCCCCGGAAACCCGGCAGGCGGTCCTCACCGCCCTCGACGTGCTCGGCTACGAGCGCCCCGAGCGGCTCCGCAAACGCAGCGCCGGCCTGGTCGGCCTGGTCGTGCCCGAGCTGGACAACCCGATCTTCCCGGCGTTCGCCCAGGTCATCGAGTCGACCCTGGCCCAGTCCGGCTACACCCCGGTGCTCTGCACCCAGTCACCGGGCGGCGTCACCGAGGACGAGTACGTGGAGATGCTGCTCGACCGGCAGGTCTCCGGCATCGTCTTCGTCTCCGGCCTGCACGCGGACACCACCGCCGACGTCGAGCGGTACCGCCGGCTGCTGGCCCGGCCGCTGCCGATCGTGCTGGTCAACGGGCACACCAACGGCATCGACGCACCGTTCGTCTCGTGCGACGAGCAGCTCGCCGGCGACCTGGCGGTGGGTCACCTGGCCTCGCTCGGCCACCGCCGGATCGGGATGATCTCCGGCCCGCACCGGTTCAGCCCGGTGCAGCGCAAGCTGGCCGGCTACCGGGTGGCGATCCAGCGCGAGCTGGGTGTGCCGGCCGCCGAGGTGGACGACCTGGTGGAGCTGACCCTGTTCGGCGTCGAGGGCGGCGAGGTGGCCGCGGAACGCCTGTTGAACAAGGGCGTCACCGGCATCATCTGCGGTTCCGACCTGATGGCGCTGGGCGCGATCCGGGCCGCGCGACGCCGCGGGATGACGGTGCCGACCGAGGTGTCGATCATCGGGTTCGACGACTCGCCGCTGATGGCGTTCACCGACCCGCCGCTGACCACACTGCGCCAGCCGGTCTCCTCGATGGCGGTGGCCGCGGTCCGCTCCCTGGTGGACGAGATCAACGGGCACGGTTCGGACAGGTCGGAGTACCTTTTCCGCCCCGAGCTGGTGGTCCGGAACTCGACCGCGATGGCGCCCGCGCACCGCGCGTTGACGGCGAACACCCCGGCCGCCTGATCCGGCCCGAGCCGGCCTCTGGGCCGGCCCTTGAAGCGGCACCTGAAAGAAACTTGCTGCAACTTCTTGCACGATCTGCCAGATAAATCCGCGCCGCCGCTCAAGAGAGCGTGTTCTCCGACTCCTTTGAGCGGCAGGCGCCGGTGCTGGTGACGCGCAGGTCGCCGCGCGGCGGACCTGCGGCGGCGACGTCATCCGGCAGTTCCCGCAAGCACATGCAGATCTCTTGCAGCGCGAACCAGCCGCCCGAATGTGACTCCCGTCACATGGGCGGCTGGTCGGCGACGGCGTCAGCGGCGCGGGACGACCGCCTCCACGGCCCACTGCCGCCAGGTGTCCAGCTTGTGCTCGACCGTGGCCAGCTGCTCGCGCACCGGTCCGGGCCCGGTCGAGCCCTTCGTCTTCCGCGCGGCCAGCGCCGACGACACCGACAGCACCTCACGCACCGACGGGTCCAGATGGTCGCTGACCGTCTTCAGGTCCTCGTCGGACAGGTCCTCGAGCTCGCACTCCCGGGCCGAGCACAGCGCCACCAGCTTCCCGGTGATCTCGTGCGCGTCGCGGAACGGCACACCCCGGCGGACCAGCCAGTCGGCCACCTCGGTGGCCAGGGAGAAGCCGACCGGCGCCGCGGCGGCCAGCCGGTCCACCCGGACGGTCATCGTGGAGATCATCCCGGCCAGGGCGGGCAGCAGCAGCTCCAGGGTGTCGACCGCGTCGAAGGCGGGCTCCTTGTCCTCCTGCATGTCCCGGTCGTACGTCAGCGGGAGTCCCTTGAGCATGGTCAGCACCGTGACCAGGCCGCCGATCAGGCGGCCGCTCTTGCCCCGGGCCAGTTCGGCGATGTCCGCGTTCTTCTTCTGCGGCATGATCGACGACCCGGTGGCGAACGCGTCGTCGAGCTCCACCCAACCGAACTCGGTGGAGGTCCAGAGGACCACCTCCTCGCCGAGGCGGGACAGGTGCACGCCGATCAGCGCGGTGGTGAACAGGAACTCGGCGACGAAGTCACGGTCGGCGACGGCGTCCATCGAGTTCTCCGCCGGCGCCGAGAAGCCCAGCTCGCGGGCGACGGCGGCCGGGTCCAGCGGCAGCGACGAGCCGGCCAGTGCGCCGGAGCCGAGCGGGCTGATCGCGGTCCGCACGTCCCAGTCGCGGAGCCGCTCCAGGTCGCGCAGCAGCGGCTGGACGTGGGCCAGCAGCCAGTGCCCGAAGCTGACCGGCTGTGCGTGCTGCACGTGGGTCAGGCCGGGCGCCGCGGTGTCGACGTTGCGGGCCGCCTGCTCGGTCAGCGCGTCGGCCAGCTCGATCAGCGCGACGGCCACCCCGCGGGCGTGGTCACGCAGGTAGAGCCGCAGATCGGTGGCGACCTGGTCGTTGCGGGACCGGCCGGCGCGCAGCTTGCCGCCGAGCGCGCCGAGGCGCTCCAGCAGGCCGCGCTCCAGGGCGGTGTGCACGTCCTCGTCCTCGATGGTGGGGCGGAACTCACCGGCGGCGCAGGCCGATTCCAGGTCGTCCAGCGCGGCCAGCATCTTGCCCAGCTCGTCCGCGTCGAGCAGACCCGCGTTCGCCAGCACGCGGGCGTGCGCGCGGGAGGCGAGCAGGTCGTACGGCGCGAGGCGCCAGTCGAACTGGACGCTGACGCTCAACCGGGCCAGGGCTTCCGCCGGCCCGCCGGCGAACCGCGCACCCCAAAGCCTGGTCGGCTCGTCACTCTCCGGCACACCCACTCCTCGATCGTTCACTCTGTGCATTGCTGGTCGAGCCTATCGTCAACCACGGCCTGCATAATAATGCCACACCTCTGATAAAGTTACAGCATGGCGCATCTCGATCTCACCGGCGACGTCGTCGCCCTCACCCGCACCCTCTGCGACATCCCCTCGGTCAGCGGCGACGAGAAGCAGCTCGCCGACGCCGTGGAGAGCGCGCTGCGGGAGTTCGCCCACCTGGAGGTGCTGCGCGACGGTGACGCCGTGGTGGCCCGCACCGGCCTGGGCCGGGCGACCCGGGTGGTGCTCGCCGGCCACCTCGACACCGTGCCGATCGCGAACAATCTGCCGGTCGTCGAGGACGGCGACCTGCTGCGCGGCCGCGGCACCGTCGACATGAAGGCCGGGGTGGCCGTCATGCTGCAGCTCGCCGCGCTGCTGACGACGCCGCGTTACGACATCACCTACGTCTTCTACGACCACGAGGAGGTCGCGGCCAAGCTCAACGGCCTGGGCCGCCTGGTGCGCAACCACCCGGCCTGGCTGACCGGAGACTTCGCGATCCTCGGCGAGCCCTCCGACGGCACGGTCGAGGGCGGCTGCCAGGGCACCATGCGCGTGAAGATCACCGTGCCCGGTGTCGCCGCGCACGCCGCCCGCTCGTGGCGCGGCAGCAACGCGATCCACAGCGCCGGTGGCGTCCTCGACGTGCTCCGAGCCTACGAGCCGCGCCGGCCGATCGTCGAGGGCCTGCAGTACCACGAAGGCCTGAACGCCGTGAAGATCGAGGGCGGCATCGCCGGCAACGTGATCCCGGACCTCTGCACGGTCTTCGTCAACTACCGCTTCGCACCGGACCGCGACGTCGCGACCGCCGAGGCCCACCTGCGCGAGGTCTTCACCGGCTTCGCGCTCGAGGTGACCGATGCCGCACCGGGCGCGCGTCCGGGCCTGGACCAGCCGGCCGCCAAGGAGTTCGTCGAGCTGGTCGGCCGCACACCGCAGGCCAAACTCGGCTGGACCGACGTCGCCCGCTTCGCCACCCTCGGCGTCCCCGCGGTCAACTACGGCCCCGGCGACCCCCTGCTCGCCCACACCGACGGCGAGTTCGTCCCGGTCCCCGAGATCCGGACCGCGCTCGGCAACCTGACCCGCTGGTTGATTTAACCCCTATCTGGTACGACCTGGGCACAGCCCTCGCCGGACAACGCGAGGCAGTCCCGCTCACGATCGCTGAGCGGGCGTCCGGGGTGGTGCGGGTGGTCCAGGTCAGGGCCTACGGCCCGGTCCGGCGGTCACCCGAGGTGACCGTCCGGCCGGACCAGGCCGGCCTCGGTCCTGACGTGCTCCCCGGTGCGCAGCCGTTCGAAGAGGGTCGTGCCGTCCGGAAAGGACATCTCCGGCACCCGTCGCCCACTCGGATACGTCACGTCGAGCCCGGACAGCCGCTCGGCCAGCTGCCGTGACATCTCCGGCACCGTCGCGATCAGCCGGCTGAGCACCGCCCGCAGCGCCTGGCCCTCCGGCGTCCAGCCGGTCATCAGCGCGGTCTGCGCCCGGGTGTGCTCGAGCAGGATCGCGCCGACCGGGTGCCGCTCCTGGTGGTACGTGTCGAGCAGGTCCTCGCCGGCCCGCCCGGTGACCACTGCGGCGAGCTTCCAGCCGAGGTTGTGCGCGTCCTGGATGCCGACGTTCATCCCCACCCCGCCGGCCGGGAAGTGCTGGTGGGCGGCGTCGCCGGCGAGCAGCACCCGGCCACGGCGGTACTCGGCCGCCTGCCGGGTCGCATTGCCGAAGCGGGACAGCCAGACCGGGTCACGCATGCCGAAATCGGTGCCGGCAATGCGCCGCACCGTCGTGCGCAGCTCGTCGAGGGTCAGCTCGCCCGGCCACCCGGGCCCGTCGCAGGACGGGTCCGAGCCGACGAGCCGGGTGACACCGCCGCCGAGCGGCACGGCCATCACGGCGCCGTGCGGCCCGGCGATGCTCGCGGCGCTCCGCTCGGGTGGCGCGTCGAGCACCACGTCGCCGAGCCATCCCCAGGTGCCGGCCTCGGTGCCGGGGAAGTCGATGCCGGCCGCCGCGCGGACCGTGCTGCGAACGCCGTCGCACCCGGCCACGTACCGGGACGCCACCACCTCGCCGGTCGCCAGCTCCACGCCGTCGCCGGTCAGGCCGGTGACCCGGCAGCCTCGGCGGACGGTCGCGCCGAGGTCCCGCGCGCGGATCTCGAGGAGCTCCTCGGTGCGCGCCTGCGGCAGCGCCAGCGTGTAGGGATGCGGCGTGTCCAGCACTGCGAAGTCCATCCGGTCGGGCAGGCCGCCGAAGTGCCCGGACGGGATCCGCACCCCCTCGGCCAGGAACGCCGCCGCGACACCGCGGCTGTCGAGGACCTCGATCGTCCGGGGGTGGATCGTCAACGCCTTGGAATGCGGATCACGCTCGGTCCGCGACTCCAGCACGGTGACGGTGGCGCCACCCAGGCGCAGCTCACCGGCGAGCCAGAGCCCGGTGGGCCCGGCGCCCACGATCACGACGTCATCCATGACTACCTCCTCTTGGTCACTGACCAACAATGTGTGGTCGAGTAGACTTGGTCAATGACCAAGAGTCAAGGGGATGTGGTCCGGGCCGCTCTGGCGGTACTGAACGAGCAGGGGGCCGCGGCCGTCTCGATGCGCGCCGTCGCGGACCAGCTGGGCGTCCGGATGAACACGGTCGTCTGGCACGTCAAGAGCCGGGCCCGGCTCGGCGACCTGATGGCCGACGCGATCATCGGCGGGGTCGCGCTCGACGACCTGCCGGCCGGGTGGCGGGAGCGGGCCGCCGAGATCATCCGCCGGTACCGGAGCGCTCTGCTCGCCCACCGCGACGGCGCGTCCGTGGTCGCCGGCACGTTCGCTGCCGAGCCGGCCACCCTCGACGTGGCGGAAGCCCTGGTCGGCGCGCTGCTCGACGGCGGGCTGCCGGAGCGGGAGGCCGCCTGGACGTGCTGGAGCCTGGTCTATTTCACGCTCGGCCTGACCCAGGAGGAGCAGTCGGCCCCGAGCCGCTTCACCCGCGACCTCACGGTCGGCGACCGCCCCGCGCTGCTGCGGGCCCTCCCCCACCTGGCCTCGGAGGCCTTCAGCGAGCGCTTCGAGCACGGCCTGGCGCGCCTGCTCACCTCCCCATGAGCGGGTCGCTACCCACGACTCCGGGGGGAGGTTCTGCGAGCGCCGGCCGGACCCGCCGATCCGCCGCTCGCGGCGGAGCTGACCCCGGGCCGCGCGTCGCACGGCACAGCCGGCGCTCACGGCCCCGGCTGGTGCTGAGGGGTGTCTCAACGACGTTGAGACACCCCTCAGCACCAGCCGGACCCCCGCACGCTCGTGAGCGCGGTCCAGCTAGTCGGTGGGGTTGCCGGCCAGGCGGGCGATGCTGCCCGGCATGGCGTACATGTGGGCGAACGCGCGGGCCTGCTCCCCGGTCCAGGCCGACGAGCCGTGACCGTAGACGACGCCCTGGCGGGTGGCCGCGTCCAGCAGGCTGTACGGGCTCTTGCTGCCCAGCAGCACGATGTTGCCCTTGTGCAGCAGCACCCGTACGGTCCCGTCCACCCGGCGCTGGCTGGAGTCCAGGAACGCCCGGAAGTCATCCATGATCGGGTCGAAGTAGACCGCCTCGTGCAGCAGGTCGCCGTACGTGTTGCCGAGCGTGGCCTTCGTCGCCTGCTGGCGGTTGGAGAGCACCAGCTTCTCCAGCTCGCGGTGCGCGGCGATCAGGATCAGCATGCCGGGCGCCTCGAAACCGACCCGGGCCAGGTTGCCGACCATCGTCGAGCCCATGTGGATGCCGCGGCCGACGCCGTGCTCGCCGCCGAGCGTGTTCAGCGCCTGCAGGATCGCGAAGTTCGCCGCGCCCGGGCCGGTGCCCTCGATCGGTACGCCGCCGGCCGTGGTGGCCTCGACCACGGCACCCTGGTGGAACGTCAGCAGCAGCTCGACACCCTGGTCCGGCGCCGCGGAGATCGGCTTGGTGTACGTCCAGGCGTCCTCGGGGAGGTACTCCCAGGAGCCGTACGTCTCCTCGCCGCCGATCGACGTACCGATCAGGCCCTCGTTGATCGAGTACTTCTTGACCTTCTCGCTGACCGCGTAGCCCCGGGCGCGCAGGAAGTCGGTCTCCTCCTCGCGGGTGAGCCGCTCGTCCCGGATCGGCGTGACGATCTCCAGCTGCGGGGCGAGCGCGCGGATCACGGCGTCGTACCGGACGTGGTCGGCGCCGGCGCCGGTCGACCCGTGCGCGACGGCGTCCGCGCCGACCTGCAGCGCGACCTCGACGACCTTCTCCGCCTGGATCAGCCGCTCCGCGCCGACACACGACGGGTACGCGCCGTTGCGCAGGTAGTTCGCCTTGATCGCGTAGGTGACGACCCGGTCGTAGAGCTCGGAGCGCGCGTCCACGACGTGGTGCTCGACGGCGCCCAGCTCCTCGGCGCGGGCCCGGACCGCCTCACCCTCGCCGCTGTGCAGCCCGCCGGTGTCGATGTTCGCGGTCACCACGTCCCAGCCGGCCTCGCGGAACGCGACGAGGGCGTACGAGGTGTCCAGCCCGCCGGAGAAGGCGAGAACGATCTTGCGCTTGGTCATCGGGGCAGTTCCTTCTCGAGAATCGGCACATATGTCGTACCGTCCCGGCGGACGTGGCCGGGCGGCAGGACATAGAACTCCGAGCGGCCCGCCTCGATGTCCTTCTGCATCGCCTGCTGGCGGCTGTAGTCGAACGGATCGAGCAGGAAACTCGGCTCGGACAACTCTCCCCCGGCGGGAAGAGTGAGGTCACTCTGGTAGACGAACGAGCCCGGCGACGTGTGGAACGGCACCGTGGCGACCAGCACCTTCAGCGCGCCGAACTCGGTGTGCACCTTGAGGGCGCTGTTGTCGTACTGGGTGACGCCGTCCAGCTTCTGCGCGCGGTACGCCGACAGCGCCAGCGCCTTGGCGGCCTTGCCCAGCCCGACGGCCGGCATCAGCGACCACAGCGACCAGCCGACCCACCGGCCCGGCTCGGCCGAGGGCGCCGCGCAGTAACCGCCGACCGGCACCGGGCCACGGTACCCACTGGCCCGCATGTCCTCCTGCACCTTGCGCAGCAGCTGCTTGACGTCGGTGTCGAAGCGGAACGTGGACCGCTCCACCATCGCCGCGAACTCGTCCTGGGGCAGGCCGGCGATCAGCGCCGCGGCCGGCATCAGGATCAGGTCGACCATCACCCACTGCGGCATCGGGATGCCCCGGTCACCGAACGCGATGCCGTTGATCACGTTGAACAGGTTCAGGAACTCGCGGACCGACCAGTCCTTCTCGGTCGTGTCGGTGAAGTCCAGCCAGCTCAGCTTGTACCCGTACGGGCCCTCGTTGAGGTGCGGGCGGACCGTCTCGTTGGAGGCGAGGAAGAACTCCACGCCGAGGCCGGCCAGCTTGCCGGTCTGATCGGCGAAGTCCGGGAAGCGGGTCTCCACCGCGGGCGGGAAGTTCACGACTGATTCTCCTCACGAGGGTCGGCGTCCGACCGGCTCCAGTTGCCCAGCTTCTCGGCCAGGGCGGCGCCCGAGGTGGGCCCGTTGTCCCGGGCCACCACCAGGATGGTGTCGTCGCCGGCGATGGTGCCGACCACGTCCGAGAGCCCCGACCGGTCCAGCGCGCTGGCCAGGAACTGCGCGGCGCCCGGCGGGGTACGCAGGACCGCGATGTTCCCGCTCGAGTCCACCCCGGTCAGCAGCTCCTTGAGCAGCCGGATCAGCCGGGCCGGCCCCTGACCGGTGGTCTCCCGCAGCGGGCGCTTGCCGTCCTCCGGGATCAGGTAGGCGCCGCTGACCTTGACCGCGTTCAGCTCCTCCAGGTCACGGGAGAGGGTCGCCTGGGTGACCTGCACGCCCTCGGCGGCGAGCAGGTCGGCCAGTTCGGTCTGGGAGCGCACGGTGCGGCCCCGGATCAGCTCGACGATCCGGGCGTGCCGCCCCGC
This sequence comes from Actinoplanes awajinensis subsp. mycoplanecinus, assembly GCF_001509495.1. NCBI lineage: Bacteria > Bacillati > Actinomycetota > Actinomycetes > Micromonosporales > Micromonosporaceae > Actinoplanes > Actinoplanes awajinensis. Next base: position 48,030 of record NZ_LLZH01000275.1, on the reverse strand, counting down.
TCGGGTAACCGCGGAAGTCACTTTTGGTTGACCGCCAGCAGCCAGGTGAGCAGGGCCTTCTGCGCGTGCAGCCGGTTCTCGGCCTCGTCGAAGACCACGCTCTGCGGGCCGTCCATCACCTCATCGGTGATCTCCTCGCCGCGGTGCGCGGGCAGGCAGTGCAGCACGATCGCCTCGGGCGCGGCCACCGCCAGCAGCTCCTTGTTGATCTGGTACGGCCGGAACGGGGTGAGCCGGTCCTTGCCGTCGCTCTCCTGCCCCATCGACGTCCAGGTGTCGGTGGCGATCACGTGCGCGCCGTCGGCCGCCTCGCGCGGGTCCCGCACGATCTCGACCGAGCCACCGGTCCACGCGGCGATCTCGGCGGCCCGCGCGACCACGTCGGGCGCCGGGTCGAAACCGGACGGGCCGGACACCCGGACGTGCATCCCGGCGGTCGCCCCGGCCAGCAGGTAGGAGTGCGCCATGTTGTTCGCGGCGTCACCCACGTACGAAAGGATCTTGCCTTGGGTGGTGCCCAGCTTCTCGCGGATGGTCAGCAGATCGGCCAGCAACTGGCACGGGTGGTACCCGTCGGAGAGCGCGTTGATCACCGGGATGTCGACGCCGGAGGCCAGCTCGGCGAGCCGCTCGTCGCCGTGCGTGCGGTAGACCATCGCGGACACGTAGCGGGCGACCACCCGGCCCGCGTCGGCCAGGCTCTCGCCCCGGCCGAAGTGGGTGTTCTGGGTGTCCACGATGATCGGCTGGCCGCCCAGCTCGGCGATGCCGGCCTCGAACGACAGCCGGGTGCGCAGGCTGGCCTTGTCGAAGAAGACCGCGACCGAGCGCGGGCCGGAGAGCGGCGTGTAGCCGAACCGGTTCGCCTTCATCTCGGCGGCCAGGTCGAGCACGTCGGCCTGCTCCTGCGGGGTCAGGTCGTCGTCGCGGAGGAAGTGGCGGGTGGTCACCGGATACCGTCCAGGGCAGCGATCAGGGCGTCCGCCTGATCGGAGGAGATGATCAGGGGCGGGGCGAGCCGGATGATGTCCGGCTGCGGGGCGTTGACCAGGAAACCCGCTTCGCGCAGCTGCGCTGCGAGCTCCGCGGCGACCGGACCGTTCAACACGATGCCGAGGAGCAGGCCGGCGCCGCGGACATTTTTCACGTACGGGTGAGCCAGCCCCTCGATCCCGCGCCGCAGCTGCTCACCGACCCGTTTCACGTGGTCGAGCAGGCCCTCGCTGGCGATCGTCCGGATCACCGCGAGACCGGCCGCGCAGGAGACCGGGTTGCCGGCGAACGTGCTGCCGTGCTGGCCGGGCTGCAGCAGGTCGGCGGCCGCGCCGAAGGCGATGCAGGCGCCCAGCGGCAGCCCGCCACCGAGCCCTTTGGCCAGGGTCACCAGGTCGGGCTCGACACCCTCGCTCTGGTGGTGGAACCAGTGCCCGGTCCGTCCGATACCGGTCTGGATCTCGTCCAGCACGAGCAGCGCGCCGTTGCGGGTGCAGATCTCCCGGGCCGCGGCCAGGTAACCGGACGGCGGGACGACCACACCGTTCTCACCCTGGATCGGCTCCAGGATCACCATCGCGGTGTCCGTGGTGACAGCGGCTTCCAGGGCGGCGGTGTCCCCGTACGGGATATGGGTGACATCGCCCGGCAGCGGCCGGAAGGGCGCCTGCTTCGCCGGTTGGCCGGTCAGTGCGAGCGCGCCCATGGTCCGGCCGTGGAACGCGCCGTCGGTGGCGACCATGTGGGTGCGGCCGGTGAGCCGGGAGATCTTGAAGGCGGCCTCGTTGGCCTCGGCGCCGGAGTTGCAGAACAGCACCCGCCCGGACCGGCCGGCCAGCGCGAGCAGCAGCTCGGCCAGGGCCACCGACGGCTCCGAGACGTAGAAGTTGGAGACGTGCCCGAGCTGCTGGATCTGGTGGGTGACCGCGGCGACGACGGCCGGGTGCGCGTGGCCGAGGGCGTTGACCGCGATGCCGCCGAGGAAGTCGACGTACTGCGTGCCGTCCTCGGCGGTGAGCACCGCCCCCTCGCCCTTGACCAGGCCGATCGCGGGGGTGCCGTAGTTGTTCATCATGGACTGCGACCAGCGCTCACTGAGCGTGCTCATCGGGGGATCACCATCGTTCCGAATCCTTCTTCCGTGAAGACTTCGAGCAGCGTCGAGTGGGCGACCCGGCCGTCGACGACGTGCGCCGCGGGGACTCCGCCGCGCACCGCGCGCAGGCAGGCCTCCATCTTGGGCACCATCCCGGATTCCAGGGTGGGCAGCAGTTTCGCCAGCGCGTCCGCGTCGATCTCGGAGGTCAGCGAGCTGGTGTCCGGCCAGTTCGTGTAGAGGCCGGGGACGTCGGTCAGCACCACCAGCTTGCGGGCGCCGAGCGCGACCGCGAGCGCGGAGGCGGCGGTGTCCGCGTTCACGTTGTGCAGCACGCCGTCGACGTCCGGGGCGACCGTGGCGATCACCGGGATGCGACCGGCCGCGATCAGGTCGTCGACCGCCGAGGTGTCCACCCGGTCGACGTCGCCGACCAGGCCGATGTCGACCTGTTCGCCGTCGATCAGGGCGCCCCGGCGGACCGCGGTGAACAACCCCGCGTCCTCGCCGGAGAGGCCCACCGCGTGCGGGCCGTGCTGGTTGATCAGGCCGACCAGCTCCCGGCCGACCTGGCCGGTGAGCACCATCCGGACGATCTCCATGGTCTCCGGGGTGGTCACCCGCAGGCCGCCGCGGAACTCCGACTCGATGCCGACCCGCTTGAGCATCCGGTTGATCTGCGGGCCGCCGCCGTGCACCACGACCGGCTTGATCCCGACGTGCCGCAGGAACACCATGTCGGCGGCGAACGCCCGCTGCAGCTCGGGATCGATCATGGCGTTGCCGCCGTACTTGATCACGATGGTGGTGCCGTGGAAGCGCTCCAGCCAGGGGAGGGCCTCGATCAGGATCTCGGCCTTCTTCTGAGCCTTCACGAGGAGTAGGCCGAATTCTCGTGCACGTAGGCGTGCGACAGGTCGGTGGTCCAGATCGTCGCGTTCATCTCACCCTCGTGCAGGTGGATGGTGACGTCCACGTTCCGCCCGGCCAGGTCGACCTTCTTGCGGTCCTCGGCGGCCGCGCCGTTCTTGCACACCCAGACGCCGTTGATCGCCACGTCGATCCGGTCCGGCTCGAACGCCGCATCGGTGGTCCCGACCGCGGCCAGGATCCGGCCCCAGTTCGGGTCGTTGCCGAAGAACGCGGTCTTGACCAGGTTGTTGCCGGCCACGGTCCGCCCCACCTGTACGGCGTCAGCCTCGCTGGCCGCGCCCTTCACCTCGATCGCGATGTGCTTGGTGGCGCCCTCGGCGTCCCCGATCAGCTGCTGCGCCAGGTCGTGGCAGACCTCGGTGACCGCCGCGGTCAGCTCCTCGAGCGACGGCTGCCGGTCCGAGGCGCCACTGGCCAGCAGCAGCACCGTGTCGTTCGTCGACATGCAGCCGTCCGCGTCGATCCGGTCGAAGGTGACCCGGGTGGCCGCGCGCAACGCCTTGTCCAGGGTCTCGTTGTCGGCCGACGCGTCGGTGGTGATCACCACGAGCATGGTGGCCAGCGCCGGCGCCAGCATCCCGGCGCCCTTGGCGATCCCGCCGACCGACCAGCCCTCGCCCTGGAAGACCGCGTTCTTGGCGACCGTGTCGGTCGTCATGATCGCCGTGGCCGCCTTCGGCCCGCCGTCGGTGGCGAGCGCCTTGACCGCGGCGGTCACGCCGGGCAGCAGCTTGCCCATCGGCAACAGCTCGCCGATCAGGCCGGTCGAGCAGACCGCCACGTCGCCGGGGCCGACCATCAGCTTCTTCTGGGTGCGCAGGATCTGGGCGGTGTGCTCGGCGGTGGTGTGCGTGTCGCGGAAACCCTGTGAGCCGGTGCAGGCGTTGGCGCCGCCCGAGTTGAGCACCACCGCGCGGATCACCCCGCCCTTGAGCACCTGCTGGCTCCAGAGCACCGGCGCGGCCTTGACCCGGTTGCCGGTGAAGACACCGGCCGCCGTGTAGTCCGGCCCGTCGTTAAGTACCAGGGCGACATCCGGGTTTCCGCTGGTCTTGAGCCCGGCAGCGACGCCGGAGGCCCGGAAGCCCTTGGGATGGGTGACGGTCACGGTGCGACTCCGAAGACGCTGAGGCCGGCCGTTTCAGCCAGGCCGAACATGATGTTGGCGTTCTGCACCGCTTGACCGGCGGCGCCCTTGCCGAGGTTGTCGAGCGCGCTCACCACGATGATGCGGCCCGAGTCGACATCGACAGTGGCCTGCAGATGGCACGAGTTGGAACCCGAGGTGGCCGCGGTGTGCGGCCAGACCCCTTCGGGAAGCACGTGGATGAAGGGCTCGTCGGCGTAGGCGGCCTGCAGCGCCTCGCGCGGGTCCCCGCCGTTGCGCCGCTTCGCGGTGACGGTCGCCAGGATGCCCCGCGGCATCGGCGCCAGGATCGGGGTCATCGACAGCGACGCCGCCCCGGTGGCCTGCTTGATCTCGGCGACGTGCTGGTGCGCGCCCACCTTGTACGGCGAGAGGTCACCCATGATCTCGCTGGCCAGCAGGTTCACCTTCGCGTTGCGGCCCGCGCCGGAGGTGCCGGAGCTGGCCACCACCACGACGTCCTCGGGGTCGGCGACACCGGCGGCGATCAGCGGCGCCAGCGCCAGGATGATCGTGGCCGCATAACAACCCGTGTTCGCCACCCGCGCGGCGTCCCTGATGGCCGCCCGGGCGCCGGGCAGCTCGGGCAGGCCGTAGGTCCAGGTGCCGGCGTGCCCGCCACCGTAGTAACGGGTCCACTGCTCGGCGCTCTCCAGCCGGAAGTCGGCGCCCAGGTCGACCACCCGGGTGGTCGGCGCCAGCTTCCCGGCCACCGCGGCCGACTGCCCGTGCGGCAGCGCCAGGAACACCAGGTCGGCGTCGCCGAGCGTCTCCGCGTCGGTGCTGCCGAGCGTCAGGTCCAGCCCGGTCAGATGCGGGTGGACGGATGTCACGTGCTGACCGGCTTGACTGTGCGCGGTCGCCGCGATCAGGTCGAACTCAGGGTGCCCGGCCAGCAGGCGCAGCAACTCCCCGCCGGCATACCCACTGGCCCCGGCCACCGCGACCCGGATTCCCATACCCACCTCCGCATGACTATGCAAAGAACCGTATCAACTCACATTCCCTGCGGCAACCACGCCGTGCCCGGAGTCACCTTCCCGCGCCCACCCCACCCCTCTCCCCACAAATCCCCATCTACCATCCCGAAATTCACCAAATTACCCAGCCCAGGGCAAGGCCGCGCGAAGCGAGACCGGCTGGCGCTCACGGTCCCCTCAGCGACCGCGAGACAGCCGCCAGCACCAGCCGAGCCCGGAACCGGCTGGTCCTGAGGGGTGTCAAAGCGGGCGCGAGACACCCCCGAGAACCAGCCAAGGCCGGGACGCGCGCAACGGGCGGGACCGGCGGCGGCGGGCCCGGCGTGGGGGCGGGACTGCGGGTCAGGGGTGGGTGGTCCAGGTGGTCCAGGCGGTCAGCCAGTGGTCGCCGGCGGCGAGGACGGCGTCCGGGCGGGTGGTCGGGATGCGGGTGCCCTGGCGTTCGCGCCAGGCCTCCTGGGCCGGGCGGCTGGGCACGTCCGTCGCGAGGCCGGTCACGAACAGCAGCGTCTCGCTGATCGCGCGGTGGCGCAGGGCGGTGTCCTCGCGGAACCAGGCCGCTTCCCGCTGCAGCGCGGCGAGCTGCGACAACATGTCCGACACGGCGCTCTGCGCGGCATCCTCGGACTGGCCGGCCAGGTCGGACTGGCGCTTGACCACCGAGGTCCAGAGCGAGCCCCAGGAGGCCGGCAGCTGCGGCATCGGGCCGCCCTCCGCCATCCAGGTCTGCTGCTCGATCGCCTGCTGCAGCACGATGTCGACGAGCACCCGGTGCGGTTCCCCGTCGGGCAGGGCCGGGCCGGCCACCGGTCGCGACGGCGCCCATCGCTCCAGGTCCGGCATCGGCGCGTTCAGCATCTCCGCGATCTCACCGGGCGGCAGGGCGCCGAGCCGCGGTTCAAACCCTTTCCGGTACGCCAGCAGCCCCACCGCCAGCCCCACCTGACCGGCGGCCGGTGGCGCGCTGCGGAACTCCGGGGCGAGCTGCGCCACCGCGGTGGCGCCGAGGACCACCCGGGCCGCCCACCAGTCCTCGCCGGCGTGCAGCACCTGGGCGGTCAGTGAACGCCCGTCGACGGTGACCGCCGCCTCCGACTCGTCCCAGGTGACGTCGGCGAAGCGGACCCCGGCCAGCCGCAGCTGCTCCTCCAGCGTCTCCCGCAGTGAGGACCCCGACGACGCGACGGCGGTCTCCACCGACAGCCACGAGTCCGGCTCGCCGTACTTGACGGTCACCGAGGTCAGCACGTCGGCCGAGGTGTCCCAGCCGGCGATCCACCCGCCCGCCGTACCCGGCAACCCGATCATCGGGAGCTGCTCGCCGGTCAGCGCGCTCCGCAGTTCCGCCCGGTGGTCTCGCCACCCCCGCCGTTCCGGATGCTCGAACCTCATCGGCCCATCCCACCACGGCCGCGCACGCCGCGCTCGTACGGAAAACCGGTCTGACTGATCAGAGCCGGACACGGCGTGCTGCGGCCGTACGGGAAAAGGTGTTAGATCTGGACGGCCTGGGCCAGCGCGACGCCGAACCAGCCCTGCGGGTCGGTCCACCAGTGACGGAGGGCGAAGCCCGACGCGGCGAGTTCCGCGGTCAGGCCGTCGCGGCGGAATTTCGCGGAGACCTCGGTGCGCATCTCCTCGCCGGCCGCGAACGGCACGGTGAGGTTCAGGTCCTTGATCTGCACGGTCTGGTCGCGCACCGAGCGCAGCCGCATCTCGATCCACTCTCGGTCCGGGTCCCAGACCGCGGCGTGCTCGAACGCGAGCGGATCAAAATCGGCCCGCAGCTCCCTGTTGATCACGTGGAGCACGTTCTTGTTGAACTCGGCCGTCACACCGGCCGCGTCGTCGTAGGCCGGCACCAGCGTGCCGGGATCCTTGACCTGGTCGGCGCCGACGAGCAGCCACTCGCCCGGGTGCAGCGCCGCGTGCAGATCGGTCAGGAACGCGGTGCGCTCCTCGGGCACCAGGTTGCCGATCGTGCCACCCAGGAACGCCACCACCCGGTTGTCGCCGTCGGGCAGGTGCCGCAGGTGGCGGGTCAGATCGCCGACCACGCCGGAGATGCTCAGCCCGGGGTAGGCGACGCCGAGCGACTGCACCGCCTCGACCAGGGCAGATTCGGACACGTCCAGCGGTACGAACGAACCGAGCGTCCCCCGGGACAACATCGCGTCGAGCAGCAGCCGGGTCTTCTCCGACGAGCCGGAACCGAGCTCGACAAGGGTCTTGGCGTCGGTGATCCGGGCGATCTCGGCGGCGTTCTCGGTCAGGATCAGCCGCTCGGTACGGGTCGGGTAGTACTCCGGCAGCCGGGTGATGTCCTCGAAGAGCCGGCTGCCCCGCGCGTCGTAGAACCACTTGGGTGGCAACCGTTTGGGCGTGGCGGTGAGCCCGTCGCGCACGTCCGCGCGCAACGATCGGGCCAGGTCACGCTCGTCGAGGTGCTTCTCCAGAGAGGTCACAGTGCTCCTAAGGGGGTGACGTCGATGTCCGCCCGGGTGGCGATCAACAGGTGGTGGTCCGGTACCGGCTGCCAGGCCGGGTGCGCGTCCAGCGGCTCGGACGCGACGAGCACGGCACCGCCGGCCGCCCGCACCGAGAGTGCGTGCCCGGCGGTCGTCGCGGTGATCTGTTCACCGTCGGTGAGCAGCAGGTTGAGCCGGGAGCCGGGCGCGGCCCGCAACGTCTCGCGGACCACCGAGGCGAGCACCTCGGCGGCCGGCTTCCCGGCCCGCAGCTGGTGGCGGACCAGGGCGAACAGCGCCGCCGCGTCGGTCGGCGCGTCGAGGGTCAGCAGGTCCTCGATCGGCAGGTCGGCGGCGAGCCCGGCGAGCGTGCCGGGGTAGCCGCGCACCACGCCGTTGTGGCTGAACAGCCAGCGGCCGTCGGCGAACGGCGCGGCCGCGGTCTCCACTACCGGCATCCCGGCGGTGGCCGAGCGGACCGCCGCCAGCACCGCGCCGGACGTGGTCGCGGCGGCCAGCGCGGGCAGCGCGGCGTCACTCCAGATCGGCATGGCGCTGCGGTAGCGGATCGGCGCGGCGGACCCGTGCGGGAACCAGCCGACCCCGAAACCGTCCGCGTTGATGGTGCCGCCGCCGCGCATGTCCCGCGGCGCCCAGGCCTGGTGGGCCAGCGCGTGCGGCGGGTCGAGCAGCAACTCGGCCAGGGTCACGGCCGGCCCGAGGTAGGCCAGGTGCCGACACATCAGGCGAGCTCCGGTGCGAGGTCGCGGGCGCAGCGGAAGCCGCTGAAGATCTGCCGGCGGATCGGGTGGTCCCAGTTGCGGAACGTGCCCCGCACCGCGGACCCGTCGGTGCCGAACGAGCCACCGCGCAGCACCCGGTAGTCCCCGCCGAAGAAGACCTCGGAGTACTCCGCGTACGGGAACACCCGGAACCCGGGGTGCGGATGGAACTCCGACGACGTCCACTCCCAGACGTCACCCATCAGCTGGTGCACGCCGAGCGGGGACGCGCCGGCCGGGTACGCGCCGACCGCCGCCGGGGTGAGGTGCCGCTGCCCCAGGTTGGCGTGCTCCGGGCCGGGCGCCTCGTCACCCCACGGGAAGCGCCGGGACCGGCCGGTCTCCGGGTCCCAGCGGGCCGCCTTCTCCCACTCGGCCTCGGTCGGCAGGCGTTTGCCGGCCCAGGACGCGTACGCCTCGGCCTCGAAGAAGCAGACGTGCACCACCGGCTCGTCGGCCTGCACCGCCTCGACGCGCCCGAACCGCCGGTAATGCCAGCCGCCCTCGGCCTGCAACCAGTGCAACGGCGCGGTCAGCCCGGCGTTGTTGCGGTGCTCCCAGCCCCGGGTGGACCACCAGCGCGGCTCGTCGTAGCCGCCGGCGTCGATGAACGCCAGGTATTCGCCGTTGGTCACCGGCGCCCGGTCGATCAGGAACGCCGGGACGTCGACGGCGTGCGCCGGCCGTTCGTTGTCCAGCGCCCACGGGTCGGTGTCGGTGCCCATCGTGAACGCGCCGCCCGGGATCAGCACCTCACCGCGGATCCGGCGGTCACCCGGCGGCGCGGGCGGCGCCGACAGCACCGGGGCGCCGGTCCGCAGCTGGTGGGTCGCGAGCATGGTCTCGTCGTGCTGCTGCTCGTGCTGCACGATCATCCCGAACGCGAAGCCACCGGCGAGCAGCGGCTGCTCGTCGACCAGGCGTACCCGGTCGAGCACGTCCAGGGCCTTGGCCCGGACCTGCGCGAGGTAGCGGCGGGCCTCGGCCGGGTCGAGCAGCGGCAGCGCCGGGCGGTCCTTGCGGGCGTGCTTGAACGCGTCGTAGAGGTGGTCGATGTCCTCCCGGACCGGTTCGCGCCCGCCGACGTCCCGGACCAGCCAGAGCTCCTCCTGGTTGCCGACGTGCGCCAGGTCCCAGACCAGCGGCGACATCAGCGGCGAGTGCTGCCGGCCCAGCTCGTCGTCGTCCACCGCGTCGGTGAGCAGGGCGGTGCGCGCGCGGCTCCGGTCGAGCAGGGCCGCGATCTGATTCTTGTCGGGGGTCACCGTGCGGTTCCTTCCACGCTGGGCGCCGGGTAACGGTCGAGCGGTCCGCTCGCGGTCCGCTTCGGAATTTCCGGGTACGACCGGAGCCGCCGGGACAGCACCCCGGAGACCCGGTCGCGGACCGCCTCGGGCAGCCCGGTCCGGTCCAGATTCCGGCAGGCCAGCTCGGCCAGCCCGGTGGCGGCGGCCCGGACGACCGGGTCACGCAACCCGTCGCGGGCGGCCGGGAGCCACCGGTCAGCGGCCGGCGCGGCGATCTCCCGCCCCCGGTCGGTGACGGTGTCGTCGGCGAACAGCGCCGCGACCGCCGCGACCGGCGCGATCCACTCCTCACCCGGCTGGGTGTCCAGGTAGCGGACCTCGAGGTAGCCGCGCGGGCGTACCGGCGGGAACAGGGTGTTCAGGTGGTAGTCCAGGTCGGCCACGGTGGGCGGCCGGTCCTCGGCACCGAGCCGGCCGGTCGTGATCCAGCCGGCGAAGGTGAGCCCGGCCGGCGCGGTCCAGTCCCCGCTGTCCCGGCGTACGCAGAGCAGCGGCGCGTCCAGGGCGTACCGGGCCCAGTCCCGGGCCGGGTCGTCGCGCCCGGACGGCACGTAGGCCGGGGCGGTACGCCGGCGGTCGATGCCGTACCAGGCGGCCATCCGGGCGGAGGCCCACCCGGTGTCCCGGCCGGCGTGCCGGGGCGAGTTCGCGAACAGCGCCACCAGCGGCGGCCCGAACTCGTGCACCGCGGCCCACCGGCTGGCGACCGCGGCGCCCTCACCGGCGTCCAGGCAGACCTGCAGGCCCGCGGTGCTGCCCATCATGGTGCGGCCGGCCTCGTCGAAGGCGTGTTCCATGGCCGCGTAACGCGGGGTGTCGAGGATCCGGCGCGGCGCCCGGTGCGGGTCGATCCCGTGGTCCCCCAGCTCGATCCCGCCCCGGGCGAGCAGCTCGGTGAGTGCGGTGTGATCGGCGGTCACGGCGGCGTGCAGGGCGGTGAGGGATTCCGCCGGTGCGGAGGAGATCTCGACCTGGCCACCGGGTTCGACGGTGACTGGGCCTCCGCCGGGCAGTGGTCGCGGCTCCGGGTTGCCGAGGCTGGCGGGCGTGTGCCCGCCGAGTGCGGCGCTCAGCTCCTCGGGCCGCAGGTAGGCGGCCGGGTCACCGGCACGGTGTGTGGTCCATTCCAGCTCGGCGCCGATCCATCGGGGTGGCCCGGTCTTGAAGCAGATCCCCTCGATGTGCTCGATCGCCTCCGCCACGCCCCGAAGGACTCGATCGGTGGTGCTCATGTTCCCCCTCGACGTCCGGACGATCACCCTAGGTAATCGAAGAACTCCGATGTGTTTGCCGCTCTTCGGACCTTACCGGCATAGCCCGGATCCGCCCACCCCGAACCTGAACGTTCGTTAGAACGTCAGCCGCACCTCGCCCGGACGTCGAACGAGCCGCGACTTCCACGATGCCGCCGGACCGGCCGCGCGGCGACCGTTCGGGGGATCTAAAAGTTCCGGAACCGACCCGGGGTGCCGGAACCGGTTCCGGACTGGAAGACTCCGACACGTTCGCGTTTGGGAGACCGTGCTTTGCGGTCATGACGACCGGAGGCCCGCGTGCCCGCAGACTTCCCCTATCTGGACCCTTCTATCGAGGTCGAGCGGCGGGTGGACGACCTGCTCAGCCGCATGACACTGGCCGAGAAGGTCGGCCAGATGCTGCAGCTCGACGCCCGGCAGGACCTGGCCGAGATCATTCACGACAAACTGGCCGGATCGATCCTGCACACCTCGCCGGCCAAGCTGATCGAGGCGAGCGAGCTGCTGGCCCGCACCCGGCTGAAAATTCCGCTCCTCACGGCCGAGGACTGCATCCACGGCCACTCGTTCTGGCCGGGTGCGACGATCTTCCCGAGCCAGCTCGCGATGGCCGCCACCTGGGACCCGGAGCTGCTCGAACGAGTGGCGAGGGCCACTGCGGTCGAGGTCTCCGCGACCGGCATCCACCAGACCTTCTCGCCGGTGCTGTGCATCGCCCGGGATCTGCGCTGGGGCCGGGTCGACGAGACTTTCGGCGAGGACCCGCTGCTGATCAGCGACCTCGGCGCCGCGATGATCCGTGGATACCAGGGCCGGGGCCTGACCGACCCGACCGGCATCCTGGCCACCGCCAAGCACTTCGCCGGGTACTCCGAGACCCAGGGCGGCCGGGACGCCAGCGAGGCCGACATCAGCCGGCGCAAGCTGCGCTCCTGGTTCCTGCCGCCGTTCGAGCGGGCCGCCAAGGAGGGTTGCCAGGTCTTCATGCTCGGTTACCAGTCGATGGACGGCGTGCCGATCACGGCGAACAAGTGGCTGCTCAACGACGTGCTGAAGCAGGAGTGGGGCTTCACCGGCACGCTGATCACCGACTGGGACAACGTCGGCCGGATGGTCTGGGAACAGAAGGTCTGCGCCGACTACGCGGAGGCCTCGGCCCTCGCCGTCAAGGCCGGCAACGACCTGGTGATGACCACCCCGGCGTTCTTCGAGGGCGCACAGGAGGCCGTCCAGCGCGGCATCCTGGCCGAGTCCGACATCGACGCGGCGGCCCGCCGGATCCTGCGCCTGAAGTTCGAGCTCGGCCTGTTCGAGAACCCGCGCACCCCGGACGCCGACCGCCAGCGCGAGGTGATCGGCTGCGCCGAGCACGTGGACCTGAACCTGGAGATCGCCCGCCGCTCGCTGGTGCTGCTGCGCAACGACGGCACGCTGCCGATCGACCCGGCCGCCGGCGCCCGCCGGATCGCCGTGCTCGGCCCGAACGCCGACGACGTCTCCGCACAGCTCGGCGACTGGGCCGGCAACTCCGGCCAGGTCGGCTGGATGCCGGACGGCCACCCGCGCGAGCTGACTGCCACGGTGCTGGACGGCCTCCGCGCCGGGGTGCCGGACGGCTGGACCGTCACGTACGAGCGCGGCGCCGACGTCGAGCGCCTGGTGCCGGACCCGGAGGGTGAGACGTTCCCGGACGGCCAGCCCCGGCCGCCGATCTCCGAGTCGGCACCGGTCGACCCGGCCCGGATCGCGGCGGCGGCGCACCTGGCCGCCGAGTCCGACTACGCCGTCGTGGTGGTCGGCGACACCGTCAACCTGACCGGCGAGGGCTGCTCGACCGCCACCCTGGAGCTGCTCGGCGGGCAGATCGCGCTGCTCGACGCGGTGGCCGCGACCGGCACCCCGATGATCGTCGTGCTGGTCAACTCGAAGCCGCTGGCGCTCCCGCCGTCGGCGCTCGGCGCGGCCGCGATCGTGCAGACCTTCAACCCGGGTATGCGCGGCGGTCAGGCCCTCACCGAGCTGCTGCTCGGCGCGATCGAGCCGAGCGGCCGCCTGCCGATCTCGGCCGCCCGGCACGTCGGCCAGCAGCCGGTCTACTACAACCAGCTGCGCGGCCAGCACGGCACCCGGTACGCCGACCTGACCCAGGACCCGCTGTTCGCGTTCGGCGAGGGGCTCAGCTACACCACCGTGGTCTACGACGGCCTGACCATCGGCGAGCCGGACGTCCCGGCCGACGGGGTGGTGCGGGCGACCGTGCGGCTGTCGAACACCGGGACGCGGCCGGCGCTGGAGACCGTCCAGGCGTACGTCAGCGACCTGGTCACCAGCGTGACCTGGGCGAGCCGGGAGCTGAAGGGCTACCGGCAGGTGACCGTGCCGGCCGGCGAGAGCGTGACCGTGGAGATCGAGATCCCGGCCGCCGAGTGCACCCTGGTCGACGCGGACTGCCGCCGGGTGGTCGAGCCCGGCGACTTCGAGCTGCTGGTCGGCCCGAACTCGCGGCTCTCCGCCCTGCAGTCCGCCAAGTTCCGGATCAGCTGACCCGCAGCGCGAGTCCCGGTCACCGGCTGGCTCCCGGGGGTGCCTCACGACCGTCGAGACACCCCTGGGAGCCAGCCGGTGACAGTGCGCCGCGCGGCGGCCCGGTGCCGGGACGGTGTCGCGCGAGGCCACCACGGGACGCGGCTCGTCGCCTGCGGACGAGCGCTCGGTATCTCGTACCGGAAAGGGGTTTGCCGTTGGCACGAAGGCGGGACGAGGATCTTGTCGGGGGCTGCCAGAGTGTGCTGGTGCGCAAGGTTTCCCTCGGCCGGCTCGGCCGGTCCCGCTGGTTTCGCCGCCTGGTCGTCGCGGGTGGTCTCGGCACGGTGCTGACGGTCGCGACCGTGGCGGCCGCCAACCTCTGGGTCGATCGGGCCGCGGCCGGTCACGTCTACTCGATCGCCGACGTGCCGGACGCGCCGGTGGCTCTGGTGCTGGGCGCGCAGGTGGACCCGCCCGGTGAGCCGTCGGCGTTCCTGGCCGCGCGGCTGGACATCGCCCGGCAGCTCTACGAGGCCGGCAAGGTCAAGGCGATCCTGGTCTCCGGTGATCACGCCGAGTGGAAGTACGACGAGCCCGGCGCGATGCTGGTCTGGCTGGTCGCGCGCGGGGTGCCCGCCGACCGGATCGTGATGGACCACGCCGGGTTCGACACCTACGACTCGTGCTCGCGGGCCAGCAAGATCTTCGGGGTGCGGCAGGCGATCGTGGTCAGCCAGTCGTTCCACGTGCCGCGGGCGGTGGCGCTGTGCCGGGCGATGGGCATCGACGCCACCGGGGTCGGTGACGACACCGCGCGGGTCTTCAAGCCGATGTGGGCGCGGGGCGAGGTCCGGGAGTGGGCGGCCGCGGTGAAGGCCGGTTGGGACGCCGCCACCGGCCGGGACCCGATCTTCCTGGGCCCGCACGAGACCGGCGTGGAGGCCGCGATCGCGAAGGGCTAATCGGGCGGGCCCAGGAGACGGCGCAGCGCGGTCGGGGTCTGCGCGGCAGCGCCCTCCCAGGCGACGTACCCGTCCGGGCGGATCAGGGTGGCTCGGCGGGACGGCGTCAGGGGCCGGGCCAGGTGCAGACGATCGTCGTACCCTGTCTGGTTTTGATCGTCGGTGAGCAGGACGTGCCGTCCCTCGCGCAGCGCCTCGTAGAGGCGTGTTCCGTCGCGCAGCTCCCGATCCGCGGCGCGCGGGGCGTCCGGGTAGTCGATGCCGACGCCGGAGAGGATGCCGGCGGCCCGGCGCATCACCGGCGGCAGGGACATCAGCGCGGAGCCGATCGTGTCGCGGGTCCGGCGGCCCGCCGTGGAACGGATCATCGCGAGCCGGATCAGCGTGCCGCTGCTGCGCAGGACCAACTTGCCGACCGGGTGGCGTTCGGCCTGGTACGTGTCGAGCAGCCCGGCCGGCGCCCAGCCGTGGACGGTCGCGGCGAGCTTCCAGGACAGGTTCGCGGCGTCCTGCAAGCCGGTGTTCATGCCCTGCCCACCGGCCGGCGAGTGCACGTGCGCCGCGTCGCCGGCCAGGAACACCCGGCCGGACCGGTAGCTCGGCACCTGTCGCTCGTCGCTGTGGAAACGGGACATCCAGCGGCTCTCGGTGACCCCGAAGTCGGTGCCGAGCGCCCGCCGGGTGACCGCGCGGATCTCGTCGAGGGTCACCGGCTCGGCGTCGCCGACCTGCTTGCGGCGGTCCCACGCGAAGATCCGATACCACCCGTCGCCGAACGGGGCGACGAACGCGAACGCGTCGCCGACCGCGTTGACCGCGAGCACGTCCTCCGGCGGGGTGGCCAGCCGGACGTCGGCCAGCATGATCGAGGTGAGCACCGACTGCCCGGGGAAGGGCAGGCCGACCGCCTGGCGGACCGCGCTGTGCACACCGTCCGCGCCGATCACCCAGTCGGCGGTGACGGTCTCCGCGCCCAGGTGCAGGGTGACCGTGTCGGCGCTCTGATCGAGCCCGGTCAGCGTGGCGCCCCTGACGATCTGCGCCCCGGCCTTCTCCGCGCGCTGCTCGAGGAGCCGCTCGACGTGGTACTGCGGGGTGATCAGCAGGTACGGGAACCGCGACGGCAGACCGGCCAGATCGACCCGGATCCGGTTGAACAGCCGCAGCCGCTGCACCTTGGCCCCGGTCTCGATCAGCTCGCCGGCCAGCCCGCGTGCGTCGAGCACCTCGAGGGTGCGGGCGTGCACGCCGAACGCCCGGGTCAGACCGGACGCGCCGGAACGCTGCTCGAAAACGGTCACCTGAACCCCGGCCTGGGCCAGGTCACCGGCCAGGAGCAGACCGGTCGGCCCGGCTCCGACGATCGCCACGGTGGTGTGCATGACTACTCCTCGACTCGTTTGCCAACACTTGTTGACAACGATAGGCATCCCGGCGAGATCGAGTCAACACTTGTTGACCAACGCCCGTTGACATAGGTTGGGACCATGACAGCGCCACGCCGCTCGGACGGCACCCGGGCCGCGATCCTGACCGCCGCACGCGAGCGGTTCGCCGCCGATGGGTTCGAGCGGGCCACCATCCGGGCCATCGCCGCCGACGCGAACATCGACCCGTCCCTGGTGATGCGCTATTACGGCAACAAGGAGAAGCTGTTCGCCGCGGCCGCCGAGTTCGACCTGCGCCTGCCGGACATGGCCCTGGTCCCCGCCGACCGGCACGGCGCCGTGCTGGTGGAGCACTTCCTCGACCGCTGGGCCGGCGACGAGACCCTGCTCGCGCTGATCCGGGCCGCGGTCAGCCACGAGGCCGCCGCCGAGCGGATGCGCACGATCTTCGCGGCCCAGGTCGGCCCGGTCGCCGCCCGGCTGGCACCCGACCCGGCCACCGCCGCCACCCGGGCCGGCCTGATCGCCACCCAGATCCTGGGCTTCGCGCTGTGCCGGTTCGTGCTGCGGCTGCCGCCGATCGTCGCGCTCGACCGGGACGCGGCGGTCGCCTGGCTCGCGCCGACCGTCCAGCGGTACCTGCACGACACCCCGGGACATTGACGGACGTGGACATCTGAACCAGAGTGGACCACAGTGTCAGGCATGACGAGTCGGCGTAGCCTCCTCTCCGCCGCGGCCGCGGCATCACTTGCCGCGCCGGCGCGGGCCGCGCAGGCGGCCGGCCCGCGCCGGCGCCCGCCGGACCCCACGCTGAAGGCGATCCTGCGCGAGATCGACCCCCACCGGATCGAAGCCGTGGTGCGGAGGCTCGCCGCTTTCGGCACCCGGCACACCCTGTCGTCACAGACCGATCCGGTACGCGGGATCGGCGCCGCCCGCGACTGGATCCACCAGCAGCTCACCGCGTACGCGGCGACGTCCGGCGGCCGGATGACCGTCGAGTTGCAGTCCTTCACCCAGCCGGTCTCCCCGCGCGTGCCCACGCCGACCGTGATCACCAACGTGATCGCCACTCTGCGCGGCAGCGTCACCCCGGAGCGGATCTACGTGGTGACCGGCCACTACGACTCCCGGGCCACCGACGTGCTCGACTTCACCAGCGACGCGCCGGGCGCCGACGACGACGCCTCCGGAGTCGCTGTCGTGCTGGAACTGGCCCGGGTGCTGGCCGGTCGTGAGCCGGAGGCCACCCTGGTCTTCGCCGCCGTGGCCGGTGAGGAGCAGGGGCTCTACGGCTCCGACCACATGGCGCAGGTCTACCAGAACGCGGGCGCCGACATCCAGGCGATGTTCAGCAACGACATCGTCGGCACCGGTGACGCGCACGACGGCACCCGGCCCGACCACCGCACGGTGCGGCTCTTCGTCGAAGGGGTGCCGACCGCGGAGACGGCGGCCGAGGCGACCACGCGCAGGAGCATCGGCGGGGAGAACGACGGCCCTTCACGGCAACTGGGCCGGTTCGTCAAGGAGGTCGAGCCCGCCGGAACCGACGTCCGGGTGGTCTGGCGCCGCGACCGCTACCTGCGCGGCAGCGACCACGTGTCGTTCCTGCTGCGCGGCTACCCGGCGGCCCGGTTCACCGAGCCGCGGGAGAACTTCGCCCACGAGCACCAGGACGTCCGGGTGGTCGACGGCGTGCAGTACGGCGACCTCGTCGAGTTCTGCGACTTCGACTACATCGCCCGGGTCGCCAAGGTCAACGCCGCCACGCTGTGGTCGCTGGCGACCGCGCCCGGCACCCCGAAGGGCGTGGTCGTCGACACCACCCAGCTGACCAACCAGACCACGCTGCGCTGGACCGTCGGCACCGAGCCCGACCTGGCCGGGTATGAGGTGGTCTGGCGGGAGACGACCGCGCCGGACTGGACCGACGTGCTGCCGGTCGGCAAGGTCGGCGCGGTCACGGTGGACGTGTCCAAGGACAACGTCCAATTCGGCGTACGGGCGGTGGACACCGGCGGGCACCGCAGCCCGGCAGCCGCCCCCCGGCCCGCCGCGTGATGCGTTAGCATTCCGGCGAGATCACCCAGAATGGGCGATCCTCGAGTGCTCGAAGGAATGAAGCCAGTGATGACCACGGTGTCCACCCCCACGCTTCGGTCTTCCTTCTTGTAGAACACTCGAAAGGTTTCACCTCACCATGGATCTGCGTATCCAGAACGCTGTCGTCGCCAACCTCCGCACCCGCCCGGACGCCGTGCAAGCCGGTCCGTTCGTGCTCGGCCTGGACCACGGCACCGACAGCCCGCACATCAACTACGCGACACCGCTGCCCGGCGCGGCGATCACCTCGGACGACGTCGCGGACCTGGTCACGGCGTTCGGCGGACGCCCGCCCCGCCTGGAGTACGTCACCAGCTGCGCCCCCGACCTGGAGAAGCTGCTGCTCGACGCGGGTTTTGCGGTCGAGGCCCGGAACGAGTACCTGGTCTGCACGCCGTCCTCGCTGGCCACACCGCCCGTGCCGGACGGCTTCCGGGTCTTCGCACCGGTCACCGACGACGACCTGACCGGCATGATCGCCGCACAGAACCAGGCGTTCGGCGGTCCCGCCTCGGCCACCCCGGACGACGTGGCGCGCTATCGCCGCAACCAGGACCACGGCGCGGTCCAGATCACCGCCCAGGCGGCCGACGGCCGGTACGCCGGCGGCGGCACCTCGACAGCCCCGAGTGACGGGGTCAGCGAGGTCGCCGGGATCGCGGTCGGCGAACCGTTCCGCCGCGCCGGCCTCGGTGGCGCGATCACCGCGGCGATCACCAGCCGGCTCTTCGCGGCGGGGGTCGATCTGGCCTGGCTGGAGGCTTCCGGCGAGGACTCCTGGCGGGTGTACGAGCGGGTCGGCTACCGGGCCGCCGGGAAGCGCCTCTACATCGCCAAGTACTGAGCGGGACGGGCCGCCGGCGCCGGCGGCCCTTTCACCCGGCGGCCCCTTCTCAACCGGTGGCCCCTTTTCAAACGGCGGCCCCTTTTCAAACGGCGGGCCTTTCACCCGGCCGGGATGAGCCGTGGTGGACTCCGGGGCGGCACTCTGGCTCGCATGAACGGATGGCTGATGTGGGGACTCATCCTCCCCGCCCTCCTGGTGGTCGCGGGTTCCGTCGTCCTGATCCGCCGGCGCAACGACCGCCGGTGAACGCGGGCTACCGTTGGCTGCGGACACGCCGTCGGACACTCGGCGGACACGCCGTCGACGGGCGAAGGGGCAGCCATGCGGCAGGTCTACGCGCACCACGCGATCCTCCAGCGCGCCCACGGCGCCGACCCGGGCGCGGTGGTCACGTCAGCGCTCGGCGGGGCGACACCGCACCGGACCACCGTGTCGCCGGACGGTGATCGGCTGCGGGTGCTGTTCGCCGCCGCGCCGGATCTGGTCGACGAGATCCGCGGGGTGATCGACACTGCGCTGGCGGCGGGGCCGTGGGAGCTGGTGGAGGCCGGGTGCGCGCGGCTCGATCCGGGCGAGCGGCCGCAGGCCAGGCTGCTGCTCCGGGAAATTGTCACACCCGCTGGTTAGCGTGCGGGCATGTTCTTCAAGCGACGCCAACCGTCGTCTCCTTCACCCGCGGCCGCGGGGCCGGCGTTGGCCAGTGATCCGGCCGGTGGGGCGTGGCGTTTCGCGCAGGGGCTGATCTGGGTCAGTCAGGCGCGGGTCGGGGCCGGCTGGTGGCCTCCGCGGCCTACGGCGCGTTCTTCCGCCACGGCGCCGACACCGCGGGCCTGCACGACGTCGCCTGGTTCCTGATCGCGGTCGCCGCCCTGCTGCTGGTCCTGATCCTCGCCGACCGCTCGCTGACCCGCCTCAGCGCGGAAAGCGGCCGGGTCCGCTGACCCCAACCCCTTTACGGTACGACCTCGACCCCGGACAACCGCAGCAAGCAGGTCCCGGGTCTCCACGCCACGCCGCACCCACTCCCGATCGCTGCGCGCCTCACAGGTGTAGCTCTTGGTCACCCTCGCCAGGCCCGCCCCACCCCGGACCGCAACGCGGCTCCCGATCCCGGCTGGTGCTCAGGGGTGCCTCAACCCGTCCGAGACACCCCTGAGCACCAGCCGAGGTCGCAACACGCGCTGCGGCCGTGCGGAACGCGGACATCGCGTGCGTCCGCGCGGCTGGACATGAGGAAGGGCCCGCGGCAAGTCGCCGCGGGCCCTTCTCCAGGGATGGTCAGGCGCCGCGCAGGACGGCGCCGAAGCGGGACGCCGTGACCGCCACCGCGGCGTCGCGGGCGGTGATCGTCTCCTCCGAGGTCAGCGTGCGGTCCGGAGCGCGGAACGTCAGCTTGTAGGCCAGCGACCGCTTCCCCTCGCCGAGCTGCTCCGACTCGTACACGTCGAAGAGCGCGACCGACTCCAGCAGCTCCCCCGCGCCCTCGGCCAGCGCGGTCTGCACCTCGCCGGCCGGGACCGCGCGGTCCAGCACCAGCGCCACGTCGATCAGCGCGGGCGGGAACGTGGAGATGTACGGAGCGTCCACCACCGGGGCGTCCGGCAGGACGTCCAGGTCGATCTCCATGGCGCTGGTGCGCTTGGGCAGGTCGAGGGCGGAGAGCACGGCCGGGTGCAGCTCGCCGGCGTACCCGATCACGGTGTCGCCGACCAGGATCGCGGCGCACCGGCCCGGGTGCCACGGCGCCTGCTCGGCCGCGCGCACCGTCACCCGGACGGCCGGGACACCGGCCGCGCTGAGTGCGGTCCGGGCCGCCTCGATGGCGTCCGCCCAGCCGGCCGCGCGACCCGCGCCCCACCAACCGGCCGGTTCGATGTCACCGGCCAGCACCGCGGCGAGGTGCCACGGCTGCTCCGGCACGATCGCGTTGGCCTGTGCCCACTCCTCGTCGGTCGGCCGCCGGTCGACACCCAGCGCCGGCGGGGCGCCCGCGGACAGGTGCGGCAGGAACACCGTGCCGGTCTCGTAGAGGGCGACGTCGCGGCGGCCCCGGCCCAGGTTGCGCTTGAGCGTGCCGAGCAGCGGCCCGAGCAGGGTGGTCCGCAGCAGCGGTTCCTCCTCGGAGAGCGGGTTGGTCAGCCGTACCGCGCTGCGCCGCGGGTCGTCGACGGGCAGCCCGAGCTGGTCCGCGGTGCCCGGGGCGACGAACGGGTAGGACAGCACCTCGACGTACCCGTTCTCGGCCATCGCCCGGCCGATCGAACGGCGGCGGCGCTGGCCCGGGGTGAGCCCGTTGCTGGCGACGGCCCGGGGCAGCAGGCTCGGGATCTCGTTGTAGCCGCCGAGCCGGGCCACCTCCTCGATCAGGTCGACCGGTGCCTGCAGGTCGGGACGCCAGCTCGGCGGCACGACCTCGAGCACCTCGACGCCGGTCACCGCGCAGCCCACCGCGGTGAGCAGCTCGGCGACCTTGGCCGACGTGTACGGCAGCCCGATCAGCTGCGCGGGCGCCTCGGCCGGCAGCGTGATGACGGCCGGCGCGGCGACATGGTCGATGTCGAGGATCCGCTCGTCGGCGGTACCGCCGGCGTGCTCGATCAGGATCGCGACGGCCCGTTCCAGCGCGGCCAGGGTCAGCTGCGGGTCGACACCGCGCTCCCAGCGCTTGGCGGCCTCGCTGAACAGCTTGTGGCGGCGCGCGGTCCGGCCGACCATCACCGGGTCCCAGTGCGCGGCCTCGAGGAGCACGTCGACGGTGCCCTGCTGCCACTCGCTGGTCTCCCCGCCCATCACGGCGGCAAGCGAGATCGGCCCGGTCTCGTCGCAGATCACCATGTCCTCGGCGTCCAGCACACGGGCGACGCCGTCCAGGGTGGTCAGCTTCTCGCCCGGGTGGGCGCGGCGCACCAGCAGGCCGCCGCTGAGCCGCTGCAGGTCGAAGACGTGCATCGGCTGACCGAACTCGAGCATCAGGTAGTTGGTGATGTCGACCGGCAGCGAGATGGCCCGGATGCCGGACGCGATCAGGCGGCGCTGCATCCAGGCCGGCGACGGGGCCGCCGGGTCGATGCCGCGCACCACGCGCGCCGAGAACCGGTCACACCCGACGGTGTCCTCGATCGTGACGGCGTACGGCGCGTCCGGGGTCGCCGGGACGGCCTGGGCAGCGGCCGGGTCGGTGAACGGCACACCGAAGTGGGTGGCCAGCTCCCGGGCGATGCCGCGGACGCTCATCTCGTAACCGCGGTCGGGGGTGATCTCCACCTCGACCAGGATCTCGTCCAGCCCGACCACCGGGCGCGCGTCGACACCCGGCGTGGCCGAGCCGGCCGGCAGCACGATGATGCCGTCGTGGTCGCCGGAGAGCCCGAGCTCGGCCGACGAGCAGATCATCCCGTGCGAGTTCCGCCCGTACGTCTTGCGGGCTCCGATCTTGAAACCACCGGGAAGCTCGCCGCCGGGCAGGATCGTGACCACCAGATCGCCTTCGGCGAAGTTGCGGGCACCGCAAACGATCTCCTGCGGTGCGTCGCGCCCCACGTCGACCGTGCAGAACCGGATCGGCTTCTTGAAGCCGGTCAGTTCCTCGATCGTCAGGACCCGGCCGACGACCAGGTCACCGAGGATGGTGGCGGCCTGGTCGACGATCGACTCGACCTCCATGCCGAGGTTGGTCAGCGCCTCGTCGAGGCGGGTCGCGGAGAGGTCCGCGGGCAGCTCGACGTATTCGCGGAGCCACGACAGTGACGTCTTCATGTCCTCAGGCCTCCATTCCGAAGTTCGTGGTGAAGCGCACGTCGCCCTCGACCATGTCGCGCATGTCGCTCACCCCGTTGCGGAACATCAGGGTGCGGTCCACGCCCATGCCGAACGCGAAGCCGGAGTACTTCTCCGGGTCGATGCCGCAGGCCACCAGCACGCGCGGGTTGACCATGCCGCAGCCACCCCACTCGACCCAGCGCGGGCCGTCGCGGTGCTCGGCGAACCAGACGTCGAACTCGCCGGACGGCTCGGTGAACGGGAAGTAGTGCGGCCGCCAGCGGGTCTTCGCGTCCGCGCCGAACATCGCCTTGGCGAAGTGGTCGAGCGTGCCGCGCAGGTGGGCCATCGTGATGCCCTCGTCGATGACCAGACCCTCGATCTGGTGGAAGACCGGGCTGTGCGTGGCGTCCAGCTCGTCGGTCCGGTAGACCCGGCCCGGGCTGACCACGTAGATCGGCGGCTGCCGGTCGAGCATGGTGCGCACCTGGCCGGGCGACGTGTGCGTCCGCATCACCAGGCCGGGCACGTCGACGAAGAACGTGTCGGAGGCACCGCGCACCGGGTTGTCCGGGCCGATGTTGAGCGCGTCGAAGTTGGCCCACTCCAGCTCGAGCTGGGGACCGTCGATGATGTCGTAGCCCATCCCGATGAAGATGTCGCTCATGTGCTCCATCAGCGTGGTCATCGGGTGCCGGGCGCCGCGCGGGCGGCGGGCGACCGGGAGGGTGACGTCGACCCGCTCCTCGAGCAGCACCCGGGCGGCCTGGTCGGCTTCGAGCTCGGCGAGGCGGGCGTCGTACGCCGCCTGGACGGCCTGACGGGCGATGTTGACCCGCTTGCCGGCGTCGGACTTCGCGGCCGGGGGCAGCGAGCCGATCTCCCGGCGGGCCAGCGAGATCTGCGAGCGGTCGCCGAGGTGCGCGGACTTCAGCGCGGCGAGCGCGTCGAGGTCGGCGGCCTGCGCGAACGCCTTCTCGGCGTCGGCGACGGCGGCTTCCAGCGCCTCGGGCGCGAGCAGGACGGCCTGTTTCGGATCGTACGGATCGTTGCGGTAGGACATGGTCGGGCGAACTCCCTCACACCGGATGAGCCATCGGGCAGTGTACGGAGGCACGGCTGAGCCGCAGCCCACCGGTCACGGGAGTCGCGCAGGAAAGTGTCAGACCCGGCGCCCGCGACCAGCGGGCCGGATAAACAGTGACCTCAGTCCTGACATGGGGCCCAGCATACCGGCACGCTGCTGGGCCCCGCCGAGAGATATCGGCTCAGTGGCAGCCGGCGGTGCCGCTGTCGGTGTAGGTCTTGCCGGCGACCGGCACGAACTGCCAATCGTACGATCCGGCGTGCAGGGTGAACTTGAGAACGCCGAACGTGTTGTTGTTGCGGGCCGCACTGTTCGGCTGGATGGTGCCGAAGTTGTAGTGGTCGGCGCCGCCCATCCCGGCCACCCAGGTACGCAGACCGCGGGCGGTGTCCAGCGCGCCGCTCGGGTTCATCGGGTCGAAGCGCTCGTAGACGTGGTTGTGGCCCCAGAGCACCACGTCCGCGTTGTAGTCGTAGAGCGCCTGGTAGAGCGGCCGGGTCCCGGTGGACGGGGCGTGGTTCGAACTGGACGTGAACAGCGGGTGGTGACAACGTCTTCTACGCCACCATGTCCACCGGCGGGCAGCGCTACCTGGTCCGCGGCGACTTCGCGAAACGGGCCGTGGTGACGCTGGCCACGAACGTCGAGTGCCCGTCGCTGTCCCCGGACGGGACCCGGGTCGCGTTCAAGCAGGCGATCGGCGGCGACCCGCTGCGCGGCTGGCGCCTCTCGGTGCTGGACCTGGCCACCCTGCGGGTCACCGCGACCGCGGAACCGGCCAGCGTGGACGACCAGGCCGCCTGGCTGGACGACTCGACGCTGGCCTACACGCTGCGGCACAGCGACGGCAGCCCGGACGTGTGGACCGTGCCCGCCGACGGCTCGGGCCCGTCCCAGTTGCTCATCCCGGGAGCAGAATCACCCTCAGCGCTGGGCGCGAGCTGACGAATACAGGCACACGGCAGCGGCGGCGGCCAGGTTGAGGCTCTCGGCGCCGCCGTAGATCGGCACCCGGACCCGGCGGTCGGCGGCCGCGATCAGCTCACCCGGCAGCCCGTGCGCCTCGGAACCGAACAGCCACGCGGTCGGCGCGGCCAGCAGCCCGCCGTCCAGCAGCGAGTCCACGTCGTCCTCGCCGGTGCCACTGGTGGCGAGCACCTGCAGGCCGGAGTTCTGCAGCAGGTCGAGCACATCGAGCGAGGCGCGGACCACGTCGAGGTGGAACAGCGAGCCGGCGGACGCCCGTACACATTTGCCGTTGTAGGGATCGACGGCGTCTCCCGCGAAGATGACCGCGTCGGCGCCGGCGGCGTCGGCCGTGCGCAGCACGGTCCCGGCGTTACCCGGGTCCCGGATCTCGGCGAGCACCGCGATCAGTTTCGGCTGTTTCGCCAGCACCTCGCCGATCGGCACGTCCACCTGCTCGCAGAGCGCGACCAGCCCCTGCGGGTGGACGGTGTCGGTGAGCGCGGCCAGGGCCTCGTCGGTGACCGGGGAGACCTCCGGCGCCTGCGCGGCCAGGTCGGCGTGCCGCTCCAGCCCGGCCGGGGTGCCGAACAGCTCCAGCACGACGCCGGCGGCGAGGGCCTCCCGGACGGCCTGCGGCCCTTCGGCGAGGAACCGCCGGGCCTGGTCGCGGTCCTTACGGCGCTGCAGGCGCCGGGCCGTGACGATTCTCGGGGTACGCGGTGTGAACATCGGCTCCGACTCCGGGAATGGGAAACGCCCCCCGATTCCTCGGGGGGCGTCTCCGGAAAGCAGAAACTCAGGCAGCCTGAGCGGCAGCGCCGCCGATGCCCTCGGCCTGAACGGCCGCGCGAGCGATCTCGACGATGGCCGCGAACGCGACAGCGTCGTTGACCGCGAGCTCAGCCAGGATCTTGCGGTCGACCTCCACCTCAGCCAGCTTCAGACCCTGGATGAGACGGTTGTAGGTCATGCCGTTGGCCCGGGAGGCCGCGTTGATGCGCGTGATCCAGAGCTGACGGAAGTCGCCCTTCCGGTCACGGCGGTCACGGTAGGCGTACTGCATCGAGTGCAGTACCTGCTCCTTGGCCTTCCGGTACAGGCGAGAGCGCTGACCGCGGTAACCGCTCGCGGTCTCGAGCAGAGTGCGGCGCTTCTTCTGGGCGTTTACCGCCCGCTTGACGCGTGCCATTTCAAGGACTCCTTACAGGGGAACGTGTCAGGCTCGCGTCAGCGACCCAGAAGCTTCTTCACTCGCGGAATGTCGACCTTGGCCACCGTGACAGTGCCGGTCATCCGACGGGTAACGTGGGAGGACTTGTGCTCCAGCAGGTGACGCTTACCGGTCAGCTCGCGCACGATCTTGCCCTTGCCGGTGACCTTCACCCGCTTACCCATGCCGGTGTGGCTCTTCATCTTCGGCACTTTAAAACGCCTCTTTCTGATCTTTCCGCGCGCCCGGGGGACGCGCGGAAAAGCTGACTACTCTACTGCTGCTGGGGTGTCGGCAGGCTCGGCCGACGGAACCTCGGTGCCGTCGTCGCCCTCGCGCGGCTCCCGGGCGGGCTTCGCGCCGGCCGCGACAGCGGCGACCGCGGCGGCCTTGGTGGCCCGGTGCGGTGCCAGCACCATGATCATGTTTCGACCGTCCTGCTTCGGGCTCGCTTCCACGAATCCGAGCTCGGAGATCTCCTCGCTGAGCCGGCGCAACAGCCGGAAACCCAACTCGGGGCGGCTCTGCTCACGGCCGCGGAACATGATCGTCACCTTGACCTTGTCGCCCGCCTTGAGGAACCGCACCACGTGACCCTTTTTGGTCTCGTAGTCGTGCGGGTCGATCTTCGGCCGAAGCTTCATTTCCTTGATGACGGTCTGCTGCTGGTTGCGCCGCGCTTCGCGGGCCTTCAGTGCGCTCTCGTACTTGAACTTGCCGAAGTCCATGAGCTTGCACACCGGCGGCCGCGCCATCGGAGCAACCTCGACCAGATCCAGGTCTACGTCCGCAGCCAGCTGCAGGGCGCGCTCGACCGGCACAATGCCGACCTGCTCACCCTCAGGGCCGACCAGACGGACTTCGCGAGCCCTGATCTGTTCGTTCACGCGTGGTTCGACGCTGATGGGGCCTCCTCAGAACGTACCTACTTCTGCCAATGTCGGTCGGCCCCGAGTCACCGTCCCCGCATGGGCAGGAACGGCCGGGAAAGCAGAAGACCTCGGCCGCACGTTTCCGCGCATGCCGAGGCCCGCTCGACCGGTCATCGGCGTCCAAAGGGAGGACGCGCCCCGGACAGGAAAAATTCCCTGTACGGCTGACCGGACCCGGTCATAGTCAATGACTCGGGTGGGAACCAGCGGGCTCCTCTTTCGCGCCGTGCTGGGCTCTCAGAAGATCAAGAGCAACGCATGGCGTGGTCGACTGCCCGCTAGTCTATCAGGCCTCGTGGGAGGCCTGGTGCAGGGCCCGGAGGCTCCGCACTCCGTCCACCGCGTAGTCCTTGTCGACCGCCTGCAGCGCGTGGATCGACACCTGCTCGTCGTCCAGCAGCTCGAGCTGCGCCCACGGCGAGTTGCGGTCGAACCGCACGGCGCGGACCACCGCCCACGGCAGGTCGTAGCCGCCGACCACGTTGCGCACGTGCACACCCTGGTCGTCAGCGGTGACCCTGGGCCGGCAGAACGCCAGGATGCCGAGGCCGATCAGGACGCCCAGACCGACCATGGCGGCCTGGTCACCGCGCTGGAAGCTGCCCGATCCGACCTGCCCGGCGTTCTCGAAACCGCCCTGCCCGTGCAGGCCGAAGCTGAGCACGGTGAACAGCACGACCACGCCGAGCGCGAGCGTGCCGGCCACCCAGCGGATCTTCTGCGGGCGAAAAATCACGTCAGCCATCATCACAACCTGCAGTTGGCGATATCGGTTACCAGGATCGCACGCGCGCCGAGCTCGTACAGCTCGTCCATCACCCGGTGCACCTGGCTGCGCTGGACCATCGCCTGCACGGCGACCCAGCCCTCCCGGTGCAGCGGCGACACGGTCGGCGACTCGATGCCCGGGGTCAGCCCGGTGGCCTGCTCCAGCAGGTCGGCGCGGACGTCGTAGGCGAGCATCACGAAGTTGCGTGCCACCAGCACCCCGTTGAGCCGGCGCAGCAGCTGGGCGGCGCCGGCCGGCGGCTCCGCCTGGCGGCCGATCAGGATCGCCGACGAGCGCATCAGCGGCTCGCCGAGCGTGACCAGACCGGCCTGGCGCAGCGTGGCGCCGGTCTCCACCACGTCGGCGATCAGGTCGGCGACACCGAGCCGGACCGCGTTCTCGACCGCGCCGTCCAGGCGGACCACTTCGGCCTTCAGCTCGTGCTCGTCCAGGTACTGGCCGACCAGGCCGGGGAACGCGGTGGCGATCCGCTTGCCACCGAGCTGGTCGACCGAGGTCAGGGTCCCGGCCGGGGCGGCCCAGCGGAACGTGGCACCGCCGAAGTTCAGGTCGAGCAGCTCGGCGGCCGGCACCCCGGAGTCGACGAGCAGGTCGCGACCGGTGATCCCGAGATCCAGGTCACCCGAACCGACGTAGGTCGCGATGTCCCGGGGCCGCAGGTAGAAGAACTCGACGTTGTTGCCCTCGTCACGGCAGGCCAGGTCCTTGGGGTCGGAACGCTGGCGATAGCCGGCGTCCCGCAACATCTGTGATGCCGGCCCGGAGAGGGTCCCCTTGTTCGGAATGGCGATGCGCAGCATTGACGTGCTCCTTCGTTCTGATGGACGGATAGGGGCGCACGTCAGAGATGTCGGTACACGTCCTTGAGCTCGAGACCGGTGGCGATCATCAGGACTTGTGCCTGGTAGAGCAGCTGCGAGATCTCCTCGGCAGCCCGCTCCGGCCCCTCGTGCTCGGCGGCCATCCAGGACTCGGCCGCCTCCTCGACGACCTTCTTCCCGATGAAGTGGACTCCTCGTTCGAGCGCGGCGACCGTGCCCGAACCGGGGGTCTGCTCCGCCGCCTTGCGCTGCAATTCGGCGAACAGTTCTTCGAACGTCTTCACGGGAGACGATTGTGGCAGCTCATCACGTCTTGACGACGAACGCCCCCAGCGGTTGGGACGTCTTTTAAGCTGCCCGTCATGGTCAGCCGTTTCACCCCCCTCCTCGTGGGCGGCGCCGTGCTGGCGCTCGCCACCGTCACGGCCTGCTCCCCGGTCGAGGACGACACCACCACATCCACCGCATCCCCCAGCTCCTCAGCGGCGGATGCCTGCCCGTCCGGCTCGCTGGACACCACCACCGCCGGCAAGATCACGATCGGCACCGACAACCCGGCGTACGAGCCGTGGTTCAAGGACAACAAGCCGGCCAGCGGTGAGGGCTTCGAGTCCGCCGTGGCGTACCAGGTCGCCGAGCGGCTCGGGTACTCCAAGGACAAGGTGGTCTGGACCTCGGTGACGTTCAACAACGCCATCGCGCCCGGGCCCAAGACGTTCGACTTCGACGTCAACCAGTTCTCGATCACCGACGAGCGCAAGCAGGCGGTCGACTTCTCCTCGCCGTACTACCTGGTCCGGCAGACCGTCATCACCACCAAGAAGTCCAAGATCGCGAACGTCACCACGCTGGCCGGGCTGACCGGCGCGAAGCTCGGCGCCCAGGTCGGTACGACCAGCTACCAGGCGATCACCGACATCATCAAGCCGTCCGGCAAGCCGTCGGTGTTCAACAGCAACGACGACGCCAAGGCGGCGCTGGAGAACGGCACCGTCGACGGCATCGTGGTGGACCTGCCGACCGCGTTCTACATGACCGCGGCCGAGCTGGACGACGGCGTGATCCTCGGCCAGCTGCCGCAGGTCGGCGTGCCCGAGCAGTTCGGCCTGGTGCTGGACAAGGGCTCGAAGCTGACCGGCTGCGTGAGCAAGGCCGTGGATCAGCTGCGCCAGGACGGCACGCTCGCTGTACTGGAGAAGACCTGGTTGTCCGACGCGGGAGCACCCGAACTCAAGTGACCTACGCGCCAAGTGCGCGGCAGCAGGAGCGGTTCGCCTACCGTCGCCGGCAGGCGATCCGCTCGGTCCTGCTCGCCGCCCTCTCCACCGCCGTCGTCGGCGTGCTGTTCGCCGTCGGGATCACCGGGTCACCCGGCTGGCCCCGCGTCAAGCAGTCGTTCCTGAACGTCGACGTCGCCACGAAGTACCTGCCGGACATCCTCGACGGCTTCTGGCTCAACATCCAGCTGTTCCTGGTCTGCGCGCCGCTCGCGTTGCTGCTCGGGCTGCTGATGGCGGTGCTGCGCACGCTGCGGGGGCCGGTCTTCTTCCCGGTGCGCGCGATCGCGACCGGGTACACGTACATGTTCCGCGGGCTGCCGCTGATCATCACGATCTACCTGTTCGCGTTCGGCCTGCCCGGGCTGCGCCTGCAGGGCACCCCGGACGTGCTGGTGCTGGGCGGGGCGGCCATCACGATCACCTACGGGTCGTACCTGGCCGAGGTGTTCCGGGCCGGCATCGAGTCGGTGCACCCTAGCCAGATCGCCGCGGCCCGGTCGCTGGGCCTGAGCTATCGCCAGGCGATGCGGCACGTGGTGCTGCCCCAGGCGGTCCGCCGGGTCGCGCCGCCGCTGCTCAACGACGTCGTGTCGATGCAGAAGGACGTCGGCCTGATCTCGCTGGCCGGCCCGATCGACGCGATCCGGTCGGCGCAGATCGGCCAGGCGGGCAGCGCGAACTTCACGCCCTACGTGGTGGCCGCGGTCCTGTTCATCCTGCTCGCCCTGCCCCTGATCGTGATCACCGACCGGGTGACGTTGCGGGCCGCCCGGACCCAGAACGCGGGGATCTGATGCTGCTCTCCTGCACCGACGTGCGTAAGACGTTCGGCGACCACGTGGTTCTGGACAACCTCGGCCTCGAGGTCGCGGAACACGAGGTGGTGGCGCTGATCGGGGCCTCCGGCTCGGGCAAGTCGACGCTGTTGCGCTGCGTCAACCTGCTCACCGGGATCGACGACGGAACGATCCACCTGGACGGCGAGGAGATCACCGACCCCAAGGTCAACCCCGATCTCGTACGCCAGAAGATCGGCCTGGTCTTCCAGTCCTACAACCTGTTCCCGCACATGACGGTGCTCGACAACATCACCCTGGCGCCCACCCGGGTGCACGGCAAGTCCGCCACCGAGGCTCGTGAGCTGGCCATGCAGTGGCTGGACCGGGTCGGGCTGGCCGACAAGGCGAAGGCCTTCCCGGACGGGCTATCCGGCGGCCAGCAGCAGCGGGTGGCGATCGTCCGGGCGCTGGTCAACAGCCCACGGCTGCTGCTGCTCGACGAGGTCACCTCGGCGCTCGACCCGGAACTGGTCGGCGAGGTGCTCAGCATGATCCGTGACCTCAAGGCCGAGGGCATGACCATGGTGCTGGCCACCCACGAGATGGGCTTCGCCAAGCGGGTCGCCGACCGGGTGGTCTTCCTGGACGCCGGCCGGGTGCTCGAACAGGGCCCGCCCGCCCAGGTCCTCGGCGACCCGGTCGAACCCCGCACCCGCCAGTTCCTCGCCCGCATCATCGAGGCCGGCCGCCTGTAATCCGGTCCTCGTGCACGCGAGGCCACCCGCGGCCCGGACCGTGCCGCGCTCCCGGTCCCCGGCTGGCGCCCAGGGGTGTCTCAGGGTGCCGGAGGCACCCCTGAGAACCAGCCAAGACCCGGAGGCGCGCTGCGGCCGGGAGGAGCCGCGGTCTCGCGTCGGCCTCACGGGCGGGACTCGGCTCGTAGCCTGCGGACGGGCGCTCCCCATCCGTACCGAAAAAAATGAAGCGGCCCGCTCGTTCCCGAAAGGAGCGAGGCGGGCCGGGCTTCTTGGTGATCAGGAGCGGTCGGACTTCTCGATCTCGCGGATGGCCAGGGCGGCGTCGAGGACCGCGACAGTGCTCTGCCAGCCCTTGTCCTCGATCGAGTCCTCCAGGCCGGCGCGGTCCCGGGCCTGGCCCAGGCTCTGCACGGTGAGGACGCCGTGCGCGACCGGGGTCTGCTCGTCCAGCGCGACCCGGGTGAGGCCGGCCGTGACGGCGTCGCAGACATACTCGAAGTGCTGGGTCTCGCCCTTGATCACCACGCCGAGGGCGACCACCGCGTCGAAGCGCTTGGCCATCGCCTGGGCGACCACCGGCAGCTCGACCGAGCCGGCCACCCGGGCCACCACGACGTCCGTGACGCCGCACGCCTCGGCCGCTGCCCAGGCGCGCTCGATCATGTGATCGACCAGGTCGTTGTGCCAGCGTGAGCCGACGATACCGAGCCGGAGCCCGGCCGCGTCGACGGGCTGTGTGTGTGGATCTCCGAAGCCGGCCATTAGTCGTCCCCCTTTATCGTCATTTTCACCCCTTGAACGCGTGCAGGTCAGCCCAATGCCTCGAACAGGTGCCCCATCCGGTCCCGCTTGGTGCGCAGGTAGCGGACGTTCTCCGGGTGCAGGCGGACCGGCAGCGACTCGCGGCCGGTGACCCGCAGGCCGTAACCCTCGAGGCCGGCGCGCTTGGCC
Source organism: Actinoplanes awajinensis subsp. mycoplanecinus (assembly GCF_001509495.1). NCBI lineage: Bacteria > Bacillati > Actinomycetota > Actinomycetes > Micromonosporales > Micromonosporaceae > Actinoplanes > Actinoplanes awajinensis. Next base: position 15,900 of record NZ_LLZH01000275.1, on the reverse strand, counting down.
GGGTTGTTGGTGAGCAGGCGCATCGAGCGCACGCCCAGGTCGTAGAGGATCTGCGCGCCGGTGCCGTAGTCACGGGCGTCGGCCGGCAGGCCCAGCTCGAGGTTCGCGTCGACGGTGTCGAAGCCGCGGTCCTGCAACTGGTACGCCTGCAGCTTGTGCAGCAGGCCGATGCCGCGCCCCTCGTGACCGCGCATGTAGAGCACCACCCCGCGCCCGGCCGCCGCGACCCGCTCCAGGGCGGCGTCGAGTTGCGGGCCGCAGTCGCAGCGCCGGGAACCGAAGACGTCGCCGGTCAGGCACTCGGAGTGCACCCGGACCAGCACGTCCTCGCCGTCGGTCAGGTCGCCGAAGACCAGCGCGACGTGCTCGCCCTGGTCGGCCGCGGTGCGGTACCCGACCGCGGTGAAGACGCCGTGCTCGGTCGGCATGGTGGTCTCCACCACCCGCTCGACCTGCTTGCCGTCCTTCTCCCGCAGGTACGCCACCAGGTCGGCGATGGTGACCAGCACCAGGTCGTGCTCGACCGCGAACTTCTCCAGGTCGGGGCGGCGCTGCATGGTGCCGTCGTCGTTGACCATCTCGCAGAGCGCGCCGGACGGGCTGCACCCGGCCAGCACGGCCAGGTCGATCGCGGCCTCGGTGTGGCCCGGGCGGCGCAGCACGCCGCCGGACTTGGCCCGCAGCGGCACGACGTGACCGGGCCGGGACAGGTCGGCCGGCTCGGTGGTGGCCGAGCCGAGCAGGCCGATGGTCCGCGCCCGGTCAGCGGCCGAGATGCCGGTGCTGACCCCGTGCTTGGCGTCGACGGCCACCGCGTAGGCGGTGCCCTTCTTGTCCTGGTTGGTGTGGTACATCGGGGGCAGGTCCAGCCGGTCGGCCTCCGACTCGGTGATCGCCACGCAGATGTACCCGGACGTGTAGCGGACCATGAACGCGACCAGCTCCGGGGTGGCGTGCTCGGCCGCGAAGATGAGGTCGCCCTCGTTCTCCCGGTCCTCGTCGTCCACCACGATCACCGGACGACCGGCGCGGATCTCGGCGATCGCGCGCTCGACGCTCTCAGACATGACGGCTCCCCAGCATCTTCTCGACGTACTTGGCGATCACGTCGACCTCGAGGTTGACCGGTTCGCCGATGGCTTTGCTGCCCAGAACGGTGTTCGTGGAGGTGGCCGGGATCATCCCGACCGAGAACGTGTCGTCGGTGACCGCCATGACGGTCAGCGAGACGCCGTCCACCGTGATCGAGCCCTTCTCCACCACGTAGCGCGCCAGCTCGGCCGGCAGCGAGAACGTGACGATCTCCCACTGGTCGGCGGCCTCCCGGCCGACGACCTTGGCGACCCCGTCCACGTGGCCCTGCACCAGGTGACCGCCGAGGCGGCTGCCGAGGGCGGCGGCACGCTCCAGGTTGACGTTGCCGCCGACCTTCAGCGCACCGAGCGAGGAGCGGCGCAGGGTCTCACCCATCACGTCGGCGGTGAACACGCCGTCGACGTTGTCGATGACGGTGAGACAGACCCCGTTGACCGAGATCGAGTCGCCGTCGCGGGCGTCCGAGGTGACCAGCGGCCCTCGGACCGCGATCACGGCGGAGTCCTCTTTGCCGTCGGTGAGCTGAACGATCTCGCCGAGTTCTTCGATGATGCCGGTGAACATAAAGAAGGGCCTTTCACTCCGAACTTGGGCGGTGGGCGGGGCGGTTGGAAGGCTTTCACTCCGAACTAGGGCGGTGGGCGGGGCGGTCGGAAGGCTTTCACTCCGAACTAGGGCGGTGGGCGGGGCGGTCGGAAGGCTTGGGGCGGAGCGTGGCGGTGAAGCGCAGGTCTGCACCGATCTGCGCGATATCCGTGAAGTCGAGTTCGAGCGCTTCGGCGATGGTGCCGATCCCGGCGTCGACCAGGGCGGCGCGGCCGGCGCCGAGCAGTTTCGGCGCGACGTAGCCGATCACCCGGTCGACCAGGCCGGCCGCCAGGAACGCGCCGGCCAGGGTCGGCCCACCCTCCAGCAGGACGTTGCGGATGCCCCGCTCGAACAGGCCGGTGAGCACGGCGGTCAGGTCGACCCGGCCGTCCGGCCCGGGACCCGCCTCGGCCGTGGTGACGATCCAGGTGGACGCGGCCGCGTCGCGGACCCGGGCGGTCGTGGGGGTACGCCCGTGCGAGTCGACCACCACCCGCAGCGGCTGTTTGATGGCGAGCGAACCGTCCCGCAGGTCGCGGACGGTCAGCTGCGGGTCGTCGGCCAGCACGGTGCCGACCCCGGCCACGATCGCGTCCACCGTGCTGCGCAGCACGTGCACGTCGGCGCGCGACTCGGCGGAGCTGACCCACTGGCTGGTGCCGTCGGCGGCGGCCGAGCGCCCGTCGAGGGTGGCGGCGAACTTCCAGGTGACATACGGCCGGCCCCGGCGGACCGCGGTCAGCCAGGCGATGTTGCCCAGCTCCGCGTCGGGGCGGCGCATCCCGGTCGCGACCTGCAGACCGGCCGCGCGCATGGTGGCGGCGCCGCCGGAGGCCACCGGGTTCGGGTCGTCGACAGCGATCACCACCCGGCGCAGCCCGGCCTGGATCAGCGCGTCCGAGCACGGGCCGGTGCGGCCGGTGTGGTTGCACGGCTCCAGGGTGACCACGCAGGTGCCGCCGCGAGCCCGTTCACCGGCCTGCGCCAGCGCGACGATCTCGGCGTGCGGGCCGCCGGCGTACGCGTGGAAGCCCTCGCCGACCACCTCGCCCTCGGGGCTGAGCAGCAGGCAACCGACCACCGGGTTGGGGCTGGTCGTGCCGAGGCCCCGGGCGGCCAGCGCGATCGCGCGGCGCATCGCCTCGTCCTCGGTCACCATCCGCGTGTCGTCCTCTCGCGCGTTCGTCCGGTTCGTGCGAGGAGACAAACGCGGCTTTTGCCGCGAATCTTCCCGCCCGATCCGGTCCGCACGATCTCTCGCGCGGTCTGGTCACGCGCTGAGAGAGGGAGAAAAACGCCAGAAAAGGACACCAAGGGTACGCTTCGCGCACCCCGGTTGGATGCACCCCTGCTGAGGGCACACCCGTCCGATTCCGCGCGCTGTCTCCCATCCGGACTGTCTGGCCGGGCTTTCGCCTGACCAACCGTCGGCCCCGGAGTCTCACCAGGTCCACCGGCCGTCATGGTCTGACGTCCGGGTCGCGGGCTTACCGATGCTTGCGCGTCGGATCACCGCCGGTTCGGAATCTCACCGAATCCCGCCAGCGCGTGGTGGGTTACCCCCGAGTCTTGCACGCACTTGCGGATTTGCCACCCCGGGCGCGAGGGATCTCACAACCGCTTACCGACCAGGGCTCCGATAAGGGTTGCGGCGTGCTCGACCTCGTCCTCGGTGTTGTAGTAGTGCGGCGAGAACCGGACCAGCGGCGGCGGATTCCGGTCCTCGGTGTCGAACTGCTGGTGCGCCGGCGTGGTGCTGCTGACGTTCACCCCGGACTCGGCCAGCCGGGCCACCACCTGCTCGGCCGGCACCCCCTCGGCCACCGCCGTGACGATCGCGCACTGCTCGCGGCCCAGGTCGTAGACGGTCACGCCGGGGGTGTCCTCGAGCAGGCCGCGCATCCGGTCGCCGAGCTCCGCGTTCCGCTTGCCGATCTCGTCCAGGCCCAGGTTGAGTGCCTGGTCGACGGCCGCGCCCAGCCCGAGCACGGCCGCGTAGTTGAGCTCCCAGGTGGCGAACCGCTGCGCGCCGGGCACCCAGTCGAAGCCGCGCGCGCCGTCCCAGACCGCCGACTGGATCTCCACGACGTGCGGGTCGAGCCGTTCCAGCAGGCCGGTGCGTACCCAGAGGAAGCCGGTGCCACGCGGCCCGCGCAAGAACTTGCGGCCGGTGCCGCAGAGGAAGTCGCAGCCGATCTCCTCGACGTCGACCGGGAACTGGCCGACCGACTGGGTGGCGTCCAGCAGGTACGGCACGCCGGCCGCCCGGGCGATCCGCCCCACCTCGGCGGCCGGGTTGACCAGCCCGCCGGCGGTGGGCACGTGGGTCAGGCCGATCAGCTTCGTCCGGTCGTCGATCAGGCCGGTCAGGGCGGACGTGTCGATCTGGCCGTGCTCGTCGTTCGGCACCACCACCACCTCGGCGCCGGCCCGGCGGGCCGCCTGCAGGTAGGCCAGGACGTTGCTGCCGTACTCGTTGCGGCCGGTCAGCACCCGGTCGCCGGCGCGCAGCGGCACCGCGTAGAACGCCGCCTGCCAGGCGTGGGTCGCGTTGTCGAAGAGCGCGATCTCGTCGGGGCGGCCGCCGAGCAGCTCGGCCAGGCCGGTGTGGACGGCGGCGACCCGGCCGGCAGCCGCCTGCGCCGCCTCGTACCCGCCGATCTCGGCCTCCAGGCGCAGATGCCCGACGACGGTGTCCAGGGTGGCCTGCGACATCAGGGCCGCGCCCGCGTTGTTGAGGTGGATCCGGTGCCGGCAACCGGGAGTGCCGGCACGAAGCGCGTCGACGTCCATCTCCGCAGATTGGCAGATTCACCGGCACGTCGCACCTGTCGTAGACAGTGTCTACCGGCTCTGGTAGACACTGTCTATGCCCGCTGACGACGCCTTACGTGATCGTCTGGTGCGCGTGGGCGCCGAGTTGTTGCGTACCGAAAGTCCTGGCGCCCTCTCACTGCGTGAGATAGCCCGCCGGGCCGGCGTCTCGCACGGCGCGCCACGCCGCTACTTCCCGACCCACCTGGCGCTGCTCTCGGCCATCGCCCGGTCCGGCTTCGCCGACCTGTCCGCACAGGTCACCACGGCCCTGCGCACCGCCGCCCAGGACCCGCGGACGCAGATCACCACGATGGCGCACCTCTACGTACGGTTCGCCGCGACCAACCGCAGCATGTTCGAGCTGATGTTCCGGCACGACCTGCTGCAGAGCGGCGGCCACCTGGGCCTGCGGGACGCGTCGCTCCCGTTGTTCCGGCTCCTGGTCGACCTGGTCGCCGCGGCCCGGCCGACCGGCGGGACCTCCGCCGAGATCAGCGCGGCCGCGATCTGGGCGGCCCTGCACGGCACCGCGGAGTTGTGGAACTGGGGCTCGCTGACCCTGGCCGCCGGCGCCACCGACCCGGCCCCGTTCGTCGACGCGATCCTGACCGCCCATCTCGGCCCTTCGGAACACAACGCCGCCATGCCCGCACCGGAAGGTTCCCGATGACCCGCATGCCGCCCCTGTACGCCTCGGCCCACCGCACCCTCGGCATCCTGCTGCGCGGCCTCTGGCCGACCACTGTGACCGGCTTGGAGAACCTGCCGGCCACCGGCGCGATCCTGGCCGCCAACCACCACGCCATCGCCGACCAGCTGTTCCTCGGGATCAACACGCCCCGGCACATCGCGTTCTGGGCCAAGGCGGAGTACTTCCGCGGCGACGGCCTGGTCGGCGGGCTGACCCGGCGGGTGGTCACCGGGATGGGCGCCATCCCGGTCGAGCGGGCCGGCGGGCGGGCGGTGCTCACCGCCTTCGACGCGGCGGTGCCGATCCTGCGGGGCGGCGGGCTGGTCGCGGTCTTCCCGGAGGGCACCCGTTCCCCCGACGGCCGGCTCTACCGCGGGCGTACCGGTGCGGTGCGCCTGGCGGGACAGGCCGGGGTGCCGGTCGTGCCGATCGGCATCCGCGGCACCGACCACATCCGGCGGGCCGGCGACCGGTTCCCGCGGCCGCAGGCGATCAGCCTGGCGTTCGGGACGCCGATCCCGGTGAAGGTCGAGTCGGCGCCCGACGCGCGGCGGCTCACCGACGAGCTGATCGCCGCGATCCAGGCGCTGACCGGGCAGGAGTACGCCGGGTCCTACGCCCCGATCCGACACGGCTGACCGGCGTCGGCCTTCCGGCTCCGGCCCGCGTCAGCCTTCCGGCTCCGGCCTGCGGCGGTCGATGGCGACGTAGGAGCCGGGCTGCGACTTGGCGACCTTCTTCATCTCCGAGGCGACCGCGATGACCATGCGGGGGTCGTCGAACTGCCGGCCGCCGTCGGTGGCCTGCGCGACCCCGATCGAGAGCGTCACCAGGGCGGCCCGCTGCTTGTTGCCCCGGCGGTCCGGCACCTCGATGTAGCCGCGCTGCGCGTCGATCGCGTCGTAGAGCCGGTCGGCGGCCGACTCGAAGTCGGTGACCATGCTCTTGGTCAGCGGCAGCACCTGGTCCGGGTGGCAGATGAAGACGAAGTCGTCACCGCCGATGTGGCCCAGGAAGATCGACGGCTTGCCGGTCGACGCGCTGGCCCGCTGCAGGCTCCGGGCCAGGGTGATGATGAACTCGTCACCGCGGTCGAAGCCGTAGACGTCGTTGACGCTCTTGAACCGGTCGACGTCGATGTATCCGACCGAGTAGTCGCCGCCGGCCCGCATCCGGTCGCCGATCTCGCGGCGCACCCGGGCGTTGCCGGGCAGCCCGGTCAGCGGCGAGACCTCGCGGAATTCCTTGTTGCGGCGCAGCGTGGTGGTCACCCGGGCGATCAGCTCGGCGGTGTCGAAGGGCTTCGTCAGATAGTCGTCGGCGCCGTTGGTCAGCCCGACCACCTTGTCCACGGTCATGCTCCGGGCGGTCAGCATGATCACCGGCAGGGCGGAGGTCAGCGGCTCCGCGCGCAGCTTGCGGACCAGCTCGACCCCGTCCATCCGGGGCATCATCCAGTCGACGACCGCCAGATCCGGGCGGTGCGTCTCCATCAGGTCGAGCGCTTCCTGCCCGTCCCGGGCCCGGATCACCTCGAAGCCCTGCACCTTGAGGTTGAACTCGACGAAACTCGCGATGTCCTGATCGTCGTCGACGACCAGGATCAGGTCAGGTCGTTGCTCCTCGTCCTCGAACCCGAAGTCGTCGACAACGGGTCCCGGCTCGGCAGTACTCACATCGACTTCCCCATACGTCCGGCGGCCAATGCACGCAGCTTACGCACCGCCTCGGCGGGATCGGCCGCGCCATAGACGGCCGTGCCCGCCACGAACGCGTCGGCACCCGCCTCGGCGGCCTGCTCGATGGTGTCCGCCGCGATGCCGCCGTCCACCTCGATCCGCACGTCGAGGTCGCCGACGGTGACCCGCCGCCGCACGTCACGCACCTTGTCGAGCATCTCCGGCATGAACTTCTGCCCGCCGAACCCGGCCTTGATCGTCATGATCAGCACGGTGTCCAGATAGGGCAGCAACTCCAGGTACGGCTCGACCGGCGTGTCCCGGTCGATCGCCAGCCCGGCCTTGGCGCCCGCGGCCCGCAGCGACTTCGCCAGCGCCACCGGGTCGTCGCACGCCTCGGCGTGGAACGTCACGTTGTACGCCCCGGCCTCGGCGTAGGCCGGCGCCCAGCGCTGCGGGTCGGCGATCATCAGGTGGACGTCGAACGGGATCGTGGTGGCCTTGCGCAGGCTCTGCACCACCGGCAGGCCGAGCGTCAGGTTCGGCACGAAATGGTTGTCCATGACATCGACGTGCACCCAGTCGGCCGCCCCCTCGATGGCACGCACTTCCTCACCGAGACGGGAGAAGTCGGAGGCGAGAATGCTCGGCGCGATGATCGGTGAAGGCGTCACCGGCAAAGTGTATGACCCCGCACTCGAGCCACAGCACGGGAACGGCAGCCGACCGGCACGCGAACTTTCGCTCACCAATCCGCGAACCCGCCCGCGGGCGCCTGTGTACGGGCTGTGCGCTGGGTATCGTCCCGCCCCATGATCACGACGCTGGACCAGCGCCGCGCGCCGGAGGACCCCACCAGCACCCTGGAACCCCGCCGGCCGCACCGCATCGCGGTCCTCGACGGGCTCCGGCTGCTGGCCGCGCTGGCCGTCGCCTTCTACCACCTGTCCGGTGGCCTGACGGTGGCCAAGGCCTGGGCGGCGCATCCTCGGGACCTGTTCCCCACCCTGTCCCCGATCGCCGCCTACGGCTGGCTGGGCGTCGAGCTGTTCTTCATGATCAGCGGTTTCGTCATCTGCATGAGCTGCTGGGGTCGTACCCCCGGGCAGTTCTTCCGGTCCCGGGTGATCCGGCTCTTCCCGGCGTACTGGCCGGCCGTGCTGATCACCACGGCCGTGGTGGCGTTCTGGCCGGTCGCCACCACCCGGCTGCCGTGGGACCAGGTGATCGCCAACCTGACCATGCTGCACACCCCGATGGGGGTGAAGAACGTCGACGCGTCGTACTGGACGCTCTGGGCCGAGATGCGGTTCTACCTGCTCTTCGCCGTCGTCCTGGTGTGGCGCGGGCTGACCCTGCGCAACACCCTGCTGTTCGGGTACGGCTGGCTGGTCGCCGCCGTCCTGAGCGACGCCTCGAAGATGCCGGTCCTCGGCCAGATCTTCCAGCCCACCTTCGCACCGCTCTTCGTGGCCGGCATCGCGTTCTTCCTGATCCACAAGTTCGGACCGGACCTGCAGCTGTGGGGGCTGGTCGGCCTGTCCTGGGCGCTCGCCATGCACACCGTGGTAGGACGGGTGGCGAGCACCGCGTCCTCGGACCGGCACCACCTCGACCCCCGGGTCGGCATGGTCATGGTGACCCTGTTCTTCGCCCTGCTCGCCGTGATCGCGATGGGCTGGACGGCCCGGATCCAGTGGCGCTGGCTGACCTGGGCCGGCGCCCTGACCTACCCGTTCTATCTGCTGCACCAGAGCATCGGCTGGTCGCTCATCCACGCGATGAACGGCATCCGGCCGCACCTGCTCGTGCTCGTGGCGGTGATCCTGCTGCTGCTTCTCGCCGCCTGGCTGCTGCACCGCCTGGTGGAGAGACCACTCGCCCGGGTGATGCGGGTGAAACTCGACCAGGCCGCCCTCGCGAGGCGGCCGGGCTGATCAGCCCGGCCGCGTCGTCAGTTAGTTCGTCGTCCGGTCTCAGCTCGTACGGCGCAGCACGGCCAGGAACATCGCGTCGGTGCCGTGGCGGTGCGGCCACAGCTGCACCGTCGGTCCCGGGCCCAGCCCCGGCATGCCCGGCGGCAGCAGCGGACGGGCGTCCACGAAGTCGACCTCGACGCCGCTGCGCCGGGCCCCCTCGCTCACCGTCACCTGGGTCTCCACCATGTGCGGGGAGCACGTCACGTACGCCACCACGCCGCCCGGACGGACCGCGCGCAGCGCTGCCACCAGCAGCTCCCGCTGCAGCTTGGTGAGCGGCGGCAGGTCGGCCGGCTGCCGGCGCCAGCGCGACTCGGGCCGGCGCCGCAGCGAGCCCAGCCCGGTGCACGGCGCGTCCACCAGCACCCGGTCGAACGCCTCCTCGGGCAGGTCCGGGTCCCGGCCCACCGAGCGGCCGTCCATCGGGAACACCGTCACCGGCATCCCCTCGGTGGCCTGCTCGACCAGGCGGGCCCGGTGCTCGGCCACCTCGACCGCGGTCACCTCGGCGCCCCGGCCGGCCGCGATCGCGCCGATCAGGCCGGTCTTGCCACCCGGGCCGGCGCACAGGTCCAGCCAGCGGGTGTCCCGGCCCTCGACCGGTGCGGCCAGCAACGCCGCCGCGACCAGCTGCGAACCCTCGTCCTGGACGTGGGCCCGGCCCTCCCGGATGGCTGCCATCTCGCGCGGCGCGCCACCGCTGAGATAGACCGAGTACGGCGAGAACGCCCCCGGCACCCCGTTCACCTCGTCGGCCAGGTCGACCGCGTCGACCCGCCCCGGACGCGCGCACAGGTGCACGGCCGGCGGCTGGTTGTCCTCGATCAGCAGCCGGGCGGTCTCCTCCAGGTCGCCCCCGAGCGCCTCGGCGAACGACCGGACGATCCACTGCGGGTGGTTGTGCAGCACCGACAGGCTGGCGATCGGGTCGTCCTCGTACTTCGGGGTGATCTTCTCGAGCCAGGCCTCGACCGGCGTCTCGGAGATCGTGCGCATCACCGCGTTGGCGAAGCCGGACGCGGCCGGCGCCACCGAGCGCACCAGGTCGACGGTCTGGTTGACCGCGGCGTGCGACGGGACCCGGGTGTAGAGCAGCTGGTAGGCGCCGAGCCGCAGCGCGTCCCGGGCCGGCGGGTCGATCCGGGACACCTCACGGCCGGCCGCCTCGGCGATGATCAGGTCGAGGGTGCCGAGGGCACGCAGGGTGCCGTAGGTCAGCTCGGTGGCGAACGCCGCGTCCCGCCCGTGCAGACCCATCCCGCTGAGGATGTCGGACAGGACCAGGTTTCCGTACGCGTCGTCGCGGTGCACGGCGGCGATCGCCTCGTACGCCGCCTGCCTCGCCGGGTCGGACGGCGGGCGACCGGCCCGCGGCGCCCGGCCACTGCGGTCGTCGCGGGGACTTCCCGGGCCGGACGGCCGACGAGGCCCGGCACTGTGCGGCCGTGAAGCCCGATGTTCCGTCACGCCAGTTTCTCCCCTGCTTCGAGGCGCAATCCACGCGCCCAATCAGTCGCGGCCATCGGCTTCTTGCCGGCGGCTCGCACCTCACCCAACTGCACCGGTGTCGTCGCGGTACCGACGAGCACCTGGGCGCGCTCCACCCGCAGCTCGCCGGGCTCCAGGTACGGCCCGTTCGCGATCGGCCGGACCGGTCCCAGCTTCAGCCGGTCCTCGCGCAGCGTCGTCCACGCGCCCGGCGCCGGGGTGCACGCCCGGATCCGCCGGTCCACCGCGAACGACGGATCGGTCCAGCGGATCCGCGCGTCGTCGACGCTCAGCTTCGGCGCCAGGCTGATCCCGTCGTGCGGCTGCGGACGTGCCACGGCCTGACCCGACTCGATCGCGTCGAGCACCGCGACGAGCAGCCCGGCACCCTCGGTGGCGAGGCGTTCCAGCAGATCGCCGGAGGTGTCGTTGAACCGGATCTGGTCGGTGACGGTGCCGTAGACCGGACCGGTGTCCAGCCCGGCCTCCAGCTCGAACACGCTGGCACCGGTCACCTCGTCGCCGTGCAGGACGGCGTGCTGCACCGGCGCCGCGCCGCGCCAGGCGGGCAGCAGCGAGAAGTGCAGGTTCACCCATCCGTGGCGGGGGATCTCCAGCGCGGACGGCGGGACCAGCGCGCCGTACGCCACCACCGGCGCGCAGTCGGGCGCGAGCTCGCGCAGGCGCTCCTGGAACTCGGGCTCCCGCGGCCGCTCCGGGGTGAGCACCTCGATGCCGCGCTCGTCGGCCCAGGCCCCGACGGGCGACCGGACCAGGCGGCGGCCACGACCGGCCGGCGCGTCCGGGCGGGTCACCACGGCGAGCAGTTCGTGTCCGGACGCGGAGATCGCGTCCAGGCTGGGCAGCGCCACCTCGGGCGTGCCGGCGAAGACCAGGCGCATCAGATCACCGGCCCATGCCGAAGATGCCCCGGCCGTGCGGGCTCTCCTTGACGGTGGGGGGCTTTGCCACGTCGTACCACTCGGCGGAGCGGATCTGCTTCATCGCATCCTTGCGTGAGGTGGTGTCCAGCCGGTCCAGGAAGAGCACGCCGTCCAGGTGGTCGGTCTCGTGCTGCACGCAGCGTGCCATCAGCCCGGTGCCGACCAGCTGGATCGGGTCGCCGTGCTCGGAGAAGCCGTTCGCCACCACGTTCTGCCGGCGCTTGGTGTCGACGTAGATGCCCGGGATGGAGAGGCAGCCCTCCGGGCCGTCCTGCTCCTCCTCGTCGGGGAACGACAGCACCGGGTTGACGATGTGCCCGACCACCTCGTCGACGTCGAAGGTGAACACGCGCAGGCCGACACCGAGCTGCGGGGCGGCCAGGCCGGCACCGCCCTCGTCGAGCATGGTGTCGGTGAGGTCCTTGACCAGCTTGCGGAGTTCTTTGTCGAAGTCGACCACTAGGTCGGCCTCGGTGCGCAACACCGGGTCGCCGAAGAGACGGATGGGCTGGACGGTCACGCGGCGGAACTCCTCAGTCAGGAACGGCTGCAGTCAGGGAAACGGCTGCGAAACAGTCTACGGACCTAGAAGAGCTCGGCCGGGTCCACCTGGATGCGCACCGCGACCGCCGCTTTACGCGCGCTGCGCACGCCGGCCGCCACGTGCAGGGCGTGCGCCAGCTCGGCGGCCCGGGAACGGGACACCCGCAACAGCATCCGTTCCTGCTCCTCGCCGGCCGGGACCGGGCCCAGCTGCTCGGTGCCGTCCGGCAGGTCGGCGATGGTCAGCAGGTCGGCGACGGCCGGCGCCGGACCGGTGACACTGGCCATCCGGGCCGCCGGCGGGAAGCCGAGCTCGCGGCGTTCGGCCAGCTCACGGGCGGCGAACCAGCCCGGATCCCAGCGCAGCAGGGCCTGCACCGGCGCCAGCGAACCGTCCGCGACCACGATCACCCGGCCACCCTCGGAACCCGGCCGGGCCAGCGCGGACGCGTTCAGCCAGCGCCGCATGGTCTCCTCGGCGGCGCGCAGGTCGGCCCGGCTGAGCAGCGCCCAGGTGTCCAGCAGCAGCACCGCGCCGAAGCCGCCCTCGGCCACCGGCTCGGCGCCCGGGGTGGCCACCACGATGGCCGCCTCCCCCGGAACCGTGTCCAAGATCTCGTCTCGCCCGGACGTGCGCACCGGCACACCCGGGAACGCCCGGCCCAGCTCCTCGGCCGTGCGCTTCGCGCCGATCACCGACGCGCGCAGCCGGCGCTCGCCGCAGGCCGGGCACTGGTAGGCCGGGAACGACCGCCCGCACCACAGGCACACCGGCACGTCACGGGCGTTCTGCAGCGCCAGCGGCCCGGAGCACTCCGGGCAGCGCGCCGGGGTGCGGCACTCGGCGCAGGCCACCGACGGCAGATAGCCCCGCCGGGGCACCTGGACCAGCACCGGCAGGCCGGCCTGCAGCGCCTGCTTGGCGGTCTGCCAGGCCAGGCTGGGCAGCCGGGCGACCACCGCGCCGGCGTCCCGGGCCAGCTGCGGGTCGTCGCCGGTCGGCGAGATCGCCGGCTGGCGCCGCCGCAGCACGGCGCGCTCCGCGACGATCTCCTTGGCCCACCCGGTCTCCAGCAGGAGCTGACCCTCCCCGGTCCGGGCGAAACCGCCGACCAGCGCCGCGCAGTCGGCCAGCTGGGCACGGGTGAGCAGCACGTCGCGGGCGTGCGGATAGGGCGACCGGGGCTCGGCGTGCAGGTCGTCGCCGTCGTCCCAGATCACCACCAGGCCCAGCTCGGCGGCCGGCGCCCACATCGCGGCCCGGGTGCCGACGACCACCGGGACCTGGTGCCGGCTCGCGGCCAGGAACCGCCGGTAGCGCTCGGCCGGGCCCAGCGCCGCGTTCAGCGCGACGTGCCGGCCCGGGCCGAGCACCGCACCGAGCGATCGGTCGACCCGGTCCAGGTCACGCGCGTCGCCGACGACGATGACCACGCCCCGGCCGCCGGTCACGGTGGCCGCGGCCGCCTCGGCGATCCGCAACGACCAGTCCTCCCCCGGCAGCGCCGACCAGACGGCGCGGGCGGGACGGCCGGCTTCGAGCGCTTTCAGATATGCCGGGCCGGTCGGATAGGAATCCCAGCCGCCGGGCACGGGCGCCTGGAACGCCCGCTGGACAGCGGGCTCAGCGGGCTCAGCGGGCTCGGCCGGTGCGTCACCTTTCGCCTTGGCGGGCGGGGACTCCACCCGGGCGTGGCGTGGCGGGATCGCCAGGCGCAGCACGTCGTTGAGGCTGCCCGCATAACGATCGGCGACCGCCCGGGCCAGCCGGGCGACCTCCGGATCGAGCACCCGCTCCGGGGAGACCACCTTCTCCAGGTAGGCCAGCTTGCCCTGGTGCTCGGACGCCTCGGCCCGCTCCAGCAGGAACCCGCCGACCAACTGACCGGCGAACCGCACCTTGACCCGCACCCCGGGCTGCGCGGCCACGTCGTCGGCGCCGGCGACCAGATAGTCGAACGGACGATCCAGGTGCGGCAACGGGACGTCGACACACACCCTGGCCACCGGCAGACGCTCCGCCGGTTCCCGTTCCGCTCGCACACCCTTGGTCGCCATCGTCGAACATTCTGCCCGCACCCACCGACAAGACCCGCACCGTCACGCCGAGGCTGTGGACAAGACGACTCAGTGGGCCAGGCAGCTGACCGTCTCGGTGCCCAGGTCGATCTCGACGATGTCCGGGAAGCGCAGCCCCGCCCAGAACCGCGCCGGGTCCGGGTCCAGCCGGTACCGGCTCGCCATCCACACCGTCGGTGCCAGCCCGTGCGTACCGATGACCAGCGTCTGCCCGCGCTCGCTGGCCGCCGCCGCGTGCCGGACCACTGCCGCGTCGAAGCGCTCGACCACCCGCTCGCGGGACTCCCAGCCGTCCGGGCACTCGCCGCCCGCGTAGGCCAGCGCCGCGCCGCGATAGTCCGCGTCGGTGAGCCAGACGTGCGGCCGGTGCACCTCGGTCAGGTCGTCGTCGGTCACCACCCGCTGCGCCCCGGCGATCTCCTGCATGGTCTGCGCGGCCTTCGGCTCGGTGCTGGCCACGTAGTACGCCGGATGCTTCACGTGCAGCCGGATCAACCGGGCCGCGACCCGGCTCTCCTGCGCGAGTTGCCACTGCTCGGCGGGCACTCCGGGATCGACCGCGGGCATCGCGTGCCGGACCAGGAACAGCCGTTCACCTTGGACAGCCGTCATCGCGACAGAGTAGCCGCCCGAACCTCCGAAGACTCCCATGCGAACAATCACGCAAAAGATCCACCACCGGATCACCACGATCGATCGATCCCCGACCGCTTTCGGCAAACCCTGATGTGGTACGACCGGAGCCGGCGCCGCAGCAAGCACCGCCCCGAGCGACGCGAAACGGCCGACGCCCCGAGTGGGGTGCCGGCCGTCCGAAAAGCGAAAACCCTCAGGAAGCGGCGTTCTTCAGGTCCTGCGCGCGGTCGGTGCTCTCCCAGCGCAGGTCCGGCAGCTCGCGGCCGAAGTGGCCGTACGCCGCGGTCTGCTGGTAGATCGGCCGGAGCAGGTCCAGGTCCCGGATGATCGCGGCCGGGCGCAGGTCGAAGACCTCCCGGATGGCCTTCTCGATCCGCTCGACCGGCACGTTCTCGGTGCCGAACGTCTCCACGAACAGCGACACCGGGTGCGCCTTGCCGATCGCGTACGCGACCTGGGTCTCGCACCGCTCGGCCAGACCCGCCGCGACCACGTTCTTGGCCACCCAGCGCATCGCGTACGCCGCGGACCGGTCCACCTTCGACGGGTCCTTGCCGGAGAACGCGCCGCCACCGTGCCGGGCGTACCCGCCGTACGTGTCCACGATGATCTTGCGGCCGGTCAGACCCGCGTCGCCCATCGGGCCACCGATCTCGAACCGACCGGTCGGGTTCACCAGCAGCCGGTAGTCCTTCGTGTCGATACCCAGGCCCTCGAGCTCCGGCGCGATCACGTGGTCCCGGATGTCCGGGGTCAGCAGCGACTCCAGGGAGATGTCCGCGGCGTGCTGGGTCGACACCACCACGGTGTCCAGCCGGACCGGGCGCAGACCGTCGTACTCGATGGTCACCTGGGTCTTGCCGTCCGGACGCAGGTACGGAATCGTGCCGTCCTTGCGCACCGCGGACAACCGGCGCGCCAGCCGGTGCGCCAGCGCGATCGGCAGCGGCATCAGCTCAGGCGTCTCCGAGCAGGCGAAGCCGAACATCATGCCCTGGTCGCCGGCGCCCTGCTGGTCGAGGACGTGCTCGGAGTCACCCTCGCGCAGCTCGATGGCACTGTCCACGCCCTGGGCGATGTCCGGGGACTGCGACCCGATCGACACGCTCACGCCGCAGGACGCGCCGTCGAAGCCCTTCTTCGACGAGTCGTAGCCGATCCGCAGGATGGTGTCGCGCACGATGCTGGGGATGTCGGCGTAGGCCTGGGTGGTGACCTCGCCCGCCACGTGCACCTGGCCGGTGGTGATCAGGGTCTCGACCGCGACACGGCTGCGCGGGTCCTGTGCGAGCAGGGCGTCGAGAATCCCGTCGCTGATCTGGTCAGCGATCTTGTCCGGGTGGCCTTCCGTGACCGACTCG
>NZ_LLZH01000274.1:0-201 GCF_001509495.1 Actinoplanes awajinensis subsp. mycoplanecinus | reverse complement strand
GAACCGGGCCAGGACGTCCACACGCCCGTCACCGCTGACATCCGCGGCACAGATCGCCGTGGCGTCGTTCCACCCGATGCCCACCTGGTAGCGCTCACCGAACGTACTCGTGCCGGTCCCACCCGTGTGCGGATAGACGTAGAGATTGCCGTCGGAGAACCGGGCCAGGACGTCCACACGCCCGTCACCGCTGACATCCGC
>NZ_LLZH01000273.1:0-203 GCF_001509495.1 Actinoplanes awajinensis subsp. mycoplanecinus | reverse complement strand
CTGGTCAAGCTGCGCTGTTGCCCTCGCCGCGCCACCGCGATCGTGCAGGCCATCCTCGTTCTGCACCACGTCGAAGCCAACCGCTACGCAGGATGAAAAGGCTCAATAGTTCTGGTGCTGGGCGGTTCTGGTGCAGGCCGGAATCGCCGATTGATGATCGGCTTTGCTCCGGATGTGGGCTGGTCGGGGTGAGCGCGGAGTTC
>NZ_LLZH01000272.1:0-204 GCF_001509495.1 Actinoplanes awajinensis subsp. mycoplanecinus | reverse complement strand
GCGAAGCGGTACACCGGTCGCGGCATGGCCTTCCTCGACCTGATCCAGGAGGGCAACCTCGGCCTGATCCGCGCGGTCGAGAAGTTCGACTACACCAAGGGCTACAAGTTCTCCACGTACGCCACCTGGTGGATCCGCCAGGCCATCACCCGCGCCATGGCCGACCAGGCCCGCACCATCCGCATCCCGGTGCACATGGTCGAG
>NZ_LLZH01000271.1:0-205 GCF_001509495.1 Actinoplanes awajinensis subsp. mycoplanecinus | reverse complement strand
GTCGATGTCCACGAAGGTCAGCACGTCGGCACCGGCCAGGACCGGCGCGCGTGCGGCCAGTCCGATCAGGGTGTCACGGACGGCGGCCTGCAACTGCCGGACATGACCGTGGGTGAACGTGCGCAGGAACGATCCGAGTGTCGACGGCGCGTACACGCTGCTGAACAGCGACTTCATGCCGCCGTGCCGGGCGATGTCGAGGTCG
>NZ_LLZH01000270.1:0-208 GCF_001509495.1 Actinoplanes awajinensis subsp. mycoplanecinus | reverse complement strand
TTGATCGAGACCGTAACGCCGCCCTGAACCTGGCCGCTCTCGCGGCTGAGTTCGACACCGCCGGGAGTGGCCCGGTGGCAGGACGTGGAGCCGACCAGAAGACCCGCGTACGCGGGCAGGTGGCCGTGAAACGTCAACCCGGCACGGCACCCGCCGGTCAGACCGGGACCGTCCCGCCGCAAGGCAGGACTACCAACCGTGTGCTTGC
>NZ_LLZH01000269.1:0-211 GCF_001509495.1 Actinoplanes awajinensis subsp. mycoplanecinus | reverse complement strand
GTAGTCCACACAACCGCTGAGACTTGACGGTGGCTGCTTGCTGTCCACGGACAAACCCACACCGTCACAACAGGTCAGAACGGATCTCCTGCTGGAGTACTAATCACGCCATTGAGCCTTTTTCATCCTGCGTAGCGGTTGGCTTCGACGTGGTGCAGAACGAGGATGGCCTGCACGATCGCGGTGGCGCGGCGAGGGCAACAGCGCAGCT
>NZ_LLZH01000268.1:0-145320 GCF_001509495.1 Actinoplanes awajinensis subsp. mycoplanecinus | reverse complement strand
CGGTGGGCGGGGTGCGTGGTGGTCAGGTCAGGGAGATGACGGTGGCTGCGGCGGTGGTGACCGCGTAGAGCCAGACGGCGGCTCTGATGGCGCGGTGGCGGCGGGGCTCGGGCCAGCCTCGCTGGTGCAGCAGGACGGCGAGCAAGGGGAGGACCAGGATGGCGTGCAGGGCCACGCCGTGCACCGGTTTCAGTGAGCCGGCGGTGGTGTAAGCCGCCTGGGGGCTCTCGGTGCGGAAAAGGATCGAGCCCTTCGCCACCATGGCGACGCCGGTGAACAAGGTGAGCAGGAGCAGGGACCAGCCCGCGCGCAGAGCCAGGACCAGGTCGGACGGGCCCCGGATGCGGCCACGGAGCGCTACCAGGGCGAAGGTGGTCAGGACCACCACCAGCACCGCGCCGCCGAAGGCCAGGGACATGGCGATCGCCCGGGAGGACGGGGTCTCGGTGTTGAAGTGCGAGGGGAGCCGCCGCCAGGCCTGCACGGTGATGCCGGCGACCTCGAGGACACAGTCGGCGGTGAAGACACCGAGCAGCCAGACGCGGGCCCGGGGGCTCATCACCAGATAGGAGGTCACCCAGGCGACGGTGATCAGGGTGAGGCCGAAGGAGAGGCCGAACGTCGTCGGTTTGCGCCAGGAGACCGGGCCCTCCCAGGGGCCGCCGTCGACCAGGAAGACGCCGAAGTGCAGCACGCCGGAGAGCATCAGCAGCGCGCCGACCAGGTGCGCGGTCCGCTCGACCGGGCGCAGGGCGCGGCCGGTGCGTGCGGCGGTGGCGAGGACCGTGGTCATGCCGACGATCCTGCCGCGCGCCGACAGGTTCCGTCGTCGGACCCAGGTCGTATTTCGAGTACGCCACCGGGAGTAGGCCGCGAGCAGGACCGGTGGCAGGTCCGGGAGAGCCGGGCGTAAGGCCGCGAGCAAGACCGATGACAGGATCGGGAAAGGCCGGCCGCAGAGGAATCACGGCGATAATCGGCTCGCGCGCCTCCCACCCCGTCCTAGATGATCGCGGCCATGAGTGCCAGGTTGCGAGCGATAGCCAACGAGACCGTGTCGATCGCCGAGCAGGGTCACTACGACGGCCCCGACGGACGTGTCGACATCGCCGACCAGGTCGCCCGCGCGGTCGCCGGCACCCGCCTGCACCTCCCCGGCGACGAGCTCGCCGCACCCGCCACCCCGCACCCGCGCCCGCCGACGATCGAGGTGACCGCGGAGTCCACCCTCTGGGCGGCCCGCCGGCTCGGCGGTAACCCGGCCTGCCTGAACTTCGCGTCGGCCCGCAACCCCGGCGGCGGCTTCCGCAACGGCGCGCAGGCGCAGGAGGAGAGCCTGGCCCGCGGCTCGGCGCTCTATCCGTGCCTGCTCGCGGCCGGCGACTTCTACGCCTACCACCGCGCGGACCCGTCCCTGCTCTACACCGACCGGGTCATCTACGCACCCGCCGTGCCGGTGTTCCGCGACGACAAGGGCCGGATGCTGCCCGCGGCGTACCCGGTCTCGTTCCTGGTCTCGGCCGCCCCGAACCGTTCCGCGATCGCCCGCAACCAGCCGGAGGCGGTCCCGGAGATCAAGGGTGCGCTGGAGCGCCGGGCCGCGCGGGTGTTGCGGGTCGCCGCCGCGCACGGTCACCGGGAGCTGATCCTCGGCGCCTGGGGCTGCGGCGTCTTCGGCAACGACCCGGCCGAGGTCGCCGAGGCGTTCGCCGGCGCACTGGCGATCAGCCCCTGGTTCGACCACGTCACCTTCGCGATCCTGGACCGCACCGGCACGATCCGGAAAGCCTTCGAGTCCGTCTTCCCCGCAGCCTGAGGGGCCCGGCACGCGAGGTCCGCGGCGCCGCCGACGCGCGGTGTGGTCCGGCTGGTGCTCACGGCAGTCTCAAGGCCTTCGGTACGACCGTGAGCACCAGCCGGTGGCCGGAACGTGCCGAGTTCTGCCGCAACCCCGCCGTGCGCCCATAAACTGGCGACGATGTCCGACGATTTCGGCGATCCGCTGGTCCGGTTCGGGCGCTGGGCTCTCGCCAAGGTCTGGGTGGGCTGCATCGTCTCCGGCGGGTACGCCCTGGGCCGGCACTACCACTGGCCGCAAATCTTCCTCACCGGCGCCGCCGTGCTCGGCGCGGTGCTGCTCGCCCTGGCCGGCTCGTTCCTGCCGGTGTGGACCCGGCAGCGCCCGAGCGGCATCCCGGTCGTCGACGTCGGCCTGCGGGTGATGGTCTGGTCCGGCCTGGTCGTCTCGGTGCTCGCCCTGCTGATCGGCCTGCCCGCGGTCGGCATGGTCGCCGCCGCGCTGCTGCTCACCATCGCCGGCCGTACGTTCCGGGACCCGTTCGCCCCGCTCCTGCGCCGCCTGCGGATCACCCCGCCGGTGGTGCACCACTCCGCCCGGGCGCCTCGCCATCCGGCACGCGCCCAACGCGCCCAGCCCGGCAGCCCGCACCGCCCACGCGCCCAGCCCGGCAGCCCGCACCGCCCGTCCGGGGCGAAAAACGGAAGCCCACCCATGAAGTAAACCTATGTTTACTTTGGCATGGCTGCCGCGTCGCTCCCCGGACCGCTCGGCGGCCTTCCCTGGAACCGTGAAGTCGCACCGCAAGGCCGTGGCCCGCGCCGGCGGCCACGCCACCGTCACGGTCACGAACCTGGGCGCCGCCGACCGCTGGTGGTTCGAGCTGGTCCCGGACCGCGGCGAGTCGCTCACCCTGGCCGACCGTTCGCTGCACCTGGCCTCGGCGCCGAACTTCCGGGACGCCGGCGGCTACCGCACCACGGACGGCCGCTGGGTCCGGATGGGTGTGCTTTTCCGGTCGAACTCCCTGGCCACCCTGACCGACGCGGACGTCGCGAAGCTCCAGCGCCTCGACATCACGACCGACATCGACTTCCGTACGCCCGCGGAGATCGCCGCCGGGCCGGACCGGTTGCCGGCCGGGGTCACCTACCTGAACGCGAACGTGATCGGCACCAGCGACGCGAGCGGCGGGCTCGGCGCGATCGACCTCACCACCGAGGCCGGCGGGGTGGCCATGATGGTCGCCGGTGAGAAGGCGTTCGTCTCCTCGGCGTCCGGCCGGGCGTCGTACACCACGCTGTTCAGCACGGTCGGGAACCCGCGCGCCGCGAACGTGCTCTACCACTGCACCGCGGGCAAGGACCGGACCGGCTGGGCCAGCGCCGCGCTGCTCACCGCGCTCGGCGTGCCGCGCGCGACGGTGCTGGACGACTACCTGCTCAGCAACACCTACAACGCGGCGTCCAACGAGGCGGCCCTGGCACAGGTCCCGGCCGTCATCCGCCCCGGCTACCAGGCCGTGCTCGACGTCCGCGCCGAATACCTGCAGTCCGGCTTCGACGAGGTCACCGCGACGTTCGGCACGTTCGACGGCTACCTGCGCGCCGGCCTCGGCCTGACCGGCCGGGATCTGCGGACGCTGCGCGCACAACTGTTGGCCGGCTGAAAACAAAGATCAAAAGAAGGACCCCTTTCCGGTACGACGGTGAAGGGGTCCTCCGCCGTGCCCGGGGAGTGCCCGGGAACCCTCGAGGCGGCGCGCTGAACCGTGGTCTCAGCAGTGTCGATCCGGTGCCGACCTTGTCTTGTGCAGGGGCGGCACCAGGTTCAGGGGTGAGACATGAAGCGGTTCTGGGCGGACCTCAGCGTCAACGTCAAGCTCATGGTGGCGATCTGCGTCGCCGCGCTCGGCCGGGTGCAGAACGGGGTCACCCAGTCCCGCCTCGACGTGGCGCTCGAAGCGATCTACGAGGACAAGACCAACAAGGCGACGTTCGAGAAGAACTTCCTCGCCGACCTGGCCGAGGTCGACACGGCCCTGGACGAGTACGCCGCGACCGGCCCGGCCGGCGCGGAGGCGACCGTGACGACCCTCCCGGAGACGTGGCAGAAGTACGCCGACGTCGGGCAGAACCAGCTGGTCCCGGCGGCCCGGGCCGGCGACGTCGCCGACCGGGCCGGCAGCGCAGGCACGGCCAGCGAGGAGGTGAACGCCGGGGTGCAGGCGATCGCGGCCGGCGCCGAGCAGATGAGCGCCTCGATCATCGAGATCGCCTCGAACGCCGCCGAGGCCGCCCGGGTCGCCCACGAGGGCATGGCCGTCGCCGAACGCACCAACAACCAGGTCGCCGAGCTGGGCGCGGCCAGTGCCGAGATCGGCGACGTGGTCAAGCAGACCGCGAAGGCCACCGAGGAGATCACCGCCCGGATCTCCGCGATCCAGAACTCGAGCACCTCGGCGGCGACCGCGATCGGGGAGATCACCGAGGTGATCCAGCGGATCGGCGACTACACCACCACGATCGCCTCGGCCGTCGAGGAGCAGACCGCGACCACCGGTGAGATGAGCCGGTCGGTGGCCGAGGCCGCTGCCAGCAGCGGCGAGGTCGTTCGTACGGTCAACAGCGTCACCGAGGTGGCCTCCGCGACGGCCGAGGGCGCCCGGACCACCCAGCTCGCCGCGGCCGACCTGACCCGGCTGGCCGGTGACCTCACCAACCTGGTCGGCGGTTTCCGGCACTGACTGTCGTACCGTTGTCCCGGAGGAGGCTCTTGTGAAGATCGAGGCATACGACCGTCTGGCCGAGCCGGGGCGTCTGACCGAGCTGGCGCGGTACGACCTTTTCGACCCGGCCCTGCGCGCCGAGCTGGACGTGGTGGCGATGCGCAGCGCCAAGCTCCTCGAGACGCCGGTCTCGCTGGTGTCGGTGCTGACCGCGGACCGTCAGCAGATCATCGGCTCCTACGGGCTGGTCGACTGGGTGGCCACGCCGCAGGGTGCCCCCGCGGAGTGGGCGGTGTGCAGCCGGACCGTGCTGAACGGGGAGCCGTACTGCGTGGCCGACTTCAGCGACGACCCGGTGCACGCGGCCAACCCGTTCCTGGCCAACACCGGGCTGCGCAGCTATCTGGGCGTGCCGCTGGCCACCCCGGACGGGTTGATGCTGGGCGCGCACTGCGTGGTGGACTCGCGGCGGCGCATCTACACCGACGTGGACATGGCGATCCTGAGCGACAGCGCCGACGAGGCGATGGAAGCGCTGGTGAAGTACCGGACCTAGGCCTGCCGGTGGTGATCCGGCTCAGGCTCGCCAGCGCCACTCGCTCTGGCGCGGGTGGTCGGGGAGCGCGGCGCGGCCGGTGGCCCAGAGCAGGGTGGGCCACGGTTCGTGGCCGGCCGGGGCGTCCGGGAAGATCCGGTGCAGCACCCGGCGGCACACGTCCGGGTCGGGTGACCAGGGGAACCGCAGCGTGCCGGCCAGGTCGTGCAGGTGGACCAGCACCTCGACGATGCCCATCGCGGCGAACCCGCCGGCGTCGGCCACCCCGAACGGGTGGAAGCCCCGCCGCTGCGCCGGGCTGAGCTGGACGACCGCGGCCAGCAGCCCGCCGGACGACTCGAGGACCTGCAGCAGGCCGGCCGGGCCCTCGGACCGATCGACGTAGACGGTGAGCGCGGGCGCGTCCGGGCGGGACCGCCGGTAGCCGAACGGGACGTACCGATCGGTGGGCGGCCGGTCGGCGGCGAGCTGGCCGGCGTAGGCGAACAGGTCGTCGGCGACGTGCTCCACCGTCTCCCAGCAGGACCAGGTGAGATCACCGGCCGGGACCTGCCAGTCCTGATCGGCGGCCGAGCGGAGCGCCTCGGCGGCCCGCGCGACCACGGCGCGCACGTCCTCGGCGGTCGGTGCGAGCGTGAGTGAATCCGTCATCGGGTGAACCTATCGAACAAATTGTCGTACCCCCCGCGCATCATCGCGGTATGGGAGAACCAGCCATGCCGATCCGTCGCCGCATCGAGCTCTCCGTCGCCGAGACTCGCCTGCGGTTCCAGCAGCTCGTCCGTCTCACCAACCTCACCGGGCAGGTCACCGTCGTGGTCGACGGCGGCCGCCCGATCGCCGCCATCGTCCCGGCCCGCGACGTCCTGGAGCCGCCGGCGCCGCCCGCGCCGGCCCCGGCGCCCCGGCCCGCCCCGGAGAGCAGCGCCGGCTGGCTCCGCCGGATAGAGAAGGTCCGTGAGGACGTCCGCCGGCAGCACGCCGGCCGGGTCCGCGAGCTGTCCCAGGCCCTGGATGAGGCCTGGCGCCTGCTCGACGAGATCCGCCCGCCGGGCACCGACCGCCAGGCGGACACCCTGCGTGGAGCCCATGGAGACCTGCGCCGCAACGGGTGATCAATTACCACTTCCCCTATCGGGGCGGAGGTAAGATCGGCCAATGGCGCGCCAGCTCGATCTGTTCGTCCCCGGGGTGGTGTTCCTCGACGTCATCTTCACCGGGCTGCGCGAGCTGCCCGAGCCGGGCACCGAGGTGCGGGCCTCCGGGATGGGGTCGTGCCCGGGCGGGGTGGCCAACCTCGCCGTCGCGGCCAGCCGGCTCGGCCTGCACACCGGGCTCGGCACCGCGCTGAGCACGGACGCCTACGGCGAATTCTGCCACCAGGTGCTCAGCCGGCAGGAGGGAATCGACCTCTCCGCCTCCCGCCGGGTGGACGGCTGGCACTCACCGGTCACCGTCTCGCTGGCGTACGACCGGGACCGCAGCATGATCACCCACGGGCATCCGCTGCCCACCGACGCGGACGGGCTGGTCAACGGGCTGCCGGCGGCGCGCGCGGCGGCGGTCAGCCTGGGCGGCGCGGGCACCGGCTGGGTGCCGCGGGCCGGGGCGAACGGCACGCTGATCTTCGCGGACGTCGGGTGGGACGAGACCGATCAGTGGTCGGTCGAGGCCCTGGAGGTGCTGCCCGACTGTCACGCGTTCCTGCCCAACGCGGTCGAGGCGATGCGCTACACCCGCACCGGCACCCCGGCCGAGGCCCTCGACAAGCTGGCCGGGCTGGTCCCGATCGTGGTGGTGACCGACGGCGCGGACGGCTCGCTCGCGATCGACTCGGCCACCGGCGAGGTGGCGACCGTCCCCGGCGTGCCGGTGGAGGCGCTCGACCCGACCGGCGCCGGCGACGTGTTCACCGCCGGGTTCATCACCGGGACGCTCGCCGGGTGGCCGCTCGCCGACCGGGTGGCGTTCGCCAACCTGGTCGCGGCGCTCAGCGTGCAGCACTTCGGCGGCTCGCTCTCCGCGCCCGGCTGGGGCGACATCGCCGACTGGTGGCAGGCCACCCTGGCCGCCGCGCAGCGGCGTCACCCGGAGTCCAATGAGGCCGCACTCGCCCGGCGGTACGCGTTCCTGCCGCAGGTGATCCCGCCCGGCAGCCGCACCGCGGTGCACCGCGCGACCGCCACCATCGCCCGGCTCTCCGACGCGCACGCCGAGCGATGAGCCGGCGTAACCGGGACACCGTCGCCGGCTACGCGTTCCTCGCTCCCAGCCTGCTCGGCGTGGGCGGTTTCCTGCTGCTCCCGGTCGTGGTGGTGCTCGGCATCAGCCTGTTCCGGTGGGACCTGGTCAGCCCGGCGCACTGGACCGCGCTGGACAACTACCGGTCGGTGCTCACCGACCCGGCGTTCGGCCGATCACTCGCGGTCACCGCGGGCTTCGTCCTGCTGGTCATCCCGGTGCAGACCGCGCTCGGTCTGGCCGCCGCCGTGCTGCTCGACCAGCGGTTGCCCGGGTCGGCCTGGTTCCGGGCGATCCTGGTGCTGCCGTGGATCAGCGCGCCGCTCGCGCTCGGCGTGGTCTGGCGCTGGCTGTTCGACCCGTCCGACGGCGCGGTCAACCAGCTGCTCGGGCACCGGGTCGAGTGGCTGACCAGCCCGGTCCTGGCGCTGCCGTCGGTCGCCGCGGTGACCGTCTGGACCAATGTCGGGTACGTGGCACTGTTCTTCCTGGCCGGGCTGGCCGGCATCCCGCCGCAGTACGCCGAGGCCGCCCGGATCGACGGCGCCGGTCCGTGGCAGGGCTTCCGCCGGATCACCTGGCCGCTGCTGCGCCCCACCACGTTCTTCGTCCTGGCCACCGGGGTGATCAGCAGTTTCCAGGTGTTCGACACGGTCTACGCGATGACGCAGGGCGGGCCGGCCGGGCGCACCGAGGTGGTGGCGTACGCGATCTATCGGGAGGCGTTCGTCGAGTTCCGGATGGGTCGCGCCGCGGCCATGTCGGTGCTGCTGTTCCTGGTGTTGATCACGGTGACGATCGCGCAGCAGTCGTACTTCCGCCGGCGCACGACGTACGAGATGGGGTGAACGATGCGCCGTGCCGTGGTCACCTATCTCGCGCTCGGGGTCGGCGCGGTGTTGATCCTCGCGCCGTACCTGCTGAGCGTCCAGACCTCGGTGAAGACGCCGCGGCAGTTCGCCCAGCAGCCGCCGCTGGCCCTGCCCGACCCGGTGACCGGGTCAAACTACGCCGAGCTGGTGGTCGGCGGGCACACCCTGATCCCGCCACTGGTGATCACCGTGCAGGTGGTGCTGGTGGTCGTTCTCGGACAGCTGACCTGCTCGGTGCTGGCCGCGTACGCGTTCGCGCGACTCGACTTCCCCGGCCGGGACGCGCTCTTCTGGGTCTACCTGGCCACCCTGATGGTGCCCGCCGTGGCGGTGCTGGTGCCGCGGTTCGTGCTGCTCAGCGAGGCCGGCCTGGTGAACACGTTCGCCGGGATCGTGCTGCCGTCGATGTTCGGCTCGCCGTACGCGATCTTCTTGCTCCGTCAGTTCTTCCGGGCCGTCCCGCAGGAACTGCTGGACGCGGCGCGGATCGACGGCGCCGGCCACCCCCGGGTGCTGCGGCACGTGATCCTGCCGCTGAGCCGTCCGATCCTGGCCACCTTGCTGATCATCACGGTGGTCACGCACTGGAACGACTTCCTCTGGCCGCTCGTGGTCACCAGCGGGGTGCGCTGGCAGGTGCTCACCGTCGCGGTCGCCGGCCTGCAGAGCCAGTACCAGGGCAACTGGACCCTGGTGATGGCCGCCACCACGCTCGCCACCATGCCGCTGCTCGTGCTCTTCGCGATCTTCCAGAAGCACATCGTCCGTTCGATCACCATCACCGGGATGAGGTGAGCACATGCGACGCGTCGCTCTGTTGATCCTTCTGTTGCTGGCCGGCTGTTCGGTGGCCGGCGGCGGGGACGAGGAGGGGAAGACCACCGTCACGTTCCGGCTCTGGGACGACCAGGTGGCCACGGCGTACCAGCAGTCGTTCGCGGCATTCGAGAAGGCGCACCCGGACATCAAGGTCACCGTGCAGCTGGTGCCGTGGGCCGACTACTGGACGAAGCTGCCCGCCGACATCGCGGCCGGCACCGCCGCCGACATCTTCTGGACCAACACCTCGAACTTCGGCCTCTACGCCGACAACAACCAGCTGCTGCCGGTCGACGTCGACAGCGGCTGGACACCGTCGGTCGTGGAGCTCTACACCCGCAACGGCAAGCTCTGGGGTGTGCCGCAGCTGTGGGACTCGATCGCGCTGTTCTACAACAAGGACCTGGTCAGCAACGCCGGCGTCGACCCCGCCACGCTCGCCTGGGACCCGGCCGCTCCCACCGACACGCTGCGCGCGGCCGCCCGGAAACTCACCGTCGACTCCGCCGGCAAGACCGTCGGCCAGGCCGGCTTCAACCCCGGGAAAATCCAGGTGTACGGACTGAACGCGGCGTTCGACCAGCAGGGGATCATGTGGGACTTCGTCGGGTCGAACGGTGGCACCTGGCAGTCCGGTGACACGTTCACCTTCGCCGACCAGCCGAAGACCGTGCAGGCCCTGCAGTACGTGGTCGACCTGATCAACAAAGAGCACGTGGCGCCGCCGGCCGCGGACACCAACACCAACGGCGACAAGACTCTCCAGCTGTTCACCCAGGGCAAGCTCGCGCTGTTCCAGTCCGGGCCGTACCAATTGAAAAGCGTGCAAGAGGGTGCCGGCTTCGCCTGGGGACTCGCGCCGATGCTGAAGGGGCCGGCCGGGCGGGTCGGCGTGGTGCACGGGGTGGCCGCCGTCGCGTCGGCGAAGACCGCGCACCCGGACGCCACCCGCGAGGTGCTGAACTGGATCGGCACGGCCGACGGGGTGAAGCCGATCGCCGAGGGCGGCTACGCGTTCCCCGGGGTGACGGCCGCGCAGCCGGCGTTCGTCGACTACTGGAAGAAGCAGGGCGTCGACCTGCAGCCGTTCCTCGACTCAGCGGCCGGGACGACGTTCCCGGCGCCGGTCGGGCCGCGGGTCGGCGCGGGCGGGACGGCGTACACGCCGATCCTGCAGCAGGTCTTCCTCGGCCAGGTCGGTGTCGCGGAAGGACTGCGCAAGGCACAGGACGCGGGCAACGAAGCGATGAAGGGCTGACATGCGGTTGACGATTCTCGGCGGGGGCGGCTTCCGGGTCCCCCTCGTCTACCAGGCGCTGCTCGCCGACCACCGGCACACCGGGATCACCGAGGTGGTGCTGCAGGACGTGGACCCCGGGCGCCTCGCCGGGATCGGGAGCGTCCTCGCGGCGCTGGCCCGGGACGTGCCGGACGCGCCGGCCGTGGTCACCACGACCGACCTCGACGAGGCGCTGACCGGGGCGGCGTTCGTGTTCTCCGCGGTGCGGGTCGGCGGGCTGCGCGGGCGGGTGGTCGACGAGCACGTGGCGCTGGCCGCGGGAGTGCTCGGGCAGGAGACCGTGGGTGCGGGCGGTATCGCGTACGGGCTGCGGTCCGTACCGGAATCGATCCGCATCGCCGCGCGGGTCGCCGCGGTCGCGCCGGACGCCTGGTTGATCAACTTCACGAACCCGGCCGGGCTGGTGACCGAGGCGATGTCCCGGATCCTCGGCGACCGGGTGATCGGGATCTGCGACTCACCGACCGGTCTGGTCGACCGCGTCCTGCGGACGCTCGGGGTCGCACCTGCCGAGGTACGGATCGACTACGCCGGCCTGAACCACCTCGGCTGGCTCTACGGCGTCCACGACGCCACCGGCCGTGACCTGCTGCCCGGCCTGCTCGCCGACCCGGGGCGGCTGGCGACGATCGAGGAGGGGCGGCTCTTCGGTGACCTGCGCGAGCTGGGCGCCGTCCCGAACGAGTACCTGCACTACTACTACGACCCGAAGGGCACCCTGGACGCGGTGCGCTCCGCCCCGCAGACCCGGGGCGCGTTCCTGCGCGAGCAGCAGGACCGGACCTACCACGAGATCGCCGCCGGGGAACCGCTGCAGGCCTGGCGGGACGCGTGGCGGGAGCGGGAGGCGACCTACATGGCCGAGAACCGGGAGCTGACCGGCGCGGGGGAGCGCGAGCACGACGAGAGCCGGCCGGCCGGGTATGAGGGGGTCGCGCTCGCGGTGATGCGCGCGCTGGCCCGGGACGAGCCGGCCGAGCTGATCCTCAACGTGCGCAATCGCGGGACCCTCGACGTGCTGGACGGTGACGCGGTGGTGGAGGTGCCGTGCCGGGTGGACGGGCGCGGGGCGGTGCCGTTGCCGGTCGGGCCGCTGCCGGGACATGCGGTGGAGCTGGTCCGCGCGGTCAAGGCCACCGACCGGCTGATCCTGGAGGCGGTCGGCAGCGGCTCCCGGGCGGCGGCGATCCAGGCGATGGTCACCCACCCGCTGGTCGGTGACCCGGCCATCGCGGAGCGGCTGGTCGACAGCTATCGGGCGGAGCTGCCTGAGCTGGCGTATCTCCGCTGACGCCCTCCGCCGTGCACGTTTTCGAGGGCCGGCCGGTCAGCGCAGGTGGGTGACCGCCGCGTAGAGCTGGCTGGCCAGCACGATGCTCACGGCGGCTCGCGCGGCGGCGCCGGGCAGGCCCGCGTCCAGCAGCGGCGCGGCGGCGAACCACACCGCTGCGGTAGCCAGGACCGCCGCGGCAACGGCGGTCCGGCACCGGTGGTCCAGGCTGTTGTAGAGCGCGACGACGGACCAGATCACCACAGTCGCGTCCAGGAACGCACCGACCGGGCGTCCGAGCAACTGGATCAGAGTGCACGCCGCCAGCGCCAGCCCCGCTCCGATGGCAGCCCGGCGCAGGGTGACCCACCCGGAAACGGCGCCCGGCGCCGTGGCGACATCGGAGACCACGCGGAGCATTCTGAGGCCTGCGGATGACACCGGTGTGTCCACTGGTTGAACAGCTGTCTCGAATATCGGCCGGATCGGGCGCCTGCGGGAACCTGATCGCCTCGACGGGTGTCCAGGAGAAGAGGTGATCGGGTGTCTTCTCGCCGTTCGGCAACGCTGATCCTGCTGGTCGTCGTCCTGCCGGGTCTGTCCGGTTGCCAAGCCGGCCCCGGCGATCCGTCGTCGTCGCTGTCGTCGCCGTTGCCGCTGTCGTCGGCGTCGGCGTCCTCGTTTCGAGAGTCTGAGCCCGGCGGCATGGACTGCGCCGACCCGATCGACAGTCTCACCGCCCCGCCGGGCGGCTACGCGACACTGCTCGACGCGGTCGCGCTGACCGCGCGGGGGCCGCTCCAGGTGAGCAGGTCAGCGGAGGGCGGCTACTTCGCCAAGACCGCCCTGCTGATCCGCGCCGGCCGGACCGCGGAGATCGTGGTGCCGGCCGGCCGCGCGGCCGTCGAGTGGGGCAACACCGGCGCCGGCCCGCGCACCTCCGACCTGCGGATCCCGCCCTGCCCGCGATCCGGCACGGGGGAGTGGCAGGTCTACCCGGGCGGCTACCACGTCACCGAACCCACCTGCCTCCCGGTCGAGATCCACGCCGCCGGCCGATCCGTCACCCTGCACGTCCCGGTCGGCGCGCCCTGCCCGTCCACGGCCGCCGGCCGAAGTCCGGCTGCCGGTTGAGAAACTCCTACCCGGATCAGCGGGCCGGGGTGTGACCGCTCCGGATCAGCGCGTCGGGTGCGCGCCGCCGTTCAGGTGCAGCGTCTGCGCGGTCACGTGCCGCGCCGCCGGCGACAGCAGGAACATCACCAGCCCGACCGCGTCGGCCGGCACCCCCACCCGCCCGAGCGCCGTCTGCTCCCGCAGGGTCTCCTCCCGCTCCGCGCTCAGCCCGCCGCCGAAGAACTCGGTCTCCGCGATGTAGCCCGGCGACACACAGTTCACCCGGATCCCGCGCGCACCGAGCTGCCCGGCGAGCCCCACCGCATACGACGCCACCGCCGCCTTGGCCGGCCCGTAGAACCCGACACCCCGCTCCGCCGCGATCGACCCGAAGAGCACCACCGACGCGTCCGCGGCCAGGTGCTCGTCCAGTGTGGTGACGGTCAGGGCCGCCGAGCGCAGGTTCCCGGCGACCGTCTCGTCGAGCAGCGCCGCCACCTCGTCCAGCCCGTCCGGATCGTCGCGGCCGATCGCCGGGTTGCCGCCCGCACAGTGGATCAGGCCCTGCACCGGCTCGGTCACCGCCGCGGCCAGCTCCCGGGCCACGGCCGGTTCGGCGTTGTCCCCGGCCAGATAGCCGATCCGCCCGTCGGTCTCCCGCGCCACCGCGGCCAGCGGGGCCTCCCGCCGGCCGGTGATCAGCACACGTTCCTTGTTCCGGTCCAGTTCGAGGGCGATGGCCCGCCCCAGTCCGGTACCGCCGCCGGTCACGACATACATCAGCATCTCCTCGCCTCGGTATACGTTTAGACCTTAACGTACACTCGTGGCATGAGCACGGAGACGGATCGAGCGGGCTGGATCGAAGCGGCATGGCGGCGGGAGCGCCCCGACCTGGACCCGTCCTCGATCGCGGTGATCACCCGGATCTGGCACTTGGCCAAGGTCTTCGCCGACGAACGCCGCCGCCTGCTGGCCGCCCTCGACATCGACCCGGCCCTGCTCGACCTGCTCGGCACCCTGCGCCGCTCCGGCGCCCCCTACACGCTGACCACCCGCGAACTCGCCGAACACACCCTGGTCACCCCGGCCGCGATCTCCCAGCGCCTGACCCGCGCCGAGCGCCAGGGCTGGGTGATCCGCACCCCCGAACCCGGCCGCCGCGTCGCGGTCCACCTCACCGACGCGGGCCGCGACCTGATCGACACCGTCGCCGGCCAGATCTTCGACCGCGAGGGCGAACTCCTGTCCGTCCTGCCGGAACCCGACCGCCGCGCCCTGGCCACCCACCTGGAGCGCCTGACCCTGGCCCTCACCACCCCCGGCCCCATGCCCGCCCTCGGCTGACCCGGCCAAGTCCGCCCCACCGCGGTCACGCCCCCGGCTGGCCGCCAGGGGTGTCTCGGAGTGCCGAAGGCACCCCCAAGCACCAGCCGGGACCGCCACCGGCCCAGCCGCAGCGCGCTGCTCGCGGTCTCGGCTGGGTGTCGGGGGTGCCTCAGGGTGCCGGAGGCACCCCTGAGGGCCAGCCGGGGGGCGTGGGCGCGCTGCGGTCCGGGGTGGGCGCGGTGTCGCGCGGGACCAGCACGGGACTCGGTCCGTGTGCGTGCCAAAAGGCACGGGACTCGGTCCGGGTGCGTGCCAAGAGCATGGGACTCGGGTATCCGAAAGCGTGAGCGGGCGGCTGCCCGCAGGGTGCCCGGGTCAGTCCGGGGTGGTGAGGTGACGGCGGTAGGCGGTGGGACCGGGCAGCAGGAGGCGTTCGGCCGGTTCGGTGAAGGTCGGTGGGGCGCCGAGCAGGCCGGCGGCGCCGAGTAGTCGCAGCCAGCTGTCGCGGTAGCGGCCCTTCTTGTCGAGCCAGGTCATGCTGCCCGCGCCGATCAACTCCGGGTAGCGCGGGCCGAGCACGAACTCGTCGACGAACGTGACCAGGTCCGGGGCGTACTCGACATACAGGCCGTCCTCGAGCTGGCTGTCCCCGAACGATCCCTTGTAGAGCAGGACGTAGTAGTCCGACTCGATGTAGTAGACCCGGCCGTCGAACGGGTCGAGGTAGATCTGCGCGGGCCCCTGGACCAGCTCGGTGCCGATGCTGACCGGGGAGCCGAGCGGGCAATGCGGGTTGGTGTCGCGGGTCAGCCACGCCTCCCGGCTGAGCAGCTCGGCGGGCTGCCGGAAGCTCAGGTGGCTGCCCTCGAGCCGGCTGAACAGCTGGTACGCCTCGAGCGCGCCGGGTGGCGCCTCCGGGAACGGGTCCACGCCGGTGGGTGGCTCGATGATCACGCCGAACCGGTGTTCGGCCTCCACCTCGCGGAGCAGGTCCAGCTTGGAGCTGATCGTCACGTCAGTCGCCTATCGGGAAGAGGATCGGGAGTCGCCTATCGGGAAGAGGATCGGGCTGAGGAGATGCTGGGTGCGGTCCGGCGCCGGGGTGTGGCCGAGCCGGGGGAGGATCGCGGCGCGCAGCTCGCCGATCAGGTCGGTCAGCTCGGCGGGGCTGAGCCAGATCGCGTGCTGCCGATAGCCGACCAGGTCGCCGGCCGGGTCGGCGCCGGGCCGGTCCAGGTAGGCGCCGAACTCGGCGGCCAGCGCGGTCATCGCGATCGCGAACGCCCGCCGGTGATCGTCCGGGGTGAGCGCCGCGGCCGCCGCGGCACTGATCGACGCGTTCTCCTGGCGCAGCCGGTACCGCCGTTCGACAGCACCGCGGACCCGCCGTTCGGACGCCACCTCCAGCACGCCGCCGTGCTGCAGCAGGTCGACGTGCCGATACACGGTGGCCTTGGACGTGTCGGGCAGGCGGGCGCAGAGCTCCGTGGTGGTCATCTCCCGGTCGCCGCGCAGCGCGTGCACGATCCGCAGCCGGACCGGATGTGCCAACAGCTCGGTGGTGTCCACCCCATCAATCTAATCGGTGCTACCTTTCGCAACTATGAGAAAGGTGGAGGCTGATGCGCTCGAGGTGATCGAGCTGGCCGGCGCGGGGCGCTTCGCGGAGCTGGCCGAGCGGTTCACGCCGCGGATGCGGGAGGTGGTGTCCGCGGAGACGGTCCGGGTCGGCTGGTCGGTGCAGACCGGTGGTGCGCCCTGCACGCCCGGTGTTCCCGCCGCGGAGGCGACGACCGAAGACCTTTTCCGGGTACGGACACCAGTGTCCTGCCCGGCCGGTGACTTCGTCGTGGTGATGTCGCTCGACCCGGCCGGCCGGCTGCACGGGCTGCGCCTGGCCCCGCTCGCCGAGCAGGTCTGGCAGCCCCCGCGCTACGCGAAGCCCGGCCGGTTCACCGAGCGTGACACCGGCTCCGGCACGCTCACCCTGCCGCGCGGTGCCGGCCCCGTGCCCGCCGTCATCCTGCTCCCCGGCGGCGGCGTGCAGGACCGGGACGGCACCCACGGCGCGGACAAGCCGCTCAAGGACCTCGCGTGGGGACTGGCGTCGAGGGGTGTCGCGGTGCTCCGCTGGGACAAGCCGATGCCGGAGCACACACTCACCGAGGAGTACGTGACGCCCGCGCTCACCGCCGTACAAGAAATGTGTCAGGAACCCACCGCCGACCCGGACCGGATCTTCCTCCTCGGCCACAGCCTCGGCGGAAAGGTCGCGCCGCGCGTGGCCGCGGCCTCGCCGATGATCGCCGGCCTGGTGCTGCTGGCGGCCGAGGCGATGCCGATGCAGCGTTCCGCGCAGCGGGTGGTGCGGCACCTGGCCGCCCGCGATCCGGGCCCGGCCGCCGACGCGATGATCGCGGCCGTCGACCGGCAGGTCGCAACGGTCGACGGTGACCTGGGGCCGGACACCCCGGCGGCCGACCTGCCGTTCGGGTTCCCGGCGTCCTACTGGCTCGACCTGCGCGGTTACGACCCGGTGCGGACCGCCGCGGAGCTCGGCCGGCCGATGCTGATCCTGCAGGGCAGCCGGGATCACCAGGTGACCGTCGCGGACGATCTGGCGCTCTGGCGTGCCGGGCTGCGCGATCGGAAGGGCGTGACGATCCGCGTGGTGCGCGGCGCCGACCACGTGTTCCACCGGCGGGGCCGGCACGTGACCGGAGCGGTGATCCGGAGAATTGCCCGCTGGCTCCGTAGCGCCGGGTAGCTACTGGAGAGTAACGTGCGGTGATCCTGGTGGTCGTCGATGTATGCAGGGAGTGTGCCGGGTGCCGCACGTCGAGGTGGGCGTCTCCGCCGGAACCGTCATCGTGGTGATCGGTCTGCTGCTGATCCTGGCGCAGCCGGGCGCGATCCCGTTCACCTACGCGATGGCGCATCGCCCGCACCGGCGCAGCGAGCGCCGGCAGGCCATCGCCACGGCCGGCGCCTACCTGCTCGGCTGCGCGCTGACCCTGATGTTCGTGGCGGTCTTCACCTGCGGGGACTTCCCGTTGCTGGCGGCGCTGGTGCTCGGGTACGTGCCGATGTGGCTGTTCGCGCTGCTCATCCTCAGGAAGAACGGGGTGCGATCCACCGGACCGCACCCCGAGTGAGCACCGTCAGACCGAGACCGAGACCGGCTCGGCCGCGACCTGGGGCCGCGGCGGGCGGGCCGGGTCGACCGCGCGGGCCGGCTTGCGGTTCGGGAACGACAGGCGGATCACCTTGGCCCAGGCCGAGGCGACCTGCACCGGCAGCGGGCCGGTGACGTAGGGCAGGTCGTACTTCTCGAACAGCGCGCGCACCTTCACCGCGACCTCGGCATACCGGCTGGCCGGCAGGTCGGGGAAGAGGTGGTGCTCGATCTGGTGGGACAGGTTGCCGGTCATGATGTGCATCAGCTTGCTGCCGGAGATGTTGGCCGAGCCGAGCATCTGCCGCAGGTACCACTCGCCGCGGGTCTCACCCTTGATCGAGGAGCGCTCGAACGTGGAGACGCCGTTCGGGAAGTGACCGCACATGATCACCGAGTGGCTCCACACGTTCCGCACGATGTTGGCGGTGAAGTTCGCCGCGATGGTGTGCAGGAACGACGGGCCGGACAGCGCCGGGTGGATGATGTAGTCCTTCAGCACCTGGCGACGGATCTTGCGGCCGACCGCCTTGACGTTGGCCACGAACTCCGGGTTGCTGCGCTTCTTCTTGGACTTCAGGTTGCGGCCGAGCTCCAGGTCGTACGCGGCGATGCCGTACTCGAAGAACAGCGCGTTGATGAAGTTCCACAGCGGCTGGGCCAGGAAGAACGGGTGCCACTTCTGGTTCTCGTCGACCCGCATGATGCCGTAGCCGAGGTCGTTGTCCTTGCCGATCACGTTCGTGTACTTGTGGTGCAGCTCGTTGTGCGAGTGCTTCCACTGCGCGGCCGGCGTGACGTGGTCCCACTCCCACTTGGTGGAGTGGATCTTCGGGTCGCGCATGAAGTCGTACTGGCCGTGCAGGATGTTGTGGCCGACCTCCATGTTCTCCAGGATCTTCGCGACCGAGAGGCCGGCGGTGCCGACGATCCAGGCCGGCGGGAAGATCGAGAACAGCAGCACGGCACGGCTGCTCATCTCCAGGCTGCGCTGGACCTTGATCACCTTGCGGATGTAGGCAGCGTCGCGTTCCCCCCGGACCGCGAGCACCTCGTCCCGGATCGCGTCCAGCTCACGGCCGATCGACTCGATGTCCTCGGCGGTGAGGTGACCGATCGGGTTGACTTCCTGGCGTTGCAGCGTCGTCACGTGTATTCCTCG
Organism: Actinoplanes awajinensis subsp. mycoplanecinus; assembly: GCF_001509495.1. Classification (NCBI taxonomy): domain Bacteria; kingdom Bacillati; phylum Actinomycetota; class Actinomycetes; order Micromonosporales; family Micromonosporaceae; genus Actinoplanes; species Actinoplanes awajinensis. The sequence continues at coordinate 126,954 of NZ_LLZH01000268.1, read as the reverse complement.
GTTCTCTCTGCGGCGGGGGGCTTGAGGGGTTGGTCAGAAGTCGAAGTGGCAGGGCCCGGCCGCGGCCGAGATGCACGTCTGGACGAGGACGTTGTCACCCTCGACGGCGGTGGTGACCTGGCCGTCGCGGACGTCCCGGACGATGCCCTCGCGCATCGGCAGCACGCACTTGTAGCAGATGCCCATCCGGCAGCCGGACGGCATGAGCTGGCCGGACGCCTCACCGGCGTCCAGGATCGTGACACCGCCGGGCGACTCGATGGTGGTGCCGGACTTCTCGAACGTCACCGTGCCGCCCTCGCCGGCGACCAGCACGGTGGGCCGGAACCGCTCGACGTGCAGCCGCTCCGCGACGCCCGCCTCGGCCCAGTGCTCGGTCATCGCGTCGAGCATCTCGCCGGGACCGCAGGCCCAGGTCTCCCGCTCGAACAGGTCGGGGACCAGCTCGTCCAGGTCGGCGGGCTTGAGCCGGCCGTCGGTGGCGGTGTGCCGCTCGACCAGCCGGATCTTGCCCTGCTCGGCGAGCGCCCGCAGGTCGGCACCGAAGACCACGTCCTCGGGGGTGCGGGAGGAGTGCACCACGACCGCGTCGGACAGCTCGTGGACCAGGCTGCGCAGCATGCCCATGACCGGCGTGATGCCGCTGCCGGCCGTGATGAACAGGCTCTTCGCCGGCCGCTCCCGCGGCACCACGAAATCGCCGGCCGGGAGGTCCAGGTGCACGACCATGCCCTTGCGGGCGTTGTCGCGAAGATAAGAACTGACGACCCCGTCGCGCACCGCGTTCACGGTCACGCTGATCCAGCCGGCCGGGTGACCGGCGGCGCTGCTCACCGAATAGGCGCGCCAGAGCCGGATGCCGTCGACGTCCACGCCGAGCCGCACGTACTGACCGGGCTGGTGCGGGAGCCAGCCCCGGCCCGGGCGCAGCTCCAGGGTGACCGCGTTGTCGGTCTCCCGGTGCACCGCCTCGATCCGGGCGCGCAGGACATTGGGGTTGCGCAGCGGGGCGATGACGTCGAGGTAGTCGGTGGGCACCACGGGGGTGGTGATCAGCTCGACGACTCGCCAAGCGCCATTGCGCAATGTCTTGGTAACCGGCACATGACCAAGACTCGTCGTTCGGCCGGGCGAAAGCATGACCTACAGAAGTGAATCGAGAGGGCCATAATTGTTCGGCGGGGACAAAGGCCGGACCGAAAGAGGGGTCATAGTGATCGAACCGTTACGAGATGTCCGGTCCTACCGTTTGCCCAAGTCCGTTATCGCCCCGTTGCGCCAGGGTCTGGCCGACGTCTCGGTGCAGACGATCACCGCGATCACCATGGAGGTGCCGGCGTACGCGCAGGCCTTCGCGGGGGTGCTCGGGCACAAGATCGAGCGGGCCGTGCAGGCCGCGCTCGGCACCTTCCTCAACCTGGTGTCCCGGCCCGGCACCGATCCTGGCACGCCGCTCGCGTCGGCGCTGGAGGGGGCGTACGCGCTGGGCCGGGGCGAGGCGCGCTCCGGGCGCAGTCTGGACGCGCTGCTGGCGGCGTACCGGGTGGGCGCCCGGGTGGCCTGGCGGGAGCTGGCCGCGATCAGCGTGAACAGCGGGCAGCCGGCCGGGACGATCGCGGACTTCGCCGAGCTGGTGTTCGCGTACATCGACGAGCTGTCCGCGGCGAGCGTGGCCGGGCACGCCGACGAGCTGGCCGCGTCCGGCCGGATCCGGCTGCGGCACCTGCAGCAGCTCGCCCAGGCGCTGGTCGCCGGGGAGTCGGCGCACGTGGTGCAGGCGGCCGCCGAGCGGGCCGAGTGGGTGACCCCGCAGACGCTGACCGCGATCCTGCTGCCGGAACGGGCCGCGCGGTCGCTGATCGACCTGCTCGACCCGCGCACGCTGCCGCTGGCCGGTGCGCTGCCGGACCTGCCGGGCACCGCGGTGCTGCTGGTGCCGGACCCGCAGGGCGCCTCAAGGTCGCACCTGACCCGGCTGCTGACCGGGCACGACGCGGTGATCGGCCCGGCCCGGCCCTGGTTGCAGGCGCAGCTGTCGGTGGAGCGCGCGGTCCGGGTCCAGCAGCTGCACACCCCGGCCCCCGGACAGGTCGTCGACACCGAGGAGCACCTGCCCGAGCTGGTCGTCTCGGCCGACCCGGCAGCCCTGGCCGACCTGCGGGAACGCGCGCTCGCGCCGCTCGCCGGGGAGCGCGGGTCGGCGGCGGCCAAACTCGTCGAGACGCTGCGCAGCTGGCTGCTGCACCACGGGCGGCGCGAGGACGTGGCCGCCGAGCTGTTCGTGCACCCGCAGACCGTGCGGTACCGGATGACCCGGCTGCGTGAGCTCTACGGCGACCGGCTCAAGGACCCGCGCTGGGTGCTGGCCCTGACGATCGCGCTGGCCGTCCCGGCCCCCGACGCATGATCACTTCTAGACCAAAGTCGGTGCCGGCCGACTTTCGCCAACTGGTTCTCCCGGTGCCCGGCACCTAGCGTCACTGGCATGACCAGGGACACCGCCGAGCTCGGCTTCGCACCGCCGGACCGCCTGCTGATCACGTGCGGGCCGGCGGCGCTCGGGCTGCTGCTCGCCTGGGTGCTGCCGATGGTCGCGCGCTGGGCCCTCGACCTGCACTTCTGGCTGCCGTTCCGGCCGGCCTTCGTGGTCGTCGGCGCGGTCGACGAGCCGTGGGAGCTGGCCGTGCAGGCGGGCATCCTGGTCGTGCTGGGGCTGCTCGGCACCGCGACGCTCTACGAGAACCTGACCACGGTCACCGTCTCCCGCTTCGAGGCGCGGATCGGCCCGGCCGGGCTGCCCCGCGGCGAGGTCACGGCCGTCTACCTGGACGGTGACGACCTGGTCGTGCTGGACCGCGAGTCCCGGCAGGCGGCCCGCTGCGTCCCGCGGGCCCGGCGCCGGGTGCTGGCCGCGACGTTCCCGGAGTTCGGCTACCCGTGGCGGGACGCCGACCCGTACGCCGGGCTCTACCACCGGTGGACGCCCTCGTCCGACGCGCTGCCCCCGGCCGCCGACGCGGTGCTCTCGGCCCGCGCCGTCGCGGTCCGCAAGAAGGCCGCCAAGGAGGCCCGCGAGCTGCGCGCCACCCTGGAGAAGCTGGGCTACTCGGTCCGGGACGAGGGCGGCGAGCAGCTGTGGCGTCCGCTGGTGCACTCGTGACCGCGCTGGAGCGGCTCGGCGGCCGGGTCTTCGACCTGGCCGCGATCGGGGCGTCGGTGTTCGGCGCGCTGGTGATCACCTCGGAGGCGGAGAGCAGCGGGCGGATCGCCGGCGACGCGACGTTCTTCAGCCTGCTGCTCGCGCTGGCCGGGTCGATCGCCCTGTGGTGGCGGCGCCGCCACCCGGTCGGGGTCACCGTCCTGCTCGTGGTGATCGCGGCGGTGACCGACTTCGCGTCGTTCGCCGGGCTCATCGCGCTCTGCACGGTCATCGCCCGCCGGCGCGGTCGCACGCCCTGGGTCCTGACCGGGCTGTACCTGCTGGCCGGGACGGTCTACAGCGTGTGGCGACCGGACCCGACCCTCCCGCCGCCGATCGAGTTCGTGCTCAGCGTCGCGTTCCTGATCGCGACCGTCGCGATCGCGGTCGCCATGCGCTCGCGCCGGGACCTGGTCGATTCGCTGCGGGAACGCGCGGTCCGCGCCGAGCAGGAGGCGCACGACCGCGCCGACCGGCTGCGCGGGCTGGAGCGCGAGCGGATCGCCCGGGAGATGCACGACGCCCTCGCCCACCGGATCTCGCTGGTCAGCCTGCACGCCGGCGCCCTGCAGATCAATCCGGACCTGACGCCGGAGCAGGTGGCGAACGCCGCGGCGACCATCCGGGACAGCGCCCACCAGGCCCTCGAGGACCTGCGCGAGATCCTCGGCGTGCTGCGCGCCGGCACCGTCGACCCGGGCGGTGAGCTGCGCCCGCAACCCGGCCTGACGCTGCTCGGCGAGCTGATCGGCGACGCCCGGGCGGCCGGCGTGCGGGTCGACTTCGCCGACCGGTCCGGCGACGCGCCGACCGGCGCGGCTCTCGGCCGCACCGTCTACCGGCTGGTCCAGGAGGGTCTGACCAACGCCGGCAAACACGCCTCCGGTACGACGGTGAACGTCGAGCTGTCCCGCCTCACCCCGAGTGAGCTGCACGTCCTGGTCACCAACCCGATCCCGGCCCGCCCCGGCCCCGCCCCGCCGGGCGCCGGCGCCGGGCTGGTCGGCCTCGCCGAACGGGTCGGCCTGCTCGGCGGCCGGCTGCGGCACGGCGTGCACCGCGCCCCGGACGGGTCGCTGTCGTTCCGGCTGGAGGCGTGGCTACCGTGGCCGGTGTGATCAGGGTGCTCATCGCGGACGACGATCCGCTGGTCCGGGTGGGGCTCTCGATGGTCCTCGCCGCCGGCAAGGACCTGCAGATCGTCGGGGAGGCCGCCGACGGCGCGGAGGCCGTCGAGCTGGTCCGGCGCCTGCACCCGGACGTGGTGCTGATGGACGTCCGGATGCCGCGGATGGACGGGCTGGCCGCGACCGCCGAGATCCGCCGGGCCGGCCCGGAACCGGCGATCATCGTGCTGACCACGTTCGACACCGACGACCACCTGCTCGGCGCGCTGCGGCGGGGTGCGAACGGGTTCCTGCTCAAGGACATCCCGCCGGACCGGATCCTGGACGCGGTGCGCCGGGCCGCGGCCGGTGAGTCGATCCTCGCGCCGTCGGTGCTGCCCCGGCTGATCAGCCACGCGGTGGGCGCGTCGGCAGTGGAGGCGGAACCCGGCCCGGAGCCGGCGGCGCTGGCGGCATTGCAGAGGCTCAGCGAGCGGGAGCGGGAGGTCGCCGAGGCGGTGGCGACCGGAAGTTCGAACGCGGAGATCGCGGTGGCGCTGCACATGAGCGTGCCGACCGTGAAGGCCTACGTCTCCCGGCTGCTGGACAAGCTGAGCTGCGCGAACCGGGTGCAGGTCGCCATCATGGTGCACGATGCGCGGCGGTGAGACGATCGGTGCATGGATGACGACCAGCACATGACCGACGCCGACGCCGAGGGTTCCCGGGTCGAACGGTTCCGCGCGCTACCGCCCCGGATCCGCCCGGACGAGATGGTCGAGCTGGCCGAGACCCGCCCGGCCCGCGGCCGCCCGGTCTCCGCCCTGACCGATGACGAGCAGGTCGTCCGCTACGCCGGCTGACATCGTTTACCGAAAGCCCCGGACCGTTCGCGGTCCGGGGCTTTCGCATGCCAGGAAGGTGCCGCCGCAGGAAAGTGACGAAATCCGTGAGGGTCGTTACACCCAGTGGCCTCACAGGTTCCCGCCAGCTAGCGTAGGCGGCACCGCAAAACCGATCGGGTGAGTAGGTTTTGTGATCCGAACCGCACAGGCTGACCAGGGTGTTTACGTGATTGAAATTAGCGGTCTTCGGAAGACGTACCGCTCTCGACGAGGGTCCGTGGTCGCGGTCGACGGTGTCGACCTGGCCGTCGGTGAAGGGGACGTCTACGGCGTCCTCGGCCGCAGCGGCGCCGGCAAGAGCACACTGCTGCGCTGCGTCAACATGCTCGAACGCCCGGACGCCGGCACGGTCACTGTGGACGGCCTCGAGCTGACCGGGCTGCGCACCCGGGAGCTGCGACCGGCCCGGCACCGGATCGGGATGATCCACCAGCACTTCGCCCTGCTCTCCTCGCGGACCGTGGCCGGCAACGTGGCGTTCGCGCTCGAGGTCACCGGGGTGCCGCGCGCCGAACGGAAGTCCCGGGTCGCCGAGCTGCTCGACCTGGTCGGGCTGACCGAGCGGGCCGACGCGTACCCGGCGCAGCTCTCCGGCGGGCAGAAGCAGCGGGTCGGTATCGCCCGGGCCATCGCCGCGCGGCCCAAGGTGCTGCTCTCCGACGAGGCCACCTCGGCGCTCGACCCGGAGACCACCGACTCGATCCTGCGGCTGCTGCTCGACCTGAACCGGCGACTCGGCCTGACCATCCTGCTGATCACCCACGAGATGGCCGTGGTCAAACGGATCTGCACGTCCGCCGCGATCATGCGGGACGGCCGGTTCGCCGAGTCCGGCCCGGTCACCGAGCTGCTCCAGCAGCCCGGTTCGGAGCTGGCCCGCGGGCTGTTCCCGCTCGAAGCGCCGGCCGAGGTGCCCGGCGCGACGGTCGTCGACGTGACGGTCAGCGGCGAGGAGGCGGACGCTCCGCTGCTCGCCGAGCTGGCCCGGCGGTTCGACATCGACGTACGCATTCTTGCCGGGTCGGTGGAAACGCTCGCCGCGACGCGCGCCGGACGCTGGCGCCTCGCCCTTCCCGGCGATGCCGACGACAACCGTGAGGCACTGGACTACCTGCGCAAACGCGGCGCCCGAGTGGGAGAACCGGCATGACCGAGATGACCTGGCCGGAGATCTTCGACCTGCTCGGCACCGGGACGCAGGAGACCGCCTGGATGGTCGGCGTCGCCACCCTGTTCACCGCGATCGGCGGCCTGCTGATCGGGGTGCTGCTGGTGCTCACCGACCGGGGTGGCCTGCTCGCCGCCCGGCCGGTCAACGCGGTGCTCGGGCTGATCGTCAACATCGGCCGGTCGGTGCCGTTCATCGTCCTGCTCGTGGCGATCATGCCGTTCACCCGGCTGCTGGTCGGCACCACGATCGGCACCGACGCGGCGATCGTGCCGCTCACCGTCGGCGCCATCCCGTTCTTCGCCCGGCTCGTCGAGACGTCGCTGCGGGAGGTGCCGCCGGACGTGATCGCCGCGGCCACCGCGATGGGCGCCACCCGCCGCCAGATCGTCGCCAAGGTGCTGCTCCGCGAGGCGCTCCCGGGCCTGGTCGCCGGCCTGTCGATCACCGTGATCGCGCTGATCGGCTATTCCGCGATGGCCGGCGCGATCGGCGGCGGTGGCCTCGGTGACCTGGCGATCCGCTACGGCTACCAGCGCTTCGAGACCGACTTCATGATCATCATTGTGGTCGTGCTGGTGGTCCTGGTCCAGATTCTTCAGCTGGTGGGCGACGGTTTCGTCCGCCGCTTCTCCCACCGATAAATCCCTTCAGGAAAGGCACCACTGATCATGCGCCGCCGTTCTCTCGCCGCCGTCCTGGCCGCCACCACCCTCGTCCTGGGCCTGGCCGCGTGCGGGTCCTCCGACGACGACAAGGCCTCCGCGTCGTCGGACACCTTGAAGGTCGGCGTCAGCCCCGTCCCGCACGGCGAGATCCTCAAGTACGTCGCCGACAACCTGGCGGCCAAGGAGGGCCTGAAGCTGGACATCGTCGAGTTCAACGACTACGTCCAGCCGAACGTCGCCCTCAACGACAAGCAGCTCGACGCGAACTACTTCCAGCACATCCCGTACCTGGAGGAGGAGATCGCGTCGAAGGGCTACAAGTTCACCGCGCTCAAGCCGGTGCACATCGAGCCGCTCGGCGTCTACTCCAAGAAGGTCAAGAGCCTGGCCGAGGTCCCGGCCGGCGGCATCGTCGCGATCCCGAACGACCCGTCGAACTCGGGCCGCGCGCTCACCCTGCTCGCCAAGAACGGCCTGATCACCCTGAAGGCCGGCGTCGGCGTCAAGGCGACCGAGAAGGACATCGCCACCAACCCGAAGAACCTGGTCTTCAAGGGCCTCGAAGCCGCACAGCTCCCGCGCAGCCTTGAGGACACCTCCCTCTCGGTGATCAACGGCAACTACGCGATCGAAACCGGTCTCAAGCCGGCCACCGACGCCCTCGCGCTGGAGAGCGGCGACGACAACCCCTACGCGAACCTGGTCGTGGTCCGCACCGGCGACGAGACCGACCCGCGCGTCGTCAAGCTCGAGAAGCTCCTGCACTCCGCCGAGGTCAAGAAGTTCATCACCGACAAGTATCAGGGGTCTGTTCTGGCCGCTTTCTGATCGGAATCGGACGACATCGAAGATCAAGATCCAATTCAAGATCTTTTTGTCGTGCGTCCGCCGGTGTACAGACCGTCGCTCCCGCCGGGACCCCTGCGGGCTTCGCTGGCCGCTGGCGCGTCCATGACGCGAAGCCCTCCGGGGCGACGTCCGTGGCGGGGCGCGGTCACCCCACCTTCAGAACCCGCAGCGCCGTCCCGCCAAGGGCCGGCGCTGCGTCGTCCCTATCCGCCCCGGCCGCCGCCCTCCGGCCCGGCCGGCCCGCCGGTGACCTGGTTTTGATCTTTGTTAGGCCGCCCGGCGCACCCCGCTGCTGCGCCGGACCACCCACCAGGCCACCAGGGCGGCCAGCAGCAGGACCGCTCCGGCGGCCAGGCCACCGCCCGCGCCCTCGCCGGTCTGCCCGGCCGCCGCGCCGTCGGTGTCCTCGTCGTCGAGACTGCCGTCCCAGACCGCCGGCTCGTGCGCGATCGTCACGGCCGACCGCAGGTCGTCGACGCCCTGCACGGCGTCCACCGCGGTCGACGACGCCTCGGACAGGCCCTCGGCGGTGAGCGTGGCCGCGGCCGTGGAACCGACCTCGACCAGCCCGCCGAGCTGCGGGTCCTGGACCACCTGACCGGCCACCGTGCCGGAGACCAGCGCGGTGCCGGCCGCCACGTCGTCGTCGACGTAGGTGACACCGACCGTGCCGGAGGCCGACTGCGTGGCCGCGATCGTGCCCACCACGGCACCGTCGCGCAGCAGGCCGGCGACCCAGACGTCGGTGCCGACCGCGACGCTGTCCGAGCCGCCGGAGACGAACGCCGGGTTCCAGTCGTAGAGCCGGATCGGCGTGCCCGCGGTGTACCCGGTCGCCGGCAGCGAGACCTCGTCCTCGGAGTCGACCGCCGAGGCGGCCAGCACCCCACCGGCCACCGACGGGGCCTGCTCGGCGAACCAGGCGGCCACCGCGGCCGGCGCGGGCTCGGCGGCCGACGCCGGTGCCGCGGCGCCGAACAGCGCGGTCACCACGAGAGCGGCCAGCCCGGCCGCATGCAGCGTCACTCTGCTGATCCTCATGCGGTCCTCACTTCTCGTAGAGGTAGATGAGAGCGGTGCCGATGGTCCAGCTCGAGTTGGAGAGGTAGCTTCCCCACTCCCGCGACGTCGTGGTGCCGCTCGCCGGGTCCATGTAGGACACGCCGTAGGAGTAGCCGGTGTTGTAGTAGCCGCGCAGCACGTGCGCGTGCCCGCCGCCGGCCCGCCAGCGGATCGAGCTGTAGATCGGGCGGCCGATGATGATCTCCGACTTGGCGTAGTCCCAGGTCAGAGTGATCTCAGTGCCGGGGTTCACGCCGTACTTGTTGAGGGCGCGCCGCACGTTGGTCTTCGACCCGGCGGAGTTGGCGCAGGTCGACGTGTTCTTGCCGGACTTGACGATGCCGCACTGCGCGACGACCGTGCCGGTCTGGAACTTGATGATCGACTTGGATACCGCGGCCCAGCACCAGTTGGACTTCTCCTGCTTGTACTTCGTCACGGCGAGGTACTTCTCCACCGCCTGCGCGGCCGGGGCGGACGTCAGGGTCAACCCGACGACCAGGGCCAGCACGGCGAGCACCCGCGCCCAGATACTTCTCGATTCCATTCCTGCATCCCCCCCATCCGATGGAACGGTGGTGGAGGGCATCGCCCACGTCAGCAACGAGATATCGGGCGACCCGCCGGAAGATCCACCGCTTCATCGAAGCGTATCGACACATTTAAAAATCTAAATAGGGCGATCGAGGGTGGTGGCGCGGGAGGTCAGCTGGTAGGGGCGGTCAGTTGCCGCGGCGGTGTTCGAAGATGAGGTACGTCTCGGTGCCGGCGATCAGGCGCGTGCCGCTGAGGCGTTCGGTGATCACCGTGCGGAGGTCGTCGACGTCGGCGGCCGCGACGTGCAGCAGAAAATCGTAGCTGCCGGAGACGAAGTAGACGTCGCGGACCGCCGGGATGCCGGCCAGCGACTCGGCGAACTTGCCGATCGCGTCGCGGGCGTCCGACCGGATCCGGACCGCGATCATGGCTTGGATCGGGCGGCCCATCCAGGCCGGGTCGACGTCCGCGTGGAAACCGCGGATGGCGCCGAGCTCGCGTAGCCGGCGGATCCGGGTCAGGCACGTCGACGGGGCGATGCCGACCTGCTCGGCGAGGGCGTTGTTCGGCGCGCGGCCGTCGGCGCGCAGCAGGCTGAGCAGCTCCAGATCGATGTGATCCAGGCCTCGAACATCCTTCGGCAGGTCCACCGTCACACCCCACCGAATCGAACGAAGTGCAGCACAGGGCGCCTGCACAGAATCTTCTTCGCTGCACTTGCCCGCCTGCTGCACATCGTTTCACTCTAACCGCATCGGGCGTCACCCCACGGCGCCGGGCGAGAGGAACCCCCATGCACATCGGTGTGCCGACAGAGGTCAAGAACCACGAGTACCGGGTGGCCATCACCCCGGCGGGCGTGGTGGAGGCTGTACGTCACGGCCACGACGTCGTCGTGCAGGCCGGCGCGGGGCTCGGCTCGGCGATCACCGACGCGGACTACGAGGCGGCCGGGGCCCGGATCCTGCCGGACGCCGACGCGGTCTGGGACGCGGCCGACATGATCCTCAAGGTCAAGGAGCCGATCGCGTCCGAGTACCACCGGCTGCGGGCCGGCCAGGTGCTCTTCACCTACCTGCACCTCGCCGCCGACGCCGAAGGCACCAAGGCGCTGCTCACCAGCGGGACGACCGCCATCGCGTACGAGACGGTCCAGCTCGCCGACGGCTCCCTCCCGCTGCTCGCCCCGATGTCGGAGGTGGCCGGACGGCTCGCCCCGCAGGTCGGCGCGTACAGCCTGATGCGCAACAGCGGCGGCCGTGGCGTCCTGCCCGGCGGCGTGCCCGGCGTGGCCCCCGCGAAGATCACCGTGATCGGCGGCGGCGTCTCCGGCGCGAACGCCGCCACCATCGCGCTCGGCCTCGGCGCCGACGTGACGATCCTCGACCTCAGCATCCCCCGGCTGCGGCAGCTCGACGTGCAGTTCGGCGGCCGGGTGCGCACGCTGGTGTCCAGCGCGTACGCGATCGAGCAGTCCGTCCTCGAGGCCGACATGGTGATCGGCGCCGTGCTGGTCCCCGGCGCGAAAGCCCCCACGCTGGTCAGCAACGACCTGGTGAAGCGGATGAAGCCCGGCTCGGTGCTCGTCGACATCGCGATCGACCAGGGCGGCTGCTTCGAGGACTCCCGTCCCACCACCCACCAGGACCCGGTCTACCAGGTGCACGGCTCGGTCTTCTACTGCGTCGCCAACATGCCCGGCGCGGTGCCGAACACCTCGACCTACGCCCTGACCAACGCGACTCTGCCGTATGTCCTGCGACTCGCCGACCAGGGCTGGCAGGACGCGCTGCGCGCCGACCCGGCCCTCGCCCTCGGCCTGAACACCCACGCCGGCATCCTCACCAACGACTCGGTCGGTACGGCCCTCGGTCTCCCCACCGAGACCGTCAGCTCGGTCCTCGCGGCCTGACCCGACCATCCCGCGCGCCCTCCTCGCCCCCCGCGACGGAGGGCGCGCCCCGTTGCCCGGCCGTTGCGTGGGGAGTTCGGATACGGAGCGCGCCGAAAGTCCCCACGCTCGGGTCAGGCCGGGGCCAGGCGGTCGCTGAGCAGGTGGACGGCGAACAGGTGGAAGCCGACCATCAGCGGGAGGGTGACCGGGACGGCCAGGACCAGGAAGAGCGCGATCACGCCGATCAGGGCCAGGACGGTGGCGGCCTTCGGGTGGTCCCAGGCCCAGCCGGCGGCGGTGCGCCAGGGCAGCTCCGGGTCGCGGCCCAGGGCGACGAGGGTCAGCGCGGCCACCCCGGCCAGCCAGGCCGTGACCACCGCGGTGATCCCGAGCAGGACCGGGCCGCCGGGGACCCAGCCGCCGCGGACGGCGACCAGGTCGATCAGCAGCACGGCCGCGGCGAGCAGAGCCGGTAAACCGGGCAGGACGCCGCGGCGGTACTGGCGCAGCAGCGGGCGCCAGCGGGGCAGCCGCCCGTCGGCATAGCGGGTGCGCACCGCAGCCGAGCCGGTGGCCAGCGCCGCCGGGGCGGTGACCACCGGCAGGGCCAGGGCGGTCACCGCGATCCCGATCAGCGCCAGGTCGGCGCCGAGAGCCAGCCGCTCCCGCCAGTCCGGTCGCGCCGCCGGCACGTCGTCGACCGGCCAGTTCGGCGGCACTTCCGTCGTACCGGAAAAGGTCGATCCGGATGTGGGCGGTCCGGAAGCGGACCCGGTGTCTCGCGTGCCGGAGGAAAAAAGCGGCGTCATCCCTTCAGGCCTGTCGTGTTGATGCCCTCGACCAGCAGACGCTGGAACGCGACGAAGAACAGGAAGACCGGGGCCAGCGACAGCACCGACATCGCGAACATCGGGCCGACCGCGGACTGGCCGGTGGAGTCGATGAACAGCGTCAGCGCCACCGGAGCGGTGTATTTCTCCAGGTCGGAGAGGTAGACCAGCTGGCGGAAGAAGTCGTTCCAGGTCCAGATGAACGAGAAGATCGCGGTGGAGACCAGGGCCGGCCGGGACAGCGGCAGGACCACGTGGCGGAACACGCTGTACGCGCTGCAGCCGTCGATCTTCGCGGCGTCGTCCAGCTCGCGGGGGATACCGCGCATGAACTGGACCATGAGGAACACGAAGAACGCGTCGGTGGCCAGCAGGTGCGGCGCGATCAGCGGGAGGTACGGCCACGGGCCGCCGACCCAGCCGAACGACCGGAACATCACGAACTGCGGCACGATCAGCACATGGCTGGGCAGCAGCAACGTCCCGATCATGACGGCGAACCACAGGCCGCGCAGCCGGAACCGCAGCCGGGCGAAGGCATACGCGGCCAGCAGGCAGGACACGCAGTTCGCCACCACGGTCAGCGCCGCGACCATGAAGCTGTTCAGGAAGTACCTGCCGAACGCGATGTCGAAGTGGTTCCAGCCGTTCGGATAGTTGGCCGGTGTCCAGGTCCGCGGCAGCACCGCCACGTTGTTCAGGATCTCGTCCGGCGCCTTGAACGAGCTGCCCAGCATCCACGCCAGCGGGTACAGCACCAGCGCGGTCAGCAGCAGCAGGACCGCGGGACGGATCAGTGAGCGGGGCCTGAACGGCCGGCGCCCGGCGACCACGGTGACCATCAGTCGTCTCCGTCCGAGTAGTGGACCCAGAACCGGCCGGTCCGGAAGATGACCACCGTGACCAGGCCGATCGCGAGCAGGAAGACCCAGGCCATCGCCGAGGCGTAGCCCATCTCGAAGTTCGCGAAGCCCTTGAGGTAGAGCTGGAGCGTGTACATCAGGGTCGAGTCGACCGGGCCGCCGGTGCCGCCGGAGAGGACGAACGCCGAGGTGAAGCCCTGGAAACCGTGGATCGTCTCGAGCACCAGGTTGAAGAAGATGACCGGGGAGAGCATCGGCAGGGTGACGCTGAGGAATTTGCGGAACGGGCTCGCGCCGTCCACCTCGGCCGCCTCGTACAGCTCGAGCGGCACCTGCTTCAGGCCGGCCAGGAAGATCACCATCGGGGCGCCGAACTGCCAGATGGCCAGCAGGATCAGCGTGCCGAGGGCGGTGTCCGGGTCGTTGACCCAGGCCTTGCCCTCGATGCCGAACCAGGACAGGAACGCGTTGACCGCGCCGGCCCGGTCGAAGATGCTGCGCCAGATCATCGCGACCGCGACGCTGCCGCCGAGCAGCGACGGCAGGTAGAACAGCCCGCGGAACACGCCGGAGCCGCGGAACGACCGGTTCAGCAGCATCGCCACGCCGAGCGCCGCGCCGAGCTTGAGCGGGGTGCCGATCAGCGCGAAGACCAGCGTCACCCGGACCGCGTGCCAGAACGCCGGGTCCGCGGTGAACATCTCGCGGTAGTTGTCCAGGCCGATCCAGGTCACGTCGGACCAGGGGCTGAGGATGTCGTAGTCGGTGAAACTGAGGTACAGCGACATCAGCATCGGCACCGCGGTGATCGCCGCGAGCCCGAGCAGCCAGGGTGCGAGGAAGACGTATCCGGCACGCCCGTCGTCGGAGTGCCGGGCGGGCCGGCCCCGCCGCTGGGAAGCGGCGGGACCGGACTGCGGCCGATGCGCGGGCGACCGGGTGCTGACGGCCACCGGGCTCACCCGGCGACCGCGGCCTGCGCGGCGGTGAAGAACTGCTCGGCGGCCTGTGCCGGGGTGGCGGTGCCGAACTGCGCGGCCTCGGCGGCCTTGACCAGCTCGGTCTTGACCGTGCTGTGGCCCTTCGGCGGGACGCTCGGCGGGGTGCCGAACTTCGGGAGCAGCTCGCTCTCGAGCGCGATCGAGGCCTTCATCGCAGGATCGGTGGTGGTCGCCTCGACCTGCTTGCGGATGTCCAGGTTGGACGGCAGGCCCCGGTCGGTGCCGAGGATCTTGCCGGCCTCCGGGTCGTTGGCCAGGAAGTTGATCACGTCGACCGCGGCGTCCTTGTCCTTGCTGCCGCGGTAGACCGAGAAGTACATCGAGGCGCGGGCCCACTGCGCGGACGGGTCACCCGGGTAGGCGACCACACCCAGGGTGTCCTTGGTGTTCTTCTGGATGTCCGGCATCTGGTTGGCCCAGACCCACGAGGTGAGCGCCTTGCCGGTCACCACGGTTTGCTTGGTGATGTCGGTGGCGTTGCCCTCGTGGATCACGTCCGCGGTCGGGGTGGCCTTCGCGTCGCGGGCGCCCTTCCACAGCTCGAACCACTTCTGTACGTCTTCCTTGGCGAAGCCGAGCTGGTTGCCGTTGTAGAACTGCTTGCCGTTCTGCCGCAGCCACACCCAGAGCGCCTTGTAGTCGGCGCTCGGGTCCATGGTGCCGGCCACCTTGGTGGCGGTGCCGGCCTTCTGCGCCCAGGCGATCAGGTCCTCCCAGCTCATCCCGGTCTTGGGGAGCTCCTGCTTGGCGGCTTCCAGCTTGGTCTTGTTGAAGACCAGGCCCTGGGTGTTCTCGCCCATCGCCATCCCGGCCAGCTTGCCGTCGACGAGGCCGTACTTCCACAGGCCCTCGGGGAACTTGGTGAGGTCGAGCTTGCCCGAGGTCTGGTAGCTGGTCAGGTCCTCGGTGACGTTGCGGGTGCCGTACTCGGCGAGGTAGTTGTCGTCGATCTGGAAGATGTCCGGGGCGTCCGAGCCGGCGGTGAGCGTCGCGAGCTTGTCGAAGTAGCCCTGGTTGGCCTGCCAGGTCGTCTTGAACGTGATGTCCGGGTGCTTCTGGGTGTAGAGCGCGAGGGCCTGCTCGGTGAGCTTGGCCCGGGCCTCGCCGCCCCACCAGAAGAAGGTCAGCTCGGTCTTGCCGTCACTGCTGGAATCGTCGCCACCACAGGCGCCGAGCAGCGCGAGCGGCAGGGCGATCACGGCGGCCATCAGGCCGCGCATCATGCGGGGTGCGGTCATGGGGGTGGGTCACTCCTTGGCGTATGCGGCGACCTCTGCGGTGGTCGCGCCGGCCGGGGCGTAGGGCCCGGGCCCGGTGGAGTTGCGGATGACCAGATCGGTCCGGAGGGTGACCTGTCCGGTGGCGCCGTCGTCGCCCTGTTGAAGCAGCATGTCGACGGCGGCGCGCCCGGCGGCCGCGGTCGGGTTCGCCACCGTGGTGAGCGTGGGGCGGACCAGTGCGCTGGTCGCGATGTCGTCGAAACCGACGACGCTGATCTGCCGTGGCACGGCGACGCCGCGGTCCTGCAACGACTGGAGCAGGCCGATGGCCATCAGGTCGTTGTAGGCGAGCACCGCGGTGGCGCCGGTGGCGAGCACCGCCCCGGCGGCGTCCGCACCGGCCTGGGAGACCGGCACGTGCGGACCGAGGACGGTGAGTTCCGCTCCGCCGGCCCGGGCGGCAGCCCCGGCGGCTTTGCGGATCTCCCGGTTGGTCCACGACCCGCGCGGACCGGACAGGTAGACGAGGTGACGGTGGCCCAGGTCGACCAGATGGCGGACGGCCGAGCGTGCGCCCGTGCCGACGTCCATCACCACCGCCGGTAGCCCGTTGATCAGGCGGTTCACGACGACCAGGGGCACCTCACGGCGCAGGTGCTCGATCTGGTCGTCGCTCATCCGGGGACTGCAGAGCAGGATCCCGTCGACCTGCTTGGCCAAGGCCCGGACCAGGTCGTACTCGACGACCGGGTCCTCGTCGGTGTCGGCGACGAAGACGTGGTAGTCACGTCGCCGGGCGTGGGTCTCGGCCGCCTTGATCATGGGCGGGAAGAAGGGGTTCGCGATGTCGGCCACGATCAGGCCGATGTTGTGGGTCCGTCCGGTGATCAGCGCCCGGGCGGCCCGGTTCGGGCGGTAGCCCAACTCCTCCGCGGTGGCCAGCACCCGGGTACGGGTATCCGGGTTGACCAGGTGCGGCGCCGAGAAGGTGCGCGACACCGTGGAGATGTGCACTCCGGACGCCTTGGCGACGTCCCGGATGGTCACGGCCACGGATGCCTCCCGGCAAAGAGTGTGATCCGGCTCTCTCTGGTGGAGCCATTAATGCAAACGGTTGCTGACGTGTCAACGCCCTTCGATGTCCCTTCTGTTGCCGATGCATGACGTAGATGCGGCAAACTGGGGCATATTTGGACCGTCCATTGACTTCGATCGAGGTCTCGTACCTAATCTGTTGCAAACGTTTGCCGAACGGAGGCGATCGCATGCTCCGCTACGCCTTGGTCGGTGCCGGCGCCCGGGCCGGGATGTTCATCCGGGCGCTCACCGACGACCACGCCGATGTGGCCCAGCTGGTCGCCCTGGCCGATACCAACCCGGAACGCCTGGCCGTCCACAACAGACGGCTGGCCGCCGAGGGCAAGGCCCAGGTGCCGCTCTACGCCGCTTCCGACTTCACCGAGATGCTCAAGCGGGAACGGGTCGACGTCGTGCTGGTCACCACGGTCGACAGGTACCACGACGAGTACCTGGTCGCCGCGATGGAGGCCGGCTGCGACGCGGTCACCGAGAAGCCGATGACCGTCGACGTGCCCGGCTGCCGCCGGATCCTCGCGGCGCAGGCCCGCACCGGCCGCCGCGTCCGGGTCACCTTCAACTACCGCTACAACCCGCTGCATCAGGCGGTGAAACAGGTCCTCGCGTCCGGGGAGATCGGCGAGATCGGCTCGGTGCACTTCGAGTGGCTGCTCGACGTGCGGCACGGCGCCGACTACTTCCGCCGCTGGCACCGGGACAAGGCCAACTCCGGCGGGCTGCTGGTGCACAAGGCCGGCCACCACTTCGACCTGGTCAACTGGTGGCTGGACGACGCGCCGGACCAGGTGTTCGCGGCCGGGCGGCTGTTCTTCTACGGCGAGCAGGGCCGGCGGCACGGGTACGCCCGCGACTACGACCGGGCGCACGGCGCGGCCGCCGCCGAGGGTGACCCGTTCGCGCTGCGGATGGCCGACGAGCCCGCGATGCGCGAGCTGTACCTGCAGGCCGAGCAGCACGACGGCTACCTGCGCGACCAGAACGTCTTCGCGCCCGGGGTGACCATCGAGGACGACATGGCGGTGCTGGTCCGCTACGCCCGGGGCCCGTCGATGAGCTACCACCTCACCGCGTACGCACCCTGGGAGGGCTACCGGGTGATGGTCAACGGCAGCAGGGGCCGCCTCGAACTCGAGGTGGTCGAGACCGATCACGTCGCACCGGGCGCGGCCGGGGCGGTCAAGGGCGAGCCCGGCTCGCTGTCGAGCGCCGAGCAGGGCTGGCGGCGCCTGCTGGTCCGGCCGTTCTGGGCCCCGCCGCGTGAGATCACTGTGGACGGGTACTCCCGGCAGGGGCACGGTGGAGCCGACGTGCGGATGCTCGCCGACCTGATCCGGCCGGACGCGCCGCCCGACCCGCTCGGCCGGACCGCGAACGCCGTGGACGGCGCCCGCGCCCTGCTCACCGGCCTGGCCGCCAATGAGTCACTGGCAACCGGACAGGCCGTCCGCGTATCGGACCTCCTAGATCTCGAGGAGATCAAGTGACCCTGTTCCCCGCCGAGGCGACCCAGCGCGGTATCGCCCGTGAGCTCTACGCCCACGCCCGCGACCTGCCTCTGATCAGCCCGCACGGCCACGTCGACCCGGCGCTGCTGGCGAACGACGAACCGTTCGGCGACCCGGCCCGGCTCTTCGTGGTGCCCGACCACTACGTCACCCGGATGCTGAACAGCCAGGGCATCCCGCCCGCCCGGCTGGGTGTGCCGAGCGTCGACGGCAGCGCGGTGGAGACCGACGGCCGGGCCATCTGGCGGCTGCTCGCCGCGAACTGGCGCCTGTTCCGCGGCACACCGTCCCGGCTGTGGACCGAGAAGGTCTTCGCCGAGGTGTTCGGGATCGAGAAACGGTTCGGCGCGGACACCGCCGACGAGATCTACGACGAGCTGTCCGCCCGGCTGGCCGAACCGGAGTACCGGCCGCGGGCGCTGTTCACCCGGTTCAACATCGAGGTCCTGGCGACCACCGAGAGCCCGATCGACGACCTCGCGGTGCACGCGAAACTCGCCGCCGACGGCTGGGGCGGGCCGGGCGGCCGGGTGATCACCACGTTCCGGCCGGACAACCTGGTCGACATGGAGTGGACCGGCTGGGCCGAGCGGGTGGCCGTGCTCGGCGAGCTGACCGGGCTGGACGTCGGGACGTACCCCGGATTCCTGTCGGCCCTGAGAGCGCGCCGCGAGTTGTTCGTCGCCGCCGGTGCCACCAGCTCGGACCACGGGCACCCGACCGCCGCGACGGTCGAGCTCAGCGACGCCGACGTCGCCGTGCTGTACCGCAAGGGCCTCGGCGGGGCCGCCGACGCGGCGGACGCCGAGACGTTCCGGGCGCACATGCTCGTCGAGTTCGCCCGGATGTCCCTCGAGGACGGCCTGGTGATGCAGCTGCACCCGGGCTCGGTGCGCAACCACAACCGGGCGCTGCACGCCCGGCACGGCCGCGACGTCGGCGGCGACATCCCGTCCGGCACCGAGTACGTGCAGGCGCTGCGCCCGCTGCTGGACCGCTACGGCGACGACCCACGGCTGCGGATCGTGCTCTACACCCTGGACGAGACCGCGTTCACCCGGGAGCTCGCGCCGCTGGCCGGTGGGTACGCCGCGATCTACCTGGGCGCGCCGTGGTGGTTCCTGGACAGCCCGGAGGGCCTGCGCCGGTTCCGCGAGACGGTCACCGAGTCGGCCGGGTTCTACAACACGGCCGGGTTCGTCGACGACACCCGCGCGTTCTGCTCGATCCCGGCCCGGCACGACGTGGCCCGCCGGGTCGACGCCGGATACCTGGCCCGGCTGGTCGCCGAGGGCCGGCTGCCGCTCGACGAGGCCGCCGAGACCATCGCCGACCTGGCGTACCACCTGCCGAAGAAGGTCTTCCGGCTGGACCGAACGGCATGACGGTGACCACCACGCTGCGCCTCGCCGCGCTCGCCGGGCTCGCACCGGAGTGCCGTCCCGCCGTACCGCCCGGCGCCGTCCGGCCCGGCATCCTGCACCTCGGGCTCGGCGCGTTCCACCGCGCGCACCAGGCCGTCTACACCGAGACCGCGGTCGCGGCGGCCGGCGGCGACTGGGGCATCGTCGGGGTCGCGCCGCGCTCCCGGGCCATCGTCGACAAGCTGCGCGCCCAGGACCGGCTCTACAGCGTGCTCACCGTCGGCGACGGCCCGGACCACGCGCGGGCGGTCGGCATCCTGTCCGGGCTCGGGCACGCGGCCGGCGACCCGTACGGCGTGCTGGCCGCGATCGCCGACCCGGGCATCCGGATCGTGTCGCTGACCGTGACCGAGAAGGCGTACCGGCTCGGACCGGACGGGCGGCTGCTGGTCGACGACGAGCTGCGCGCGCAACTGACCGGGGCGGCGCCACCGACCAGCGTGCCCGCGCTGCTGGCCCGCGGGATCATGGCCCGCGGCACCCCGCTGACCGTGCTGTGCTGCGACAACCTGCAGGGCAACGGCCCCCGGATCCGCGGGATGGTGGAACAGGCCCTCGAGGTGGCCGGCGCGTCGCTGCCGGCCGGGGTGGCGTTCCCGGCCACCATGGTCGACCGGATCGTGCCGGCGACCAGCGCCGACCACCTGCGCCGGGCGGCCGCCGCGCTCGGCGCGCAGGACAGCGTGCCGGTCGTCGCGGAGCCGTTCCACCAGTGGGTGATCGAGGACCGGTTCCCCGGTGGCCGGCCGGACTGGGCCGCGGCCGGGGCGATCATGACGACCGACGTGGAGCCGTGGGAGACGCTCAAGCTGCGGGCGCTGAACTCGGTTCACTCGGCGTGCGCGTACCTCGGCGCGCTGGCCGGCCGCGAGATGATCTCGGACGCGCTCCAGCTGCCCGGGATGGGCGGGCTGCTGCGGCGGTTCCTGGCCGAGGACATCGCGCCGTCGATGACTCCGCCGGCCGGGGTGACGGTGCTCGGGTACGGCGAGACCGTGCTCGAGCGGTTCGCCAACCGGGAGCTGGGTCACCGGACCCACCAGGTCGCGATGGACGGGAGCCAGAAACTGCCGTACCGGCTGCTCGGCACGATCGCCGACCGGCGGCGCGCCGGTGCCGTGCCGGTCTGGGCCGCGCTGGTGCTGGCCGGGTGGATGCGCTTCGCGCGGGGCGTCGCCGACGACGGGTCCGCCCTGCCGCTCGACGATCCTCTGGCGGCGCGGATCCGGGACGTGGTCACGCAGCAGCCGGACACGCCGGCCGGGCTGGTCGACGCGCTGCTCGGGCTCGACGAGGTGTTCCCGGCGGCGCTGGCCTCCGACGGCGAGTTGCGGGCCGAGCTGATCCGCTGGGTGGGGGAGCTGGAACGGTACGGCGCGGCGGCCACCATCGCGGCGGCCGGCCGATGACGCCGCGGGTCGCGCTGATCGGCGCGGGGGGTCACGGGGTCTCGCACCGCCGTACCCTCAAAGATCTTGCCGATCGCGGCGATCTGGAGATCGCCGCCCTCTGTGACCGGAGTCCGGTCGAGCCCGAACCGGGGGTGCCGTTCTTCGACGACCACGCCGCGATGCTGCGGGCCGTCCGCCCGGATGCGGTGATCATTTGTACGCCGCCGCACACCCACCTGCCGATCGCCCTGGACTGTCTCGCGGCCGGCGCGGACCTGCTCCTGGAGAAGCCGCCGGTGACCACGCTCGCCGAGCACGACCGGCTGGCCGCGGCGATCCGGGACAGCGGGCGGCGGTGCCAGGTCGGTTTCCAGGCGCTCGGGTCGGCCGCGCTCGACCGGTTCCGGACAGCTACCGCGGGCAGCGCTACACCGGTGTCCGCGGCCGGGGCGTGGTGGCGGGCGGACTCCTACTACCGGCGGGCGCCGTGGGCCGGTCGGCAGGCGACGTTCGACGGGGCGCTGGTCAACCCGTTCGCGCACGCGCTGATGCAGGCGCTGTCCGTGGCGGACGGGTTCGAGCCGGTGACGATGGAGTTGGAGCGCTATCGGACCCGGGAGATCGATACCGACGACACGACGTTCCTCCGGTTGACCGGCTCCGATCAGCGGACGATCACGGTGGCGGTGACGCTGGCGTCGTCGGTGTTCGTGGCCGGGGAGATCCGGGTCGGGGCGGACGTGTTGGAGTACCCGACGGATCGCTTGCGTTTGGCTTTCGATTCGACTTTTCACGAAATATCCGGACGTATCGGTCTGCTGGAGAACCTGCTCTCCGGTGACCCGCTGATCGTGCCGCTCGAGCGGACCCGGACGTTCACCGCGGTGGCCGAGGCGATCGTCTCCTCGGCGCCGCCGGAGCCGATCCCGGCCTCGTTCCTGCGGCCGCACCCGGACGGCGGCGGGAACATCCTGCCCGGCGCCGACGACCTGGTCCGGCAGGTCGCCGCCACCGGCCTCCTGCCGTCCGAAAGTGACATCGCCTGGGCGGTCAGCCCATGGAAGGGAGCCCTGCACCATGCGCAAACTGAAGCTCACTGACCTGGCGGACCACCACCGCGGTCCGACCTTCACCAGCGTCCTGCCCGGGCACGTCGTGGAGCGGGGCGGGTTCCGGGTCTACGCCCAGCCCGGCTTCCGCACCCACGACGAGCCGGGCCGGCACGTGCACACCGTCCCCGAAGTCTTCGTCATCGTGCAGGGCAGCGGCGCCATCGAGATCGAGGGTGTCGAGGCCGACCGGTTCCAGGCCGGTGACGTCGTGGTGTTCGAACCGGGCGAGGACCACCACCTGATCAGTCAGGGCGCCGACCCGCTGGTCTTCACCTGGATGCATCTAGAACCCGTCGCCTGAATCGGAGCACGTCATGCTTCTTCGACAATCCGCTCTCGCGGTGACCGCCGGCCTCCTCCTCGCCGGCGTCGCCATCACCCCCGTGTCCGCTGTTTCCTTCACCGTCCCCGCAATCGCCCGGGACGTCCTTCCCGCCTCCGACGGCTGGGCGGCGTCCGGGACCGGGACCACCGGTGGCTCCGCCGCCGCCGACGATCACGTCTATGTCGTCCGGACCCGGGACGAGCTCGCCGCCGCGCTCGCCGGGACCGACACCGCACCCCGGATCGTGCTGGTCGCCGGCACGCTGCGGCGCAACGGCGACTGCGCCACGTACGCCGACCCGGCGTACTCGCTGGACGCGTTCCTGGCCGCGTACGAGGGGACCACGGTCAAGCCGGCCGGGCCGCTCGAGGAGGCCCGGGTGCGGTCGGCGAAGAACCAGGCCGCCGACGTGCAGCTCAAGGTGCCGTCCAACACCACGATCGTCGGGCTGGCCAACGCCCGGCTGATCGGGCTGAACCTGCTCGTCTCCACCGCCGACAACGTGATCATCCGGAACCTGCGCCTCGAGGACGCCGCCGACTGCTTCCCGCTCTGGGACCCGACCGACGGCGCGGCCGGCAACTGGAACTCCGCGTACGACCTGATCACGCTGACCGGCGGCACCCATGTCTGGGCCGACCACAACACGTTCAGTGACGGGAACAATGTGGACTCGGGGCAGCCGGAGTACTTCGGGCGGCCGTACCAGGTGCACGACGGGGCGCTCGACGTGATCCGGGCTTCGGACCTGGTGACGATCTCGTACAACGTGTTCCAGGAGCACGACAAGACCATGCTGATCGGCTCCACCAACACGGTCGGCGCGGACGTCGGCAAACTCCGCGTCACGGTCCACCACAACAAGTTCGCCAACGTCGGCCAGCGCGCGCCGCGTGTCCGATTCGGACAGGTGGACGTCTACGACAACTACTACTACGCCACCGACGAGGACACCTACCAGTACTCGTGGGGCGCCGGCGTCTACTCGGCGATCTACGCGGAGAACAACTTCCTGCTCCGCAGCGCCGACATCGGCCTCGACGAGATCGTCTACAACTGGGGCGGCACCGCGCTGACCGAGAAGGGCACGCTGACCCGGATCGGCACCGGCCCGGTCACCGCGGTCAACCTGCTGTCCGAGTACAACGCGACGCACGACCCGGACCTGGGCGCGGATGCCGGGTGGACGCCGGTGCTGCGGGCCGGCCCGCTCACCCCGACGGCGCAGGTCCCGGCGGTGGTCACCGCGCAGTCCGGCGCCGGCCGCCTCTGCCTGCGATAACCCCCTTTTCGGTACGCACTGACCGCAGCCACCCCGCCCTGTGGCGGCACGCTTCTGCCCGCACCGGGCCGGGGCGTGCCCGCCGGGCGGGGTGGTCGCGTGTTCCGCGCCGGAACTCCGCCCCATCGCCACCGGGCGTCCGCAGGGATGACCGCCGTCACCGCTGACCGAAAGTGCCCAGTCCGGTGCCGGCGGCCCGCGGGTGCACGCGATCCGTCGGGTTCGGGGCGGCAGCCGCACGCGATCGGGTGGTGCGTGTGCTTGCCACCCCCGGCGGGGGTCAGGGGGAGGCGTAGGAGCGGCGGACGTTGGCGAGGATGCCGGTGCGCAGGTCGGCTTCGGTGATCCAGAAGGTCACGCTGGTCACCGCTCCCCACGTCGTGCCCTCCTCGGCGGCGAGTTGCAGCAGCGGGCGGTGGCCGGTCACCGGGATGTCCCGGTTGTCGTGGTAACCGAGCAGGCGGTGGCGGGGCTTGGGCAGGTGCGGGGTCAGGTCCTCGGACAGGTCGATCAGCTCGCGGATGGTCAGGCCCAGGTGCTCGGCGAGGTCGTCGTGCCAGTTCGGGATCGCTCCCCGGGCGGTCGGGACCAGGGGGAGCGCGGGGATGGTGCGGCGCGGCTCGGGGAGCGGGGCGACCGGGGCGTCGGCCACGTGCAGGACCTGGCAGCCGTCGTCACCGTGGTCGCCGGGGAAGCCGGCCGAGAAGTCGTCGTCGTGGAAGAACAGCAGGCGGCCCTCGGCGGGGAACGGCCACTCGCGGCCGAGCAGCTCGACGGACTCGGCGCAGTCGATCTGGGCCAGCATCAGCATCGGACGACCCTGGAACCAGGGCCAGACGAAGGCCGCCACCGAGGGGTCGCCGCCGAACGCGCTCCAGCCCTCGTCGGCCGGGGCGTAGCCGATCGAGGGGCGGGCCAGGTTCAGGTAGGCCGTCGCGATCTCCGGGGCGAGGCGGGTTCGGACGATCGCGCGGACCTCGGGAGGCAGGGTCATGGTCGCCGAGTCTGACACAGGAACCCGCCGGGGAATCGGCGTTCGGGAAGACCCGGCAGGAGCGGCGGACGCGGGGAGCTACCGGACGGCGACACTGCGTTCGGATGCCCCCCGTTCGTACAAGAAAGGTTTGTTGTCGATCAGGGGAAAACGGCGAACCCTGCGCCGGGCATGGTTTTCGCAGTTCAGCGGAGATTTTCCGGGAATGGCGGGGAGCCGAAGAATAAGCGCGACCTTAAGACGTCTGCCCCTTGATCCTTAAGTTTTCCTTTAGTTCGATCCGCAGTGGGAGCGTTCCCGTAAGGACGGATTGAGAAACACGAACGTGGTCCGAGGGGAAGGCGACACACATGAAGCGCTACCGGAGCTACCGGAGTAACGCGGGAGGATCCAATGTGCGGCGCTGGCGAGGCGTCGGCATCGCGGGCATCGCGGTGGCCCTGGCCGGCGTGGGTCTCGGTGTGGCGAACGCGGCGACCTCGGAGGCCGTGCCCACCGTGAACTGCCCGCAGGTCGCGCCGGCGCTGCCGGCCGTCCCGGCGTCGGCCAAGGCCGAGGTGGAGCGCAACCTGGCGCTGCTCAACACGCAGATCCAGGAGGCCAACAAGCGCCTGTCGACCTCGGTCGGCGAGGGCGGGGTGAACTTCATCCAGAACGCGATCCTCGGCCCGCTGAAGGACAAGCGAGCGTCCACTATTGATCGGATCGCGATCTCGATCGGGCGCACTGCGGCCAAGCCGAACCTGCCGGTCGACTCGCTCGCCACCTGCGCGCTGAACCAGAACGGCGGCGGCAACGCGGCTCCCGAGCCGACCGCGGTCCCGGCCGCGACCGGTGCCGCCGGCTCGACCGGTGGCGCGGCCGCCGCGCCGACCGTCAACTGCCCGGACGTGGAGATCAACGTCGCGATCCCGGCGTCGGCCCAGGCCGAGATCGATCGGAACCTGGCGCTGCTCCAGACGCAGATCAAGGAAGCGAACAACCGCCTGGCCACCACGATCGGCCAGGGCGGCGTGAACTTCATCCAGAACGCGATCCTCGGACCGCTGGAGGACAAGCGGTTCGCCACGATCAACCGGATGGAGACCGCTATCGGTCGCCAGGCCGCGAAGCCGGACCTGAACGCCGAGGGCCTGTCGGCCTGCTCGCTGAACGAAGCGGGTGACGCCGCCGGCGGTGGCGCCACGGCGGAACCGACCGCGACCGCGACGGCCGCGCCGACCGCCGGCGCGACCACCGCGCCGGCCGGCAACAACACCGGCACCGCGACGGTCAACTGCCCGGACGTGACGATCAACGTGGCGATCCCGGCGTCGGCCCAGGCCGAAATCGATCGGAACCTGGCGCTGCTGCAGACCCAGATCCAGGAAGCCAACAACCGGATCGTCTCGACCAAGGGTCAGGGCGGCGCGAACTTCATCCAGAATGCGATTCTCGGCCCGCTGAAGGACAAGCGGTTCTCGACCATCAACCGGATGGAAACCGCGATCGGCCGCACCGCCGCGAAGCCGAACCTGAACGCCGAGGGCCTTTCCACCTGCTCTCTCACCCAGTAGGCAAATGACGGGAAAGGGGCCCTCCGGGGCCCCTTTTCTGTGCGTCTATGCTCCCCTGCGGTTCGAGGGAAAACGGGGGAGACTGTGGACGGACGTCTGCCGGAAGTGGTGCGGCGCGCCGCTCGGTTTCACACGGTGAGCTCGCGATAGGCGGTCAGTACGGCGGACGTGTGCTCGGCCAGGTCGAGGGTCTCGTGACCGGGCGCCGGGGACGGTGCGCCGATCAGGTAGTCCGACTCGCGCAGCAGCGCCCGGGCGTTCGCGAGCGCCTGCTGCTGGCGGACGAACGCCTCGGTCTGATCCGCGAGCCGGGTGAGATGACCGACCCGGGAACCGGCCGCCACGTCCAGCTCGCGCAGGCGGGCCCGGGCGTGGGTGGCGCGCGCGGCCAGCTCGGCGCGGAGCGGGCTGCCCCGCGGCACGTCCGGGTCGGCCTCGGTGAGTTGTTCCCAGGTCAGCCGGACCCGGTCACGGTCGGTCAGCAGGCCGGCCAGCTCCCAGACCGCCTGGGCCAGCTTCGGGCTCGGATCGGACAGTCCGACGTGGTCGCGCAGCACCGGCCAGCGGTCCATGGTCAGCACCGCGGCGTCGACGGCCCGGCGCAGGTCGGCGCGGTCGTCCTGCTGCACGACGAAGCGGTAGTCGGACGGCGAGCGCCCGAACAGCCGCCAGCCGGCCGCCCTCGGCACCTCGAAGGACACCCGCAGCTGCCCGTGCAATCCGGGGCGGGGGCGGAGCACCACGATCGAGCCGAGCTCCAGCTGATCGCACGGCACCGACGACGCCGGGGCCCGCAGGCCGACCACCGTCTCCTGCACGCCCTCGGCCAGGTACACCCGCACACCGACGATTCTGCCCGGTGATCGCCACCCGGCCCAGACCTGTCCTCCTCCAATGGGGCCGGTAGCTATCGGATAGCACTCGCTTTCGCGTGCGGGGGCGGTTACGTGATAGAAATCCGCGCCAGCAAGAATGCCCCGACGACGAGGAGGACCCGCGGTGCCAGGCAGTGCACGCACGATCACCGCCAGCAGCGTGGTCGTCTATCTCGCGGTCAGCCTGCGGTCCCGGCTCCGGGAACACTCCGCGGCGGCCGGTCGGTCACACACCCAGATCGTCTTCGACGCACTCAACGACACCCATCACCGCCTGGCCGAGCTCACCGGCAACCCCCTGCCGGAGCACGCCCAGGACGGCATTTTCGTGGCCCAGCGACCCGCGCGCCGGCAGCACCGTGAGGATCAGGTGCAGGTGTCGATCCGGCCCAACCCGGAGAACCTCGCCGTCATCGACGGGCTGGCCTGCACGCACACCGCCGGCAACCGGTCCGCGCTGATCGCGGCCGCACTCGACGCGTACCTTCCGGTTCCGATGAAGGGCTCCCCCGGATGAAAGACCTCAACGCCCAGATAGGCAACTTCTGGACGGACTACGCCGCCCTGGCGAGTCTGGCCGGAGGCGTGCTCGGCGTGCTCCTGCTGATCAGCTTCGCGATCTGGGCGAAACGGTCCGGCAAGCCGCTGCGCCCGATCGCCCTGTCGTTCAGCATGAACCTGGCGCTGCTGCTCAACGCCGAGGGCATGTGGGTGATCGCCACCGACCAGCTGAACCTGCCCAAGGTCTTCGCGGTACTGGTCTTCGCGGTCTTCGAGATCTGCTTCCTCACCGCGACCAGCCTCGCCGCCGAGCAGTACCGCAACACCTCGGTCTACGGCGAGGACGGCCGGATCGAGACACCCGGCCACCCCGGCCCGATGCTGTGGATCGCCGCCCTGATCGCCGGCGTGTCCGGTGTCATCGTGGCCAGCAACGCGGTCACCGGCACCGAGAAGCTGCTGCGTCTCGCGGTGCCCTGCGTGATCTTCCTGATGTGGTGGGCGGCGCTGACCGCGGCGGGACAGCGGGTCCGGCGCGGCCGGTTCGCGTACAGCCCGCGGCGTCTCGCCGAGCGCTGGGGCTGGCTGATCCCGGACGACGACCCGGACCTGGCCCGGATGGGCAACGAGCGGCAGGTACGCCGGATGGTGGTCAACCACCACCGGGTCAGCTCGGCCCGCTGGCCGAAGTCGTGGTGGCGCAACCGCCTGCTGAAGGACGCCCGTACCGCCGGTGAGCCGGAGGTCGAGGAGGTCATCGAGCAGCTCGCCCGGATCCAGCGGGTGATGGACCTGCTGATCCCGGCCGACGCGCGGCCGGCGGCGCCGGTGGCCCCGCTGCCCGCTGCGCCCGCGCCGGTCGCGGCGGTGGCGGCGGCAGCCGAGCCGGTCACCGAGCCGATCCGGTCCGCCCCCGCGGTCCCGTCGGCGCCGCCGGTGTCCTCGGGGCAGCCCGCGCAGCCGGTGCAGCCCGTGCAGTTCATGCCGCCGGCTGCCGCGCCGACCGCTCCGGTCGCGCCGGTGGCCAGCTCGCCGGTTGTTGCCGCTCCGGCCTCGGTCCCGGCTCCGGCTCCGGTCCCGGCTTCGGCTTCGGCTTCGCTGGAGGCTGACGAACAAGGGCCGGTCCGGCCGACGGTCGCGAGGCTCGCCGCGCTGGTGAACTCGACCGCCGAGTCCGGCAGCCTGGGTGAGCGGCTGGCCGCGGCGGTGACCCCGGAGGAGATGCTCGGCATGCCGGCGAACGGCACCGAGGTGCCGGCCCAGCGCCGGTCCGCCGAGGACGTCGCGGTGCCCGGCGCGGTCCCGGCCGTGCTCGGCTCCATCCCGGCGATTCCCGCGCCCCGCCCGTATGTGGCCGCGCCCTCGAACGGCACCAACGGCAGTCACAGCGCCGACGGCACGAACGGCACCAACGGCACGAACGGCACGAACGGCACCAACGGGACCAACGGGACCAACGGCACGAACGGGCAGCACAACCTGCCGTCCTGGGCGGCCACCCCGACCGGCGCCCAGCGCGCCGTCAACATCGTCGGCTCCCCGTGGTGGCGGCTCGCGGTCGAACGCCTCAGCCGCATGGTCGCCAGCGAGGTCACCGCGGACAACCTGCCCGAGATGACCTACTCCCGGGTCGCCGAGCTGGTCCGCTCCCTGGCCCCGCGGGTCCCGGACCTCGGCGAGGGCGTCGTCCGGTCGTTCGTCAACGACTACGTGCGCGAGATGAACGGCGAGCCCGGCGACGCCGCGTACCCGTGGCGGGACCTGCTCCCCGAGCCGGTCACCGCGCCGGTGGGCTCGGCGGTCTGGATGGCGGCGATCGAGGACCTGCGGACCGCACTGATCGAGGAGATGGAGGGCAGCGACGTCACCGACGCCCGCGAGCTCGCCATGATGCTCGCGCCGAGCGTGCCGCGCCTCGACGAGGCCACCGTCCGCGAGTTCGTCAGCGACTACCTCTCCGCGCTCGGCGGTCAGCCGTCCGGCGCCGACCAGCCGTGGATGCACCTGCTGCCCCGGCCGCAGGGTGGCCGCGGGCCGAGCGACGAGGAGGTCCTCGAGCAGTACGGCGTCCAGCTGCACGAGCACCTGCGCACCACCGGCAAGCTCACCCGCTACCGGGTGACCGCGCTGACCGGCGTCAAGAGCCGCCTCCAGGCCGACCGGATCCGGGCGGCCATCGAGGACCAGGCCGCGGAGAGCACTCCGGCCTGAGCCGATCCGGCACGGTGAACGATCGAAGCGGCCCTGGGGCTCCAGGGCCGCTTCGCCGTATCCGGGGCGGTCGGTGCGGCGCGATCTGGGTACATTGCCGCCATGACCGATCTCGCCGGGGACCGCCGGACCTCCAAGCCCGGGCGCGCGGTGGTCTGGGTCCAGGTGGCGTTTCTGATCGCGTACCTGACAGGCAGTTTTGTGGTCCTGATCCTGGCGGCGGCGCGCGCGGACGATCTCGGGGCGATCCTGCACCCCGGCCTGGAGCGCCTCGGCGACCCGAAGGACTCGCTGCCCGGTGTCGGCCCGGACTCGCTGGTCAACCCGCTGGTCTGGATCTTCGCGGGGTGCCGGCTGATCGCCTGGCTGATCTATCCGATCGGCATCGCGATGCTGCTGCTCGGCGCCGCGACGCTGGCGCACACCTGGCGTTCCGGCGATCGGCGCACGTTCCTCCGGCTGGCCGTGCTCACCGTGATCTGGCTGATTCTGATCGCGCTGGCCGCCAGCCCTTACGGCAACGACCTGCTCCGCTGGCTGCTGGATTAAACCCCCCATTCGGTACGAATCACGGAGCGCTCGTCCGCAGGCTACAAGCCGAGTCCCGCCCGTGAGGCCCCGCGACACCGCCCCACCCCCCGCCCGCAGCGCGCCCCCACGCAGCCGGCTGGCCCCCAGGGGTGTCTCGCAGCCCCGGAGGCACCCCTGGAAGCCAGCCGGGCAGCTGGACGCGCGCTGCGGCCCGGGGGCGGAGCGGTCTGGGGTTGCGGATGGTTCGGTGGGGTCAGAGGGAGGGGGCGGTGCAGCTGGAGCGCCAGATGATTTCGGCGGTGGCGGGTTCGGAGATGGGGCCGGCGTCGTCGCCCAGGGCCAGGGCCATGGCTCGTTCGCCCATACCGACCAGGGGGAGGCGGACCGTGGTCAGGGCCGGCGTCACGTCGCGGGCGATCGGCATGTCGTCGAAACCGGTCACGGAGATCTGGTCGGGGACTCCGATGCCGCGGTCGCGGAGGGTGGCCAGGGTGCCGACGGCCATCGAGTCGTTCAGGGCCAGGATCGCGGTCAGGCCGGGGGCGGCGGCGAGCAGCTCGGTGGCCGCGGTGGCGCCGCCGTCGCGGGTGAAGTCGGCGTAGACGATCTGGTCGGGTGGCAGCGGCACGCCCAGCTCGGCGGCGGCGCGGCGGATGCCGGTGAGGCGGTCGGTGGTGGTGGTCAGCGCGCGCGGGCCGGCGATCACGCCGATCCGGCGGTGGCCGAGGCCGAGGACGCGGCAGCCCAGCTGGTACGCCCCGGTCTCGTTGGCCGGCAGCACCGCGCTGCCGACCAGCTCGTGCCGCCCGATCACCGCGACCCGGCCGCCACCCTGCTGGTACGCGTTCAGCTCCCCGTTGAGCCGGGCGGTGAACGCGTCGTCGTGATAGCCGGAACCGGCCAGGATCAGCGCGTGCACCTGCTGGGCGCGCAGCAGCGCCACATAGGCCAGCTCGCGCTCCGGCTCCCGGTAGCTGTTGCAGATCACCAGCAGCCGGTCGTGCGCACCGGCCTGCCGCTGCAGGCCCCGGGTGATCTCGGCGAAGTACGGGTCGGAGACGTCGTGCACGATCACCCCGACCGCGGACTTGCGCGGCCGGGCGACGTTCTGCGCGTGCGCGTTCGGCACGTAGTGCAACTCGGCGACGGCGGCCAGCACGCGTTCCCGGAGCTCGGGAGCGACCTTCTTGGCGCTGTCGTTGATCACGCGGGAGACGGTGGCGGGGGAGACCCCGGCCAGCCGGGCGACATCGGACAGGGTGACCGCCATCCGGACAGCATAGATAAGCGGACCGGACGCCGTGTGGCCGGAGCTAACGACCCAGCAGGGAGAGCGTGTCGATCACCCGGTTGGCGAAGCCCCACTCGTTGTCGTACCAGGCGACCACCTTCACCAGACGGCCGTTCGCGGTGGTGAGCAGCGAGTCGAAGATCGACGATGCCGGGTTGCCGGTGATGTCGGTGGAGACCAGCGGGTCGGCGGAGAACTCCAGGATGCCGCGCAGCGGGCCGTGCGCGGCCGCCTCGAACGCACTGTTGATCTCCTGGGCGGTGACCGGGCGCTCGACGATCGCGTTCAGCTCGACGAGTGAGCCGACCGGGACCGGCACCCGCACCGAGTACCCGGTGAGCTTGCCGGCCAGCCGGGGCAGCACCGCGCCGATCGCGGTGGCCGCGCCGGTCGTGGTCGGTGCGATGTTCAGCGCGGCGGCGCGGGCCCGGCGCAGGTCCCGGTGCGGGCCGTCCTGCAGGTTCTGCTCCTGGGTGTACGCGTGGATCGTGGTCATCGAACCGGTCTCGATGCCGGCCAGGTCGTCGAGGACCGACGCGATCGGGGCGAGGCCGTTCGTGGTGCACGACGCGTTCGAGACCACGTCGTGTGCGGCCGGGTCGTAGTCGCCGTGGTTCAGGCCGTACGCCACGGTCAGGTCGGCGCCCTTCGACGGGGCGCTGACCAGCACCTTGCGCGCGCCGGCGGCCAGGTGCGCGCGGGCGTCGGCGGCGGCGGTGAACCGGCCGGTCGACTCCAGCGCGACGTCCACGCCGAACTCCTTCCACGGCAGCTCGGCCGGGTCGCGGACGGCGGTCACCTCGATCCGGCGGCCGTCGACGAGCAGGTGGTCCTCGTGCGCCTCGACGGTGCCGGCGAACCGGCCCAGCGAGCTGTCGTAGCGCAACAGGTGCGCGAGGGTGCCCGGGTCGGTCAGGTCGTTGATCGCGACGATCTCGACGTCACTGCCGGCGGCGGCGCGGAGAACGTTGCGCCCGATGCGTCCGAAGCCGTTGACGGCCACTCGTGTTGTCATGTCCTCAGCGTGCCGCCGCTGTCAGGTGCCCGGCAGGTGCCGGGACGTCAGCTGTCGCAAGCTTTCCGCCAGCGAATGTCCGCCGGTACTCGCTCGGCGAGGTGCCGAGGATCCGCTGGAAGTGCATCCGCAGGTTCGCGCCGGTGCCGACACCGGTCCGCGCGGCGATCTGGTCGACACCCAGGACGGTACGTTCGAGCAGCTCCCGGGCCAGGTCCACCCGCGCCCGCAGCACCCACTGCATCGGCGTGTACCCGGTGTCCTCGACGAAGCGCCGCCCGAACGTCCGCGCCGACACCCCCGCGTGCCGGGCCAGCCCGTCCACCGTGAGCGGCGTCTCGAGATGCCGCAGCGCCCACTCCCGGGTCGCCGCGAACACGTCGCCGAGCGGCTCGGGCAGGCTGCGCGGCACGTACTGGGACTGGCCGCCGCTGCGGTACGGCGCGGCCACCAGCACCCGGGCGATCGTGTTCGACGCGCGCACCCCGTGGTCACGCCGGACGATGTGCAGGCACAGGTCGATCCCGGCGGCCACCCCGGCCGACGTCAGCACCTGGCCCTCGTCGACGAAGAGCACCTCGCCGTCGACCCGTACCTTCGGGTACTCCCGGGCCAGCACCGGGGCCATCTGCCAGTGCGTGGTGGCCCGCCGGCCGTCGAGCACCCCGGCCGCGGCCAGCGCGAACGCCCCGGTGCAGATGGCCACCATCCGGGTGCCGCGGAAGGCGGCCGCCCGCAGCGCGTCGAGCACCCGGCCGTCGATCGGGCCGGTCGGGTTCCGGAAGCCGCACACGATGACCGTGCCGGCGTCGTCGAACGCCTCCAGACCGGCCTCGACGGTGAAGCCGAGACCGTCCCGGCCGGGCACCGCGCCGGGCTGGGCCGCGCACGGCACGGGCCGGTAGCCCAGGCCGTGCCGCGGCGCGAAGACCTGCGCGGGGATGCCGACGTCGAGGGGCGCGGCCCCGGGCAGAACCAGCATGGCGACCTTGTGTTCCGGCATGCCACCCACTGTGCCGGGCGCAGCGCGTACCCCGGAAGTGGCTGTAACGGCGGTAACCGCAAGGATCCCGCCAAGGACCCCTTCCGTCCGGAATGCCGAGAGCGCTCCCGCGGTCCGAAAGTCGACCACTAGAATCATCGGCCCGGCGGCTCGGCGGTTGTACCTTGTCTCCAGCCGGTGACGCGGAAAGGACGGCTGGCCATGAGGGACCACAGCAACCGTTCGGCCGGGCGGCCGACCCTGGAGGAGGTCGCGGCGCGAGCCGGCGTCGGCCGGGGTACCGTCTCCCGGGTGGTGAACGGGTCGGCCCAGGTCAGCCCGAAAGCCCGCAAACTCGTCCAGGACGCCATCGAGGACCTGGGCTACGTGCCGAACCGCGCGGCCCGCGCGCTCGTCACCCAGCGCACCGACTCGATCGCCCTGGTCGTCTTCGAGTCGGGCGAGCGGTTCTTCGCCGAGCCGTTCTTCGGCCGGATCGTGCAGTCCGTCTCGTCCGTGCTGGTCGCCCGGAACCTGCAGATGGTCCTGATGATCGCGCAGGCCCCGGAGGAACGCCGCCAGCTCGAGGGCTACCTGACCCGCCAGCACGTCGACGGCGCGCTGCTGCTGTCGCTGCACGGCGACGATCCGCTGCCGGCGCTGCTCGAGGAGCGCGGCGTGCCGACGGTCCGAGTCGGTCGCCCGGTCCACCCGGAGCCGGTCAGTTTCGTCGACGCGGACAACCGGGGCGGTGCCCGGGCCGCGGTGTCCTACCTGCGCGAGCAGGGCCGCCGCTGCATCGCCACGATCACCGGCCCGATGGACATGGCCCCCGGCGTGGCCCGCTACCAGGGCTACCGCGACGTGGTCGGCGACGGCCCGGCCGCGGCCGGCGACTTCGGCGAGATCAGCGGCGCGATGGCGATGGAGTGGCTGCTCACCAACTATCCGCAGCTGGACGCGGTGTTCGCGGCATCGGACATGATGGCGGCCGGTGCGCTGCGGGTGCTGCGCCGCGCGGGCCGCCGGGTGCCGGAGGACGTCGCCGTGATCGGCTTCGACGACTCGGTGATCGCCCGGCACACCGATCCGCCGCTGACCAGCGTCTACCAGCCGGTCGAGCAGATGGGCCAGGAGACGGTCCGGCTGCTGCTGGCGAAACTGGACGGCGAGGAGCCGGTCGAGCGCGAGACCGTCATGCCCACCCGCCTGATCCTGCGTGGCAGCGCTTAACCCTTCTTCGGTACGGATACTCCAGCGCCCGTCCGCAGGCTACGAGCCGCGTCCCGTGACGGTCTCGCGCGGGGCGGCGGCCGGGTCCGGGCCCCGGCGCGCCGTCCGGCCGGCGGTGGGGAAAAGCGGCCCGCGCAGAGCCCGCCCTCCCTGGGGGCTCCCCCGCAGACAGTGTGACGGGGAGAGGCGTGCGGGTGGTGGGGGTCTGTGGACGGCTGCGAACGGTGGAAACCGTTCTCCCGGGCGGTAGTGGCTCTGCCGGGGGTTTAACCGGGACCACCCGCGGACGTCGCCCCGGAGGGCTTCGCGTTCTGGGCGCGCCGGCGCCCTGCGGAGCCCGCAGGGGTCCCGGCGGGAGCGGCGATCTGAACCCCGGCGGACGCACGACGTCGGTTTTGTGATCTTGATTTTGACGCTCGCCTGGGAAAACCCCCCTGCGGTTGACACAGCGACCGGCGTGGGCGAATGTTCCGGCATGCACGATGTATGGCCGGCGCCGGGTGCCCTCCTGGTCTCGCGGTACCGCCTCGTCACGTTGCTCGAGACGGGCGGCATGGCGCAGGTCTGGCGGGCCACCGACGAGCTGCTCGACCGTCCGGTGGCGGTCAAACTCCCGGCCGGTGACGTCCGGGCCGCGCACCTCGCGTGGCGGGAGGCCCGGCTCGCGGCGCGGCTCTCGCACCCGGGGATCGCGGCCGTGCACGACTACCGTGAGGCGGTGCGGCCGGACGGTTCGGTCGTGCCGTTCGTGGTGATGGAGCTGCTCTCCGGCGAGACCGTGGCGGCCCGGCTCTGCGACGGCCCGGTGCCGTGGCCGGCCGCCGCCGCCGTCGGCGCCGCGGTGGCCGGAGCGCTCGCCGCCGCGCACGCCGCCGGGGTGGTGCACCGCGACATCAAGCCGGGCAACGTGATGCTCTGCAAGGGCGGCGTGAAGCTGCTCGACTTCGGGATCAGCGCCACCGCCGGCGAACCGGACGACGACGACACCGGCGCCACGTTCGGCACACCGGCCTACGCCGCGCCGGAACGCCTGGACGGCGAGCCCGCCGAGCCGGCCACCGACCTGTACGGGCTGGGCGTGCTGCTCTTCGAGATGGTCGCCGGGGAGCCGCCCTACAGCGTGGACACCTGGGAGGAGCTGGCGATCGCCCGGCAGTCCGGCCCGACGCCGCTGCCCGGTGGCCTGCCCACCCCGCTCGTCGACCTGATCCAGCGTTGCCTGCTCGACGACCCGGAACGCCGGCCGTCCGCGGCCGAGGCGTGGAAGGTGCTCGCCGAGCTGGCACCGTCCGAGGACAACAAGGCGCCGACCGTGCCGCTGCCCGGCGCCCGTCCCACCGGGCACGCCCGGGTGCCGGCCGAGACGCCGGCGGTGCGGAACAGCCGCGGCCGCAAGATCGCGGTGGGGGCGGCGCTGGGCGCGACCGCTGTCGCGTTCCTGGCCCTGGTGCACGTGGTGTCGCAGGCCGACGACGACCTGGCCGGGCAGCCCCAGCCGCCGGTCGTGCCGTCGGTGGCGCCGTCGGTCGTGCCGTCGGTCGTGCCGTCCGTCGCGCCGCCCTCGCCGAGCCCGTCGGCGTCGGCGAAGGCGACGGTGGAGCGGACGACCGCCCCGCTGACCGTCGACGTCGCGCTGGGCCGGGTGCAGGACGCCGTGGAGAAGGGGGAGCAGTCCGGTGACATCCGGCCGGACGTCGCCCAGGACTTCCGCAACATCCTCGGCCAGCTCGCCGTCTCCGACG
This sequence comes from Actinoplanes awajinensis subsp. mycoplanecinus, assembly GCF_001509495.1. NCBI lineage: Bacteria > Bacillati > Actinomycetota > Actinomycetes > Micromonosporales > Micromonosporaceae > Actinoplanes > Actinoplanes awajinensis. The sequence goes on along the minus strand of NZ_LLZH01000268.1, from coordinate 90,584 downwards.
ATCCGGACGTGCCGGGCGAGGTCGACCTGCTCCGCAAGAAGGTCCGGCAGCGCCTCGGCGAGGGCGGGCTGACCGCCGGTCAGGCCGCCGTCCTCCAGGAGCGCCTGACCGATCTGGGGCAGGCAGGCGCGTAGGAAGGGTCAGGTCGGCGCGCAGAAAACGCTAACAACCGCCCCTCCCGGGCCGATCGCTGCAAGGACGGATGTGACTCGGGTGCGGTAGGGGGTGGGGCATGCGCTGGCGTGATCCGGTGCTGGCCCCGTTGGTCCTGTCGGCCCTGGTCGTCATCGGTGGCTACGCCCTCGATCTGGGTACCACCCGGGAGAAACTGCTGCTCTGCTGGGTCGTCGCGCCGCTCACCGACCTGGCGCTGTTCGCGCTGTCCCGGCAGGTGTGGCGCACGCTCGCGCTGAGCCCGGCGAGCCGGCGGTTCTGGCGGGTGATGGGCCTCGCCGGGCTGGTCTTCGCGGCCGGTGACGTCACCCAGCTGGGCTACGTGCTGTCCGAGCCGGGCCGCGACACGTTCGTCTTGCACCCCGCGCAGCAGTTGCTCGGCGTGGTCGGCGTGCTGATGGTCGTCGGTGTCGCCCTGGTCCACCCCAGTCAGGTGTGGTCGAGGGGCAGCCGGATCCGGGTCACACTGGACGCCGCGACGGTGAACACCGCGGCCGGCGTGGTGGTCTGGGCCCTGCTGACCCGCACCTCGATGGGCGACGCCGGCGCGGCCGGTTACGTCTCCGCGCTGTTCGGCTGCGGCGTGGTGCTCTGCGGCGGCCTCCTGACCGTGAAGGTCGGCCTGAGCGGGTCGAGCCCGATCGCCATGCCGGCCGCCGTCCCGATCGTCGCCTCCACCGCGGTGCAGGCGATCGGCAACGTACTGCTGCCCACCGCCAGCGTCGGCGGGGTGATCGTCCCGTCGTTGCTGGTGCTCGGCCCGTGCCTGCTGATGGTCGCGGCGCCGCGGCTGCAGCTGCTGGAGGCGCGGGCCGGGCGGGGCGAGACGGCCCGCCGGGAGGCCGTATCCGGGCGGCGGTACAGCCCGCTGCCCTACCTGGGCACGGTGGTCTGCGCCGGCACTCTGGTGATCACCCTGCTCACCCAGGGACTCGGGCTGTCGGCCTGGGGCGCGCTGGCCGGGCTGCTGATCAACGTGGCGCTGGTGGTGGCCCGGCAGCTGCTCGCGCTGGCCGAGAACAACACCCTGCTCGATCAGCTCGACGAGAGCCTGGCCGAGATCCGGCGCCGGGAGCGCCGGCAGGAGGCGCTGCTGCGGCACGCGTCCGACATCACCGCGATCGTACGGACCGACGGCATCGTGAAGTACCTGAACCCGGCCGTCGAACGGATCATCGGGGGCACCCTCGACGAGTACGTCGGCCGGCAGATGCTCGACATGATCCACCCGGACGACGCGGACCGGGTCGCCGCCGAGATGGCCGGGGTCTACGCCACCCCGGGCGCCAAGGTGGCCTTCGAGATGCGGGTGCAGCACGAGGACGACAGCTGGCGCTGGCTCTCCGTGGTCGGGGTGAACCTGGTCGCCGAGCGCGGGATCAGCGGCGTGGTGATCAACGCCCGGGACATGACCGAGGAGCGCGAGCTGCGTGAACGGCTGCGGTTCCAGGCCGGTCACGACGCGCTGACCGGGCTGGCGAACCGCCGGTTGTTCACCGACCGGATCGGCGAGTCCGGCGCCGGCGAGGTGGCGGTGCTGCTCGTCGACCTGAACGGGTTCAAACAGATCAACGACACGTACGGGCACGCCACCGGCGACGCGGTGCTGCGGCACGTGGCCGCGCAGCTGCTGGCCAGCGGCGGGCCGGACGACCTGGCGGCGCGGCTGGGCGGCGACGAGTTCGCCGTGCTGGTCGGCGCCGGGCAGGACGAGGCGAACCGGATCGGCGCCCGGCTGCGCGCGGCGCTGGCCGTGCCGGTCGAGCTCGGCGGCCGGATGCTCACGGTGGGCACCAGCATCGGGGTGGCGTCCGGCCCGGCCGACCAGCCGGACAACCTGCTGCACGTCGCCGACCTGCGGATGTACGCCGACAAGCAACGGTCCCGGGAGCTCACCCGGTGACCGGGGAGCGGCACTGGCGCTACGCCGCGCTCAGCGGCGCCACCGCCCTGACCGGCGTGCTCTGGTACGTCTGGTGGTGCCTGGCCCCGACCGGCCCGGCCGCCCTGGCCTACCTGGTCATGCCGATCGCCGGCGCGATCGCCGTCCCCGCGGTGCACGCGTTGCGCCGCGACGTCGTGCTGCCCCGGGCCGGCCGCCGCTTCTGGCTGCTGCTCGAGGTCGCCACGGTGCTGCTCACCGCCGGGTACGCGGTCCTGGCCGTCGCGGCGTTCCGTTCGTCGCCGGCGCTGCCGTACCTGCCGCTGCCCAGCACCGTGCTGATCGGTCTCGGACTGCTGGCCGCGATGATCGGGGTCGGCGCCGTGCCGCTCGGCGTGACCAGCTGGGCCGAGCGGGGCCGGCAGTGGCTGGACCGGTCGATCGCGTTCCTCGGCTGCGCCGTGCTGCTCGGGCACTTCGGGTTGTACCCGATGTTCGCCGCGGAGCAGCGCTGGAGCACCGGGGTGCTCGCCGTGGTGCTGATGGCGTTCCTGTTCGCGGCCGGCGCGGTCACCAAGGTGTCGTACATCCCGGGCGGGCCGGTGGATCGCACCGCGGTCCGGCTGGTGGCCGGCACCGGGCTGGTCGCCGCGGCGTTCGCGCTGCTCGCCGTCGCCCGGCCGGAGGACGGCTCGATCCCGGCCCAGGCGGTGCTGCTGCCCCTGGTGCCGGTGCTGATCACGCTGGCCGCGCTGCGTCAGCGGCACGCGCCGGTCGCCCGTACGCTGCGGTCCGACTCGTGGTTGCCGTACCTGGCCATGCTGGCCGCCGACGTGCCGCTCGCGCAGGTGCTGTTCGGCGAGCCCCGGCTGGACACGATCGGCGAGGGCCGGCTGGTCATCGGCGGCGCCGCCCTGGTCAGCACGCTGGTGTCGGTCCGCCAGTGGGTGGTCAACCGGGACAACACCCGGCTGCTGCACGAGCGGGAGGCCTCCGAGGCCCGGCTGCAGTACGACGCCACCCACGACGCGCTGACCGGCCTCGGCAACCGGGTGCTGTTCCGCGAGCGCCTGGGCGCCGCGCTGGCCACCACCGGCGCCACCGTGCTGCTGGTCGACCTGGACGACTTCAACGCGGTGAACGACTCGCTCGGCCACGACGTCGGCGACGAGCTGCTGATCGCGTTCGCCGCGACGCTGCGGGTCGCGGCCGGCGCGGACGGCGAACCGGCCCGGCTGGCCGGTGACGAGTTCGCGGTGCTGGTCACCACGCCCGGCGTCGACGAGGCGGTGGCGCGGCGGATCATGACGGCGATCGCCGCACCGATCAGCGGGCACCGGCTGCTGGTGCACGCGAGCGCCGGCATCGCGTCGGCGCCGGCCGGCACCGCGGCCCGGAACCTGCTGCGCGACGCGGACGCCGCGATGTACACCGCGAAACAGCGCGGCAAGGCCAACTGGATCCGGTACGCCCCCGGCATGGAGAAGCCCGCCCAGGCGCACGCCCAGCTCGGCGGCGACCTGCGCCGGGCCCTGGACGCCGGCGAGTTCCGGCTGGTCTACCAGCCGCTGGTGGACCTGCGTGACGGCCGGGTGGTCGGCGTGGAGGCGCTGGTGCGCTGGGTGCACCCGGAACGCGGCACGGTGCCGCCGATCGAGTTCATCCCGGCCGCCGAACGGACCGGCCTGATCGTGCCGCTGGGCCGCTGGGTGCTGCGCGAGACGTGCCGGCAGGCCGCCGCGTGGCTCGCCGAGTTCGGCCCGGACGCGCTGCGCAAGGCCTCGCCGAACGTGTCGGTGCGCCAGCTGCACGACCCGGACTTCGTCGCCGACGTGCGGGCCGCGCTCGCCGACACCGGCCTGCCGGCGAACCGGCTGGTGCTGGAGCTGACCGAGTCCGCCGTGCTGCGCGGCCACCAGGTGCTCAAGGTGCTGCACGAGGTGCACGACATGGGGGTGCGGCTGGCCCTCGACGACTTCGGCACCGGCGAGTCGTCGCTCAGCCTGCTGCGCGCGTTCCCGGCCGCGATCGTCAAGCTGGACAAGTCGTTCGTCGACAACATCGAGGTCGACGAGCCGGGCAGCGCGGCGGCCGGTGCCCGGCAGGCGGTGGCCCGGGCGGTCGTCCAGCTCGCCGACGCGCTGGGCCTGGACACGGTCGCCGAGGGCATCGAGAACCAGGAGCAGGCGGACCGGCTGCTCAGGCTCGGCTACACCGTCGGGCAGGGCTATCACCTGGGCCGTCCGGTCAGCGCCGAGGACTTCACCGCGCTGCTCGCCGCGCAGGCCCGGCACCCGTCCACCGTCATGACGGTGGACAAGGATCTGCCCGCGGCCGCCTGACAAGATCAAAATCCGGACCCCGATAGGGTACGGACAATGGACACGGCGGACGACGGCACCTCTACGGCACACTCCCTCGCCACCTGGCTGGAGCGGCTGACCTTCGCCGACCTGACAGCGGACGAGGCCACCGCCCGGATCCTCGCCGCGATCGAGGAGTGGGCCACCTGGCAGCAGTGGCGGGTCTACCGCCGCGCGCCCAGCGTCGTCCCGCTGCCGCCGCCGTTGCGCGGCAACTCGGTGCTCGACGTGGCCTGCGCCCGGCCCGGCGGCGCCGCCCCGGTCGCGGTCGAGGTGGACCGGCTGGACCGGCAGCGCACCGTCGACAAGCTGCTCGCCGAGGCCGCCGCCGGCCGGGTGGCGATCTGGGTGCGCTGGGGCATCGGCCCGTTCGTGCCGCCGCCGCTGCCGGTGCACCTGGTGACCGTCCAGGCAGCCCGCCGGTCGGGTCGCTGGTCTACCGTGTCCGAACGACCTGCCCCGGAGCACTCCGGGTCCGCGCCCGTCGTCACCGAAGCCGAGGAGCTGCCGTGGGAACCGTGACCGAGAGCCCGTCCCGCCTGGCCTGGCGGGTCACCGAGCCGCTGCACGCCTGTGTCTACCTGGTGCCGGAGGGCCCGGCGGCCTACGCCCGGCTCGGGCTGCACCCGATGGGCGGCTACTTCGCCGCTCGCGCCGCCGCCCTCGGCCCGGCGGGCGCGGCGCTGGTGGCCGCCACGTTCTACAACTTCAACCCGGCCGTGATCGCCAAGACCCTCCCGGCCGCGTGGGACACGGTGACCCCGGAGCAGATGGTGGCCACCCGCCTGGCGGTCGCGGACGCCGCGCTGACCCGGGCGCTGGGCGTCGCGACGCTGGCCGGCCCGGAGGTGGCCGAGGCGGCCGAGCTGGCCCGGACGGCGGCGCTGCACGCGGCCACCATGCCGCACGGCCGGCCGCTGTTCGCCGCGCACGCCGAGCTGCCCTGGCCGGACGCACCGCACCTGGTGCTCTTCCACGCGCACATGCTGCTGCGCGAGTTCCGCGGCGACGGGCACATCGCGGCGCTGCTGACCGCCGGGATCAGCGGCCTGGAGTCGATCGTCCTGAAGGGGGCCGCCGACCAGGTCACCGGCCGGTTCCTGCTGGCCTCCCGGGGCTGGAGGCCGGAGCAGTGGGCGGCCGCCGCCGACGGGCTGCGCGAGCGCGGGCTGCTGGCCGGCGACGAGCTCTCCGACGAGGGCCGCCGGCTCGGCGCCGAGCTGGAGGCGACCACCGACCGGTTGGCCGAGCCCGCCTACGCCACTCTGGGTGACGCGGGGTGCCTTCGGCTGGCCGAGCTGACCCGGCCGTTGAGCCGGGTCGTCGTCAAGGCCGGCCTGCTGGACCCGGCCGGTCTGACATCTTCCACCGGTGATCGTTCGCACCCCGCATGATGCCCAAAACGCTTGTCGCTCGGTAGCAAACGGGTCACGCTTGGTCACGTGATCCGACAGCCGCAGCAGCACCCCGCGTCGTGGTGGGACCAGTTCCAGCAGGTCTCCGACAGATTCGACCTGGGCTCTCTGACCGAGAGCCTGGGCGACGAGATCGTTGCCAAGATCCCGTCGCCGCTGCTGCGCCGGGAGGCCGAGATCGCGCTGAACATCATGGTGCGGTTCCTGAACAAGCCGGCCAGCGAGGAGCTGTCGGTGCGGGCCGAGCAGGCGGTGGCCCGGCTGGCCGCCACCGTCGACCGGCTCGAGGAGCGGTCGAGCGACGGGTTCGAGCTGCGCGAGGCGCGGGCGCTGATCTACCTGCTGCAGGGCCGGACCGGCGACGCGGCGCACGCGGCCGAGCCGTTCCTGAAGCCCCAGGTGATCCTGCGGTCGTTCGTCGCGGCGCTGCGGCTGGAGCGGTTCGACACGAACCTCGCGGTCAAGCTGCTCTCCGCCGGGCAGGACCCGCGGCTGGCCCTGCACTCCGGCCAGGTGGTCGGCAAGTACTCGTGGTGGCCGAGCTGGCTGCTGAAGGTGGTCACCGAGCGGGCGATGGCCGGCGAGCTGGACGACGACACCATCACCGCGCTGGACCGGTGCGCCTACGCGGAGCTCAGCCCGGCGCAGGCCCGGCTGGCCCGCCGGCTGCTGGACGGCGAGGAGTCGCTGATCGACGCGTCGGCGGTGCGGCTGGCCGGGCTCGGCGAGGGGGACGCGGCGGCGAAGCTGCGCAAGGGCGACCTGACCACGGTCGCCCTCGCCGCCCGGCTCATGCCGATCTAGCTCAACTCCCGCCCTCGTTCAGGGTTACCGTCGCGGGCTGGAACGCGGTGCCGTTGACGTCGACGCCGGCGGTCTTGGCCTGCTCGATCGCCTGCTTGATGTAGTCGTTCGTGTAGGCCAGGCCCTCCGGCGCCTTCGTCAGCACGGTGTCACCGGTCTGGTTCTTGGTGGTCTGTGAGAGCTGCACGGTCTGGTTCCAGGCCGTCTCGTCGATCACGCCGATCCCGCCGGTGGCCGGCCAGACCAGCTTGTTGACCTCGTTCATCTGCCACAGCTGGTGGCTCTTGCCGAGCTTGGAACCCTTCGCGACGACCAGGTCACGGCACTTCTCCGCGTTGTCCCGGCAGAACGCCCAGCCCTTGATCGTGGCGGTCAGGAACTTCACCGTCTGCTGCTGGTAGGCCGGGTCGTTGAGCTTCTCGGTGTTCGCCCAGACCGCGTCCTGCAGCATCGACGAGCCCTCGGTCTTCCAATCGATGATCGAGAAGTCGTCGGCGGTGTACTGCTTGCCGGTCTTCGGGTTCTTCGCCTCCAGGAGCTGGGCGTACTCGTTGTAGCTCATCGCCTGGGCGGCGTCGATCTCCTTCTTCAGCAGCGCCTGCATGTCGAACTGCTGCTGCACCAGGGTGACGTCCTTGCCCGGGTCGATCCCGGCCTTGGTCATCCCGGCGAACAGCTCGAACTCGTTGCCGAAGCCCCAGTTGCCGACCTTCTTGCCCTTGAGGTCGGCGGCCTTGGTGATGCCGCTGTCCTTCCAGGCCACCTGGTAGGTGCCGGACCGGCCGAAGATCTGCCCGACGTCGGTGATCCCGGCGCCCTGCTCCCGGGACGCCAGGGCCTTCGGCACCCAGGCCACCGCGTAGTCGGCCCGGCCCTGGGCGAGCACGGTCTGCGGGACGATGTCCACGCCGCCCTCGAGCAGCTGCACGTCGAGGCCCTGCTCTTTGTAGAAGCCCTGGTCCACGGCGGCGATGTAGCCGGCGAACTGGGCCTGGAAGAACCACTGCAGCTGCAGTTTGATCGGGGTGAGCGCGCCGCTGGCGCCCGGTGCGGGGGTGCTGGCCGGGTCGGCGGTACCGCACCCGGCGAGCACCAGGGCGGAACTGGCGGCAATAGCGGTAAATATCCGAGTCAGTCGCAAAGTGTCCTCTTCCGGTTAGGTTACGAGGGGATCAGGCGATCAGCCGCTGACGCCACGGCATCGCCAGACGCTCCAACAGCAGCGTCACCAGATAGAAAGTCAGACCGAGCAGGCACGCGCCGGCCACGTAGGCCCAGGCCCGGGGGTACGCCGTGAACGCCGCCGCCGAGGTGATCCGCGAGCCCAGCCCGTCCTGCAGCCCGCCGAAGTACTCGGCGACCACCGCGGCGATCACCGCGAGCGACGAGGCCTGGCGCAGGCCGGTGAACAGGTGCCCGAGGGCGCCGGGCAGCCGCACCTTGACCGCGAACGTCCAGCCGCTGGCCGCGTACGTGTGCATCAGCTCCTGATGCACCGGGTCCACCTCGCGCAGGCCGCGCAGCGTGTTCAGGAAGACCGGGAAGAAGACCACGATCGCGGTGACCAGCCGGCGGGGGACGCTGCTGGTCGACTCGAACATGTTGTTGAGGATCGGCGCGAGCGCGATGATCGGCAGCGCGTTGAGCACCGCGGCGAACGGCACCGACACCTCGCCGAGCAGCCGGAACCGGCTGGTGGCCAGCGCCGCGAGCACCGCGACCAGGGTGCCGCCGACCAGGCCGATCAGCGCGTTGGCGCCGCTGGCCAGGGCCGCGTCCCAGACGTTGCCGCGCTGCACGGTCAGCTCGTGCCAGATCGCCGACGGCGCGGGCAGGATGAACGGCGCGACCCGGCCGAGCGTGACGAACAGCTCCCAGCCGGCCAGGGCCAGGATGCCGAAGAGCAGGGGTGGTACCAGCGAGGGAAGGGCGCGTCTCATGCCACCGGAACCCCTCGCAGGGCCTGGCGGACCTCGGTGATCTTCTCGAAGAAGGCCGGGGACTGCCGGCCGGCGTCGTCCCGGGACGGCAGGTCGACCGCGATCGACGCGGTGATCCGGCCGGGCCGGGCCGACATCACCACCACCCGGTCGGAGAGGAACACCGCCTCGGAGATCGAGTGGGTGACGAAGACCGTGCTGGTCCCGGTGGTGGCGCAGATCGACAGCAGCTCGGACTGCAGGTGCTCCCGGGTCATCTCGTCGAGCGCGCCGAACGGCTCGTCCATCAGCAGCAGCGGCGGCTGCACGGCGAGGGCCCGGGCGATCGCCACCCGCTGCTGCATGCCGCCGGAGAGCTGGCCGGGGTAGTGCCCGGCGAAGTCGGCGAGCCCGACCAGCGCCAGCATCTGTTCGGCGCGGGTCCTGCGCTCGGCCCGGCCGATGCCGCGCAACTCCAGGGGGAGTTCCACGTTCTTGCGGACCGTGCGCCACTCGAAGAGGCCGGCCTGCTGGAAGGCGAGACCGTACGCCTGCTCGCGGCGGGCCTGCCCGGCCGGCTTGCCGGCCACCGTGACGGTGCCGGTGGTCGCCGGGATCAGGTCGGCGATCAGCCGGAGCAGGGTGCTCTTGCCGCAGCCGGACGGCCCGATCAGCGAGACGAACTCGCCGTCGCCGACGGTGAGATCGACGTCGGACAGCGCGAGGACCTCGTCGCTGCGGCCCTGGTTGAAGATTTTCACGACGTTGTCGATGACCACGGCACTCACAGAGTCACCACTTCCACGTGGCGGCGGTGCCGCATCAGCGGTACCTCCAGCAGACTGACGGCGCCCGCGACGACCAGCCCGAGCAGCGCCGCTCCGAGCATGGCCGTGTAGACCTTGGCGGGATCCGAGGTGGCCTCCCGGGAGTACTCGATGATCAGGCGGCCGATCCCGCCCCGGGTGCCGGTGGAGATCTCGCCGACCACCGCGCCGACCACGGCCGCCGCGCCGGCCAGCCGCAGCGCCGGGAAGAGGTAGGGCAGCGCCGCCGGGAAGCGGAGCTTCACCAGCGTGCGCCACCACCCCGCGGCATAACTGCGCATCAGCTCGGCGCCGCTGGCGGACGGCGACTGCAAGCCACGCAGCATCCCGACCGCGACCGGGAAGAAGGCCAGGTACGCCGCGATCACCGCGACGGTCGCCCAGGCCGGCATCAGCGTGCCGCCCCAACCGGCCACCAGCGGCGCGAGCGCCACCAGTGGCACGGTCTGGGACAGGATCACGTACGGAAGAAGCCCGCGCTCGACGATCCGGAACCGCTGCATGGCCATCGCCAGCAGCAGCCCGACCAGGGTGCCGGCCAGGAACCCGGCCGCGGTGATCCCGAGCGTGAACAGGCAGGCGCGCAGCACCACCTGCCACACCGGGTCACCGCCGGCCAGCTCGGGCCGGCCCAGGCGTTGCAGGACGGTCCACAGGTGCGGCATGGAGAGGTCGTCGGCGCGGGGCAGCACCCGTACGCCGAACAGCACCGTCCCCTCCGGGTCGCCGACCGCCTTGTAGCCCTCCCAGAGCAGCGCCAGGGTGACGATGCCGGCCAGGATCGCGAGCGCGCGCCTCACGAGAACGCCGGGATGATGTGCTCGCCGTAGGCGGCGAGGGTCTCGGCCTTGTTGTCGTGCTGCAGGTAGACGGCGAACTGGTCCACGCCGAGCGCCTTGAGCTGTTCGAGGCGTTTGACGTGGTTCTCCACCGGGCCCAGGACGCAGAACCGGTCCACGATCTCGTCCGGCACGAACGTGGTGTGGCTGTTGCCGGCCCGTCCGTGCTCGGCGTAGTCGTAGCTCTGCCGCGCCTTGATGTAGTCGGTCAGCGCCTGCGGCACCGCGCCGCTCTCGCCGTACCGGGCCACGATGTCGGCCACGTGGTTGCCGACCATCCCGCCGAACCAGCGGGTCTGCTCCCGGGCGTGCGCCAGGTCGTCACCGACGTAGGCCGGCGCCGCCACGCAGAACGTGATCGACTCCGGGTCGCGCCCGGCCTTCTTCGCGGCCTGCCGCACCGCCGTGATCATCCATTCCGCGATGTCCGGGTCGGCGAGCTGCAGGATGTAACCGTCACCGACCTCGCCGGTCAGGGCCAGAGCCTTGGGACCGTACGCCGCGACCCACACCTCGAGGCTGCTCTCCGCGGCCCAGGCGAACTGGATCTCGTTGCCCCGGACGGTCACCTTCTCCCCGTTGCCCAGGCCCTTGATCACCTGGACGCTCTCCCGGAGCTGGCCGAGGGTCTGCGGCGTGAGGCCGAGGACCCGCAGCGCCGAGTCGCCCCGGCCGATGCCGCAGACGGTCCGGTTGCCGTACATCTCGTTGAGCGTGGCGAAGGCCGAGGCGGTGACCGTCCAGTCCCGGGTGCCCGGGTTGGTCACCATCGGCCCCACCACGATCCGGTCGGTCGCGCCGAGGATCGCCGAGTAGACCACGTACGGCTCCTGCCAGAGCACGTGCGAGTCGAACGTCCAGAAGTGGCTGAAGCCGGCCGCCTCGGCCTTCTTCGCCCAGTCGACGAGGGCGAGCGCGGGTGGGTCGTTCTGCATCACCACACCGATGTCCATGTGCGCCCTCCGTTCAGAGCAGGTAGTCGGAGAGGCCGCGCGGGACGTACTTCCCGCGGCCGGGACGGCCGGTGTACTCGCCGTTCCGGGAGATCACCTCGCCGCGGGACAGGACCGTGTCGACCTTGCCGTCGATCTCCCAGCCCTCCCAGGCCGAGTAGTCCATGTTCATGTGGTGCGTCTCGACGCTGATCCGGGTGCGCCCGTTCGGGTCGTAGAGCACGATGTCGGCGTCCGAGCCGGGCGCGATGATGCCCTTCTTCGGGTACATGCCGAACATCCGGGCCGGTGTCGTCGCGATCGTCTCCACCCAGCGGGCCAGCGACAGCTTGCCGTCGACCACACCCTGGTAGAGCAGGTCCACCCGGTGCTCGACGCTGCCGATGCCGTTCGGGATCTTGGAGAAGTCGCCGATGCCCATCTCCTTCTGATCCTTCATGCAGAACGGGCAGTGGTCGGTCGACACCACGGACAGGTCGTTGGTGCGCAGGCCCTGCCACAGATCGGCCCGGTGGCTCTCCTCGCCGCTGCGCAGCGGGGTGGAGCAGACCCACTTGGCGCCCTCGAAACCGGGCGCGCCGAGCTGGTCCTCCAGGGTCAGGTAGAGGTACTGCGGGCAGGTCTCGGCGAACACGTTGCGGCCCAGGTCCCGGGCATTGCGCACCTGCTCGAGAGCCTTCGACGCGGACAGGTGCACGATGTAGAGCGGGCAGTCGGCGGCGACGCTGGCCAGCCAGATCGCCCGGCTGGTGGCCTCCGCCTCGAGCTCCTGCGGCCGGGTCAGGCCGTGGAACTTCGGATCCGTCTCGCCGCGCTCCAGGGCCTGCTTCACCAGCACGTCGATGGCCGGGCCGTTCTCCGCGTGCATCATGATCATCGCGCCGTTGTCGCGCGCCTTCTGCATCGCCCGCAGGATCTGACCGTCGTCGGAGTAGAACACCCCGGGGTACGCCATGAACAGCTTGAAGCTGGTGATGCCCTCGGTCGCCACGAGCTGGTCCATGGCCTTGAGCGAGTCGTCGTCGACCCCGCCGAGGATCATGTGGAAGCCGTAGTCGATGTGGCACTGGTCGGCGGTCTTGCCGTGCCAGGCGGCCAGCCCGTCCTGGACCACCTCGCCGTACTTCTGGATGGCGAAGTCGATGATCGTGGTGGTGCCGCCGATCGCCGCGGCCTTGGTGCCGGTGTCGAAGGTGTCGCTGGCCTGTGTCCCGCCGAACGGCATCTGCATGTGGGTGTGCGCGTCGATGGCGCCCGGGATCACGTACTTGCCGGTCGCGTCGATGACCTCGGGGCCCTCGGGCGCCTGGCCGGGTGCGAACAGCGCGACGATGGTCTCGCCGTCGATCAGCACGTCGGCGGGGCTCGCCCCGGTCGGCCCGACCACGGTGCCACCCTTGATCAGGATGCTCACGGTTGCACCAGCCCGTTGTAGCTGTCCGGGCGGCGGTCGCGGTAGAACTGCCAGCGGTCGCGGACCGTGCCGAGCAGGCTCAGGTCCAGGTCCCGGATGATCAGCTCGGGGTGGTGCGTGTCGCCGACCTCGCCGACGAACTTGCCCTCCGGGTCGACGAAGTACGTCTGCCCGTAGAAGTCGTTCTCGCCCAGGTCCTCGACGCCGACCCGGTTGATCGCGCCGATGAAGTACTCGTTCGCCACCGCGCTGGCCGGCTGCTCCAGCTGCCAGAGATAGCTGGACAGGCCCCGGCTGGTCGCCGACGGGTTGAAGACGATCTGCGCGCCGTTGAGGCCGAGCGCCCGCCAGCCCTCCGGGAAGTGCCGGTCGTAGCAGATGTAGACGCCGACCCGGCCGACCGCGGTGTCGAACACCGGGTAGCCGAGGTTGCCGGGACGGAAGTAGAACTTCTCCCAGAAGCCCTTGACCTGCGGGATGTGGTTCTTGCGGTACTTGCCGAGGTACGTGCCGTCGGCGTCCAGGACGGCGGCCGTGTTGTAGAGGACGCCCTCCTGCTCCTTCTCGTACATCGGCAGGATCATCACCATGCCGAGCTCGGCGGCGAGGGCCTGGAAGCGTTCGGTCGTCGGGCCCGGGATGGCCTCGGCGTACTCGTAGAACGCGGCGTCCTGCACCTGGCAGAAGTACGGCCCGTAGAACAGCTCCTGGAAGCAGATGACCTTCGCACCCTGGGCGGCGGCGTCACGAGCGTAGTCCTCGTGTGCCTTGATCATCGATTCTTTGTCGCCCGTCCAATTCGTTTGGACGAGGGCGGCGCGAACGACTCCGGTCGTCATGACGACCCCTTTCTGTTGATCTCCCGCACGCGCAGTGCGCCGCAAAAGCGCCTGTGATCGTGTGTCTACTCCCTGTCATACCACCAGCGCCAGGTCTTGCTTGTCGCCGTCCGATGCCGTAGGACCTTAACGACACACATTCAAGCGAACAATTGCTGGTATGTAACCGATTGTTTCGGAGAGGTAATTTGCTTCCCCTGATCACCGGGGCGGTCGAGGACCGCAGCGCCCGGGGAATTGCCGCGGCCGTGAGCCGATTGATCACCGCCGGCCGGTTGCCGGCAGGGGAGCGGCTGCCCACCGTGCGCGCCGTCGCCGGCGAGCTCGGCGTCAGCCCCACCACGGTCAGCGAGGCCTGGCGCAACCTCACCCTGGCCGGCGCGATCGAGACCCGGGGCCGGTCCGGGACGTTCGTCTCCGGCCTGGCCAAGCCCCGGTTCTCCCGGCTCAGCCGGCCGCCGGTGACCCTGGCGACCGACCTCTCCACCGGCGTGCCGGACCCGGGGCTGCTGCCCGACCTGAGCGGCGCGCTGCGCCGGATCGGGGACGGCCGCTGGGCCGGCAGCTACCTCGAGGAGCCGGTGCTGCCGGAGCTCGAAGCGGTGCTGCGCGAGCGCTGGCCGTTCCCGCCCGAGCGGCTCACCGTGGTCGACGGCGCGATGGACGCCCTGGACCGGATCGCCTCGGCGGTGCTGCGCTACGGCGACCACGTGCTGGTCGAGAACCCGGCCTTCCCGCCGCTGCTCGACCTGCTCCAGACGCTCGGCGCCACCGTGATCGGGGTACCGCTCGACGAGCACGGCCTCGACCCGGAGGTGCTGCGCCAGGTGCTCGGCGAGCGCCGGCCGGTGGCGTTGTTCCTGCAGCCCCGGGCGCAGAACCCGACCGGGGTGAGCATGACCGCCGGGCGTGCCGCCGCGCTGGCCGGCCTGCTCCGGGACGCGCCCGGCCTGCTGGTGGTGGAGGACGACCACGCCGGGGACATCGCCACCGCGCCGCCGGTCAGCCTCGGCACCCACCTGCCCGGCCGGACCGTGCACGTGGCCAGCTTCTCCAAGAGTCACGGCCCGGACCTGCGGCTGGCCGCGATCGGCGGACCGGCCGCCGTGGTCGAGCAGGTGATCGACCGGCGGCTGCTCGGGCCGGGCTGGTCCAGCCGGCTGCTGCAGGGTGTGCTGCTGGACCTGCTCACCGACGCCCGGACCATCGCGCGGGTCGCCGAGGCCCGCGGGATCTACGCCGAGCGGCGGGCCGCCCTGCTCGCGGCGCTCGGCGGGCACGGCGTGACGGCCACCGCGGCCGACGGCATCAACCTCTGGATGTCCGTTCCGGATCAGCAGAACGCGATGGTCACCCTGGCCGCGCACGGCATCGCCGCGGCGCCCGGCGCGCCGTTCTGCGTCACCCCGCTCGGCAGCGACCACCTGCGCCTGACCGCCGGCCTGGTGTCCGGCGGGCAGACCGACCTGGCCACGGCGCTCGCCGCGGCCGCCTTCCAGACCGGCCGCGGCAGCGGCCCCCGCGGCCGTGGGCACCCGCACGGCTGGCGGTGATCCCCCGTTCTCGTCGAACTCACGATCAGGAGCCTGACATGTCCCTGCTGGACCGGCATCGCGCCGTGATGCCCACCTGGATGCCCGTCTACTACGGCGACGACGCGCTGGAGATCGTGGCCGGCTCCGGCCGCCGGGTCACCGACGCGGCCGGGCGCTCCTACCTCGACTTCTTCGGCGGCGTGCTGACCACGATGGTCGGCTACGACATCGCCGAGATCAGCGACGCGGTCCGCGCCCAGGTCGGTACGGGCGTGGCGCACACCTCGACGCTCTACCTGATCCGGCAGCAGGTCGAGCTGGCCGAGAAGATCGCCCGGGTCTCCGGCATCCCGGACGCCCGGGTGTTCTTCACCAACTCCGGCACCGAGGCGAACGAGTCGGCGCTGCTGTTCGCCACGAACCTGCGCCGCTCCAACCAGATCCTGGCGATCAAGAACGGCTACCACGGCCGGACCTTCGCCACGATGGCGGTCACCGGGCATCGCAGCTGGTCGTCCAGCTCGCTCAGCCCGCTCACCGTGCACTGGCTCGCGTCGGCCGACCGGCTCCGCGGGCGGATGGCCGGGCTGTCCGACAGCGATCTCATCGACGCGGCGGTGGACGACCTGCGAGAGGTGCTCGCCACGGTCAGCGCCGGCGACGTGGCCGGGCTGATCGCCGAGCCGATCCAGGGTGTCGGCGGGTTCGTGGCCGGGCCGGACGGGCTGCTCGGGGCATACCGGAAGGTGCTCGCCGAGCACGGCATCCTGCTGATCGCCGACGAGGTGCAGACCGGCTGGGGCCGCACCGGCGACCACTTCTGGGGCCACCAGGCGCACGGCGTCACCCCGGATCTGATCACTTTCGCCAAGGGGATCGGGAACGGGTTCGCGCTCGGCGGGGTGGTCGGGCGGGCCGAGGTGATGAACGCGGTGCCGGCGATCAGCTTCTCCACCTTCGGCGGGAACCCGGTCAGCGCGGCGGCCGGCAACGCGGTGCTCGACTACGTGCTCTCGCACGACCTGCAGGGCAACGCCAAGCGGGTCGGCGCGGTGCTGCTGGACGGGCTGCGCGCGCTCTCGTACGACATTTTGGGTGAAGTCCGCGGTCGCGGGCTGATGATCGGCCTGGAGTTCACGCGGCCCGGCACCGGCGAGCCGGACCCGGTCGCGACGCTGCGGGTCTTCGACCTGTGCCGGGCCGGCGGTCTGCTGGTCGGCAAGGGCGGCCTGTACGGCAACGTGATCCGGATCGGGCCGCCGCTGACCCTGACCGAGGAGGAGGCCCGCGAAGGCCTCGCGATCCTGGCCGACGCGATCGCGACCGCCGACGCCGAGTCCCGGATTTCCTGACGCCGCCGGGTCGGTGGCTGGTTCTCAGGGGTGCCTCAGCCGTGCTGAGGCACCCCTGAGAACCAGCCACCCGACCCGCACCCCGCCTTGCACGTTTTGTCGATGGCTCGTGAACTTTCGCTTGTTCTGAAGAAACTTCCCTTCTCTTCAGACGAAACTTCTCGGTAACGTCCCTCAGGCATATCGATTTATCGATAGAGGGGGACCGCAATGTCGCCGTCACTCAGCCGCCGTCATCTTCTCGGCGCCGCCGCCGCGGGCGCCGCCGCCACCGTCGGGATTCCCGGAGCCGCCGCCGCGGGCGGGTCGGGCGCCCTGCACCGGGTGCCGAAGGACCAGATCAGCGTGCAGCTCTACACGCTGCGCGACCAGCTCGCCATCAACCTGGAGGCGAGCCTCGCCGAGCTCGCCGCGATCGGCTACACCCGGGTGGAGCACGCCGGTTTCGTCGGGCGCACCGCGGCGCAGTTCCGCGCCGCCCTGGACGCCGCCGGCCTGCGCGCCACCTCCGGGCACGTCGGGATCCCGCAGCCGTTCGACGCCGCCACCTGGCAGCGCGCGCTCGACGACGCCGCGGTGGTCGGCAACAGGTTCATCGTCCACCCGTTCTTCGGGCAGGGCGCGTCCGGGCCGATCCGGGACGCCGCGGTCTACCGGGCCTTCGCCCGCGACCTCAACAAGGCCGGTGAGCTGGCCCGCCGGGCCGGGCTGGACTTCGGCTACCACAACCACCAGGCCGAGTTCCTCCGCCAGGACGGCACCAGCCGGACCGGGTTCGACATCCTGACCGGCGAGACCGATCCGCGCCTGGTGCACCTCGAGGTGGACCTGTTCTGGGCGTTCCGCGGCGCGCACGACCCGGTCGACCTGATCGCCGAGCACCGCGGCCGGATCAAGCAGGTGCACGTCAAGGACCTGAACGTGGCGGGCAGCTTCGCCGACCCGGGTGACGGCCTGATCGACTTCGGCCGGATCTTCCAACGGTCCCGGGAGGCCGGGCTGATCGAGTACATCGTCGAGCGCGACGACGCCGGCACACCGCCCCGGACACCCGCCGATGCCCTGGTCACCGCACGGCGCGGGTATGCGTACCTGTCAGGGTTGAGATTCTGATGTTCTCCCGTCTCGCTCTGCTCAGCGCTGTCGGAGCAGCCGTCCTGGCCGCGCCGGCCGTGGCCGTGGCCCATCCCGGTCACGAGTTGCCGCCGTCCTCGGACTTCCAGAAGGTCACCCTCGACGACTTCCCGGGCGAGCCGATCGCGCTCGCCGTGCTGCCGGACCGCCGGGTGCTGCACACCGCCCGCAGCGGCGAGGTGCGCATCCACGAGCCGTCCACCGGCCGCAACGTCCTGGCCGCGAAGATCCCGGTCTACCTGCACGACGAGGAGGGCGTGCAGGGGGTCGCGATCGACCCGGACTTCGCCCGCAACAAGTGGGTCTACCTCTACTACTCGCCGGTGCTGAACACGCCGGTCGACGACCCGGCCACGCCGGCGGTCAATGAGGGCGACGCGCCCGCCGAGGGCACCGCCGCCGACTTCGCGCCGTTCAAGGGCGTGATGCGGCTGTCCCGGTTCAAGCTGGCCGGGAACACGCTGCGGCTGGACACCGAACAGAAGATCATCGAGGTGGGCACCGACCGGGGGATGTGCTGCCACGTCGGCGGCAAGATCGACTTCGACCGGTCCGGGAACCTGTACCTGTCCACCGGCGACGACACCAACCCGTTCTTCTCCAGCGGCTACGCGCCGATCGACGAGCGGGCGAACCGCAACCCGGTCTTCGACGCCCAGCGCTCCGCGGCGAACACCGCCGACCTGCGCGGCAAGCTGCTGCGGATCACGGTGGGGCGCAACGGCGGGTACACCGTCCCGCGCGGCAACCTGTTCCGCCCGGGCACCCCGAAGACGCGGCCGGAGATCTACGCGATGGGGCTGCGGAACCCGTTCCGGTTCACCCTCGACCCGGTCACCGACGTGGTCTACCTGGCCGACTACTCGCCGGACGCCCAGGTCGCCGACCCGCTGCGCGGCCCGGCCGGGCAGGGGCGCTGGATGGCGATCGACAAGCCGGCGAACTACGGCTGGCCGTACTGCGTGGCGCCGGACCAGCCGTACGTGGACTACGACTTCGCGACCGGGGTGTCCGGTGCGCCGTTCAACTGTGCGAAACCGGTCAACGAGTCGCCGCACAACACCGGGCTCCGGGTGCTGCCGCCGGTGGAGAAGGCCGAGGTCATCTATTCGTACGGCGCCAGCGCCGCGTGGCCCGAGCTGGGCACGGGCGGCATCGGGCCGATGGGCGGGCCGGCCTACCGGTACTCGGAGCGCCTGCGGTCGCCGGTGAAGTGGCCGTCGTCGTTCGACGGGCTGCCGCTGTTCGCCGAGTGGACCCGCGACTACGTGAAGGCGTTCCACCTGGACCGGCGTCACCAGGTCACCCAGATCGACCCGGTGCTGCCGGAGATCGTCTTCGACAACCCGATGGACCTGGAGTTCGGGCCGGACGGGGCGCTCTACGTGCTCGAGTACGGCGACGGGTACTTCAGCGAGAACCCGGACGCCCAGCTGGCCCGGATCGACTACGTGCGGGGCAACCGGACGCCGATCCCGCGGGCCAGCGCCAACCCCGGTGGCGGGCAGGCGCCGCTCACCGTGCAGTTCTCCAGCGCCGGGACGGTCGATCCGGACGGGGACGCGCTGACCTACGCGTGGGACTTCGACGCGGACGGGACGGTGGACTCGACGGCGGCGAACCCCGCGTACACGTACACCGTGAACGGGAACTACCGGCCGGTCCTCAAGGTCACCGACAGCACCGGGCGGTCGGCCTCGGCCGAGGTGATCCTGCCGGTCGGGACGCTCGCGCCGCAGGTGACGTTCGTGAGCCCGGTCGCGGGGCAGCCGTTCGCGTTCGGGCAGACCGTGAACTACGAGGTGACGGTCGCCGACGACGCGCCGGTGAACTGCGCGAACGTGACGGTGACGTACATCCTCGGCCATGACCAGCACGGGCATCCGCTGTCCACGTCGTCGGGCTGCACCGGGTCGATCACCACGTTCGTGGACGCCGGGCACGCCGGCGCCGGGAACCTGACCGCGGTGTTCGTGGCGTCGTACACCGACACCGGCAACCCGCCGCAGACCGGGACCGCGACCGTGGTCCTGACCCCGACCAGCTGATCTCTTCGGGAATGAGCCGGCCGGGCCGCATGGCCCGGCCGGCTCGCGGTCGCTCCGCGACTGACCGATCAGCTGAGGGGTATTAGCTGGGAAATGTTCACCAATCCTTTGTTGACAGACACTGTCCGTGCGCTTCCAGCCACCTGGAGGCAAATTTAGGGAAACATCAGGTTAACGAGAGCGGAATCTTGTACATGTCCCGTTCGGCCTCTGGCAGCCGGCCGGTAACTCGGTAACGATCACGGCGTGACTGAAACATCCGTGATCCTCGCGCTGGTGGTCATGACGGCTCTCGCCTTCGACTTCACCAACGGGTTCCACGACACGGCGAACGCGATGGCCACCTCCATCGCGACCAAAGCCCTGCGGCCCAAGACCGCCGTAGCCCTCTCCGGTGTGCTGAACCTGATCGGCGCCTTCCTGTCCGTGGAGGTCGCGCTCACCGTCACGAACGCGGTGGTCAAGATCCAGGACAAGACCGGTGCCCCCAAGGCCGAGTTGCTCGCCGACCGGGGATCCGGGTTGCTGCTGATCGTGCTGGCCGGCTTGGTGGGCGGTATCGTCTGGAACCTGCTGACCTGGCTGGTCGGCCTCCCCTCCAGTTCCTCGCACGCGCTGTTCGGCGGGTTGATCGGCGCGACCGTCGCCGGGCTCGGCTGGGCCGGCGTCAACTGGAACGGCGACGGCTCGAAGCTCGACGGCGTGGTCGGCAAGGTGCTGCTGCCCGCCGTCCTCTCGCCGGTGATCGCCGCGCTGGTGGCGTCGTTCGGCACCTGGCTGATCTTCAAGATCACGAAGGGGATCTCGGCGCGCTACACCGACAAGGGCTTCAAGTGGGGCCAGATCGGTTCGGCCTCGCTGGTCTCGCTCGCGCACGGCACCAACGACGCGCAGAAGACGATGGGCGTGATCACGCTCGCGCTGATCGCCAGCGGTGACTGGAGCGACACCAAGAACATCCCGTTCTGGGTGAAGGTGTCCTGCGCGGTCGCCATCGCGGCCGGCACCTACCTGGGCGGCTGGCGGATCATCCGCACCCTCGGCAAGGGCCTCACCGACATCAGCCCGCCGCAGGGCACCGCCGCGCAGTCCGGCGCCGCCGCCGTGATCCTGGCGTCCAGCCAGCTCGGCTTCGCGCTCTCCACCACGCACGTCGCCACCGGTTCGGTGCTCGGTTCCGGCCTCGGCCGCCCCGGCGCCCGGGTCCGCTGGGGTGTCGCCGGCCGGATGGTCGCCGCCTGGCTGATCACCCTGCCCGCGGCCGGCCTGATCGGCGCCGTGATGTGGTGGATCGGGCACTCGATCGGCGGCCTGGCCGGCGCGATCGTGGTGTTCCTGCTGCTGGTCGCGGCGTCGGTGGCGATGTGGCTGCGCTCGCGCGGCGAGCAGATCGACCACGACAACGTCAACGACGACTGGGACTCCCCGCCGGCCACGACGCCGGCCGACCCGGCCGTCAAGGAAGCCGTCCGCGTCGTCGCGGCGAACTGAGCGGAGGCGACATGCACAACCTGGGATTCGCGCTGGACGGCGCGTGGCGAGTGCTCCTCGCCGGTCTGGTCCTCGGCGCCGGCCTGCCGGTGCTGTTCGCCCTCGGGATCCGCTCGCTGGCCTGGGGCGCCGGCGAGGCCTCGGTCGACGCCACCGGCGTCACCCCGGGCGCCAAGCGCCCGCTCGGCACGGCCGTCGGCTACCTGCTGTTCGCCGTGGTCGTGATCGGCGTGCTGCTCGGCCTGACGTTCATCGTCGCGTCCGGCTTCGGCAACAAGCTCAGCTTCGAGAACATCTACCCCACCATCGTCCCGAAGTAGCCCACCCGCCCGCTTCGGTCCCCGCAGCACCAGCCCACCCACGGCTGGTGCTGCTCTGTTTCCACCCCCGGCTGGCGCTGGCGGCTGCCTCCGGTCCCCGGAGACAGCCGTGGGCACCAGCCAGGGGTGGAAGCGACCCGCGGCTGGTTGTCAGGGGTCCCTCGGGGTGCCGGAGGCACCCCTGAGGGCCAGCCGGGACTTGGCGGCGCGGCCGGGTCCGGAGTCCCCGCGGCCCGGCGCGAGACCATCAGTGAGCGTGGCTCGTAGCCTGCGGACGGGCGCTCCGT
Organism: Actinoplanes awajinensis subsp. mycoplanecinus; assembly: GCF_001509495.1. Taxonomy (NCBI): domain Bacteria; kingdom Bacillati; phylum Actinomycetota; class Actinomycetes; order Micromonosporales; family Micromonosporaceae; genus Actinoplanes; species Actinoplanes awajinensis. The sequence goes on along the minus strand of NZ_LLZH01000268.1, from coordinate 68,988 downwards.
ACTCGTACCGAATGGGGTTGAAAGCGGTCTAGACCAGGCTGCGGGCCAGGACGCCGACGTCGGCCTGGTCGGTGAAGAGTCCGTCGATGCCGGTACGCAGGAAGGTGACCTGCTCGTCGATGGCGCGGCCGTAGGCGGTGACGTCCGCGCCGACCTTGAGCTCGGCCGGCAGGAAGCTGTTCTCGGCGCGGAACGTGTACGGGATGACCTTGAGGCCGGCCCGGTGCGCGTCCTTGACCAGGCTGGTCGGGGCGGCCAGGGTGCCGTCCGCGTTGCGCGGGATGATCTGGCTCTTGTCCGGGCCGAGGCCGTCGACGTATTCGGACAGCTCCTTGAGCCCGACCGGCGTGAGGTAGTCGGCGTAGCTGCGCGGGTCGTTGAACGGGTTGCCGGCCGCGCTGCTGAGGAACACCAGCGGCACCTCGACCCGGTGGTGGTCGGCGAGGGTGCGCAGGTTGACCGCCTCGAACGACTGGACGAAGACCTTCGCGCCCCGGCGGTCCAGGCCGTTGCGGCGCAGGATCCGGACCAGCGGGGTCTCCAGCTCGAGGCCGATGCCGCGGAAGAACGTGGGGTGCTTGGTCTCCGGGAAGACGCCGATCTCCCGGTCCAGCTCGCGGGAGAGGCGCTTGCGCAGGTCCAGGACCTCCTGGAAGGTCGGCACCGGGAACAGGCCGTCGTAGAGCGTGTTGTGCTGGCGGATCGCCGGGATCCGCTCGGTGGCGCGCAGCGTCTTCAGCTCGGCGAGGGTGAAGTCCTGCGTCCACCAGCCGGTGACGCTCACCCCGTCCAGGACGACGGTGCGTTTGCGGGCGGCGAACTCCGGCTTCGAGGCGACGTTGGTGGTGGCGCCGATCTCCGGCTCGTGCCGGCAGACCAGGACGCCGTCCTTCGTGCTGACCAGGTCCGGCTCCATGTAGTCGGCGCCCATCCGGGCAGCCAGCTCGTAGGAGGCCAGGGTGTGCTCGGGCCGGTAGCCGGACGCTCCCCGGTGCCCGACGACCAGCGTCGACGGGTGCCGGCTCGGCTTGTCGTGCGCGAACGCCGGAGCCGAGATGGCCCCACCCAGCGCCGGGGCGGCGGCGGCCATCGCACCGAAGCGCAGCATCTGACGGCGATCTGCCACGGTTTCCTCCACGGAATCGGCATCCGGCGCTGGTCGCCGTGATGTCCGAAGGGCAGTCGACGCGATCGAATCGTCGCCGAAGCGACGGTTTCGTGGCGTGTCCGCAAACGGTCGGCCAATGGTCGTCAGGCGCCGGGAGCCCGTGCCCGCCGTACCATCGGCGCATGCCCGCCCCGCTCCGATCGCTGCTGGCGGAACCGCGGCCGCCGGGCGCCCCGCCGCTGTCCTGGCGCGACTGGCTGCTGACCGCGGTCTGCGCCGGCGCGGCGCTGCTGGAGGGCGCGCTGCGTCCCGGCCAGCCGGGCGGGGTGGTCGCGGTGCTGCTGGCCGCCGGTCTCGCTCCGGTCCTGCTGATCCGGCGCAGCCGGCCGCTGCTCGCGGTCACCGTCGCGTTCGGCGCGACGCTGATCGCTCCGGCCTTCACCGGCGGGGTCAAGGCGGAGGAGGGCGCACTGGTCTACCTGCTGGTGGTGCTCTACGCGCTGTTCCGCTGGGGTTCCGGCCGGGAGGCCGCGCTCGGGCTCCTGGTGGTCATGGTCAAGCAGGTGGCGGCGCTCGCGCTGAGCCAGGAGCCGCCCGGTGACACGGCGGGCGGGACGGCGATCACGATCGCGGTCTTCGCGCTGGGTGCGGCGGTCCGGTACCGGTCCGGTGCCCGGGCCCGGGAACTGGACCAGGTCCGGGCCACCGAACGCGAGCGTCTCGCCCGCGACCTGCACGACACGGTGGCGCATCACGTGTCCGCGATGGCGATCCGCGCCCAGGCCGGGCTGGCCACCGCGGGCACCCGTCCGGACGCGGCCACCGACGCGCTGCGCCTGATCGAGAACGAGGCGAGACAGGCGCTGGCCGAGATGCGCACGGTGCTCCGCGCGCTGCGCACCGACGAGCCGGACACGCCGCGCCTCGCCGACCTGAGCGGGCTGGCCGCGGGCGCGGGCCCGCCGGTGGAGATCGAGGTCGGCGCCGGGCTCGGTGCGGTGGCGCCGGCGACCGGCGCGGCGGTCTACCGGATCGTCCAGGAGGCGGTCACCAACGCGCGGCGGCACGCCCGGGGCGCGACACACATCCGGGTCCGGGTCACCGCGGAGGAATCACGCGTGCGCCTGCGGGTCGAGGACGACGGCGCGGCTCCGGGCCCGCGTGCCACGATCGAGGGGTACGGGGTGAGCGGCATGCGGGAGCGCGCCGAACTGCTCGGCGGCACGTGCGTGGCCGGACCCGGCCCGGAGCGTGGCTGGCATGTGGAGGCGGTGTTGCCGTCGTGACCCTGCGGGTGCTGGTCGCCGACGATCAGGAGATCGTCCGTACCGGACTGACCATGATCCTCAACGTGCAGCCGGGCATCCAGGTGGTCGGCGAGGCGGCGAACGGGCACCAGGCCGTCGAGCTGGCCCGCCGGCTGCGCCCGGACGTGTGCCTGTTCGACATCCGGATGCCCGGGATGGACGGGATCGCCGCGACCAGGGAACTGGCCGGCCCCGGCGTCGCCGACCCCCTCGCGGTCGTCGTGATCACCACGTTCGACCTGGACGAGCACGTCTACGGGGCGTTGCGGGCCGGCGCCCGCGGGTTCCTGCTCAAGGAGGCCGGTGCGGAGCTGCTGGCCCAGGCGGTCCGGGCGGCGGCGGCCGGCGACGCGATCATCGCGCCCGCGGTGACCGGACGGTTGCTGACGGCGTTCGCCCGCAGCGGCACCGGCGGCCCGCTGCGGCAGCCGGTCGAACCGCTGACCGGCCGGGAGGAGGAGGTGCTGCTGGCCGTGGCCGCCGGCCGGACGAACCACGAGATCGCCGGCGCGCTGTTCATCAGCCTCAGCACCGTGAAGACCCACGTGGCCAGCCTGATGGCCAAGCTCGGGGCGCGGAACCGGGTCGAGATGGCCATCTGGGCATACGAGACCGGTCGCCGGTAACGGCCGGAAGTACGGTTCTTCCCCGTTCCCCGGCAGGAGCCGGGCCCGGTCCGCGGGCCGATGCCCCGGCCCACCCCGGACGGCCACGATCGACGCATGACGAATGCGGGGCTGGAACCGGCACGGTCCGACAGCGACACCCGGCCGGAACCGGCCGGGGAGCGCGGCGCGCGCCGGCGGCAGCGCGGTGGCTGGCGGATCCCGGCGGCCCTGATCGCGCTGAGCCTGGTGCCGTCGCTGGCGGGCGCGCACCGGCTCGGCGAGCTGGCCACCGGCGTCCCGGTCACCGCGGAGAACGCCCGCTTCTTCGCGATGCCGGCGCCGGTCGTGGCGCACATCGTCGCCGCGGTCCTCTACTGCGTGCTGGGCGCGTTCCAGTTCGCTCCGGCGTTCCGGCGCCGGCGGCCGGCCTGGCACCGGGTCGCCGGCCGGATCCTGGTCGCGGCCGGGCTGGTCGTGGCGGTCAGCGGGATGTGGATGGCGGTCGCCTACGACCTCCCGCCGATCGACGGCGCCGTGGTGGAGGTGACCCGCCTGATCGTCGGCACCGTCATGATCGTGGCGCTGGTCCTGGCCGTGCTGCTGATCCGCCGGCGTGACATCGCCGGTCACCGGGCCTGGATGATCCGGGCCTACGCCCTCGGCCAGGGCGCCGGCACCCAGGTCTTCACCCACCTGCCGTGGACCCTCGCGATCGGGACGCCCGGCGTCGGCGCCCGCGCGTTCCTGATGGCCGCCGGCTGGGTGATCAACATCCTGGTCGCCGAGTGGATCATCCGAGGCCGCCCGGTCCGCCGGCGTCGCCGAGCGAGGCGCTGATTCTCGTGGTGTTGTCCGTGAACGCCCAGCCCATCGTGGTGCACGGAGCCCGGCCGGGCGGGCCAACGGGTCCGCTGTCCGGCGCGATGCCGCTCGGGGCCGCTGTCCACCCGTTTCGGGTACGCCGTGAGTTTCCATCCGGGTCCCCCTATCGGGTCAGCCAGCCGTGCAGACGCTTCGCCTCCCGGACCAGGCGGGACCCGCCGGAACGGCCGGCCACGGCAGCCAGCTCGGTGATCTCGCCGCGGGCGTGTGACGCGCCGGCCGCGTGGGTGCCCAGTTCCAGCAGATCGGGAAGGTTCCGCGGGGTGTGCGGCGCGCGCAGCAGCGGTGGCAGCGCCGCGCTCAGCACCGCCCACACGGCGCCCGGCGCGCTTCCCGCGGCGTTGGTGAGCGCGGACGTCACCCGCCCGAGTTTCACCGTGCCGTCCGCGCCGAGGTCACCCAGCCGCGCGCCCACCGCGGTCGTGAAGGACGCCGCGCCAGGCCGCGTGCCCAGTGCGGTCGTGAAGGACGCCGCGCCGGGCAGCGCCGCCGTGGTGGACTCGGCGCTGAGCAGCAGGAAAGCGTCGGTGGCCGCGACTCGGTCCGGCTCGTGCCGGGCGCCGAGGCCGTAGGTCACCGCGAGCACCAGGGCCGGCCCGGCCGGTCCGGAGCACTCGGCGAGCAGGGGGAGCAGGGTGGCGTCGCGGCCGTCCGCGTCGGCGAGGGCGGCGAGGGCGGCCAGGTCGGGCAGGGCCCAGGCGGCGATCACCTCGCGGTGCCGGGGGAGGACCGCGGCGAGGATGTCCGGGCGGTACTCGTGGGCGCCGTCGTATCCGGGCCGGGGCCGCCGGACCAGGGTGACCAGCGCGGTCTCCAGGACGAGGCCGGCGTCGTCGTTGCGGCCGGAGTCCAGGACGGCGACGACGCGGCGGGCCACCAGCCGGCCCTCCCGGTCGTGGCTCGCCTGCTCGAACGGGGTGCTCACCGGGTCGGGCAGCCCGCCGGAGCGGAGCCAGGCGGCGAGCTGGCGGCCGCGGGCGGAGCCGAGCCCCGCGGCCCGGTCGAGTACCGCCTCGGTGGCCGGGCCGACGCGGAGCAGGGCCTGCTCGAAGTCGAGCGGCCACGGCTCCCAGCCTCCGGCCTCAGCGCTGGCCATCCGGGTGACCAGGGTCGCCGCGTCGATGCTGCCGTCGACCCGGGTCGGGATGGCGAGCAGGAGTGGCACCGGCCCGGCCGCCCACCGGGCCGCGATCTCGGCGACGCGCAGGGTCAGCACGCCGTCGGGCATGTCGATGAGCGACGGGTCCGTGCTGTCGTGCACGGACTGCCACGCGACCCGGGTCGCGGCAGTGACCTCGGTGGCGCCGGTGGCCGCGCGGATCGCCTCGCCGAGGAAGACCAGGCGTCCCCAGCGGCGCTCGATCAGCTGCCCTGGGTACCGCAGCAGCACCGGGGTGAGCACGGCGGCGAGGCCGTCGGCGGCCGCCAGCGTGATGAGCCCCGCGAGCACCCGCTCCCAGCCGGTCGAGGTCTCGTCGTGGACCAGCGCCACGATCTCCTCCGCCAGCTCGGCGGGCGTGCCGATCGGCGGCGGTGCGGGCGCCGCCCGCGGGGCCACCGCGAGGTCCGGCACCGCCGCCGGGGAGGCGGGCTGCCACCCGGCCGGGGCGAGCGGCGGCCCGGCCGGGGCGAGCGGTGGGCCGCCTCGGACGAGCGGCGGCGCGGCCGGGGTGAACAGTGCCGCGGCCCGGGTGGCGGCCTCGCCGGTGAGGACGGCGGACGCCTCGGCGAGCCGGGCGCGGCCGCCGGGGGTCAGCCGGGTGGACAGCCCGGTGATCCGGGCCAGGGCCATCTCGCGCAGGTCGAGGGACGGGTGATGGAACGCCCCCGCCATGGTCTCCAGCACCTCGTCTACGCGCCCGTCGCCGTCCGGCAGGCGGCGCACCAGCCGCTCCAGCGCCGCCAACTCTGCCGTGACCAGGGTTTTCTCCGGTCGGGTCAGGGCTCCCGCGCCGGCCTCGAGCAGGATGGTCACCTCGAGGCGCCCGGCGTCGTCGAGGACCCGCAGGGCTCGCTGGGCCAGCCCGGCCACCGGGGGTGGCGCTCCGCCGAGCAACCGCGCGTAGTCGGCGGCGTGCCCGGCCAGCTCGTCCACTGTCGGCGCCAGCTCGTCGTGCAGCAGCGCGAACGGCCGCAGCCAGGTCGCCTTACCGCCGCGCAGCAGCCGGTCGACCGTGGCGTCCAGGACGGTCGTGCGTTCCAGCCGCCCGTCCGCGACCAGCTCGGCGATCGCACCGGGGAAGGCCGGGACCCTGGTCCAGCCGGTGCCGTCGAACCACGGTGGGGAGAGCTCGCCGGCCAGCTCGTCGCGCTCGAAGACGTGCGGCAGCAGGAGATCGAGCCACCGGCTGTCCCGGAAGCAGTCGGCGAGGGGAGTCGGCCGCCCGGTCCACCGGCTCTCGTGCACCGCCCGCAGCCAGCCGCGCACGAAGCCCTCGGTGATCGGCGGGACCGCCCCGGTGGTGGCCAGCAGCGTGTCGGCGAAACGCCAGGTGTCGGGCCAGACGTCGCGCCGGGGCAGCCGGTCGGCGAGCCGGACACCCAGGTCGCCGAGCCAGGGCAGGCCGCGGGCGGCGGCGATCTCCAGGAAGCGGTCGGCCGGGATCTCCGGCCAGCGGCGCATCTCGCCGCGCCCGAGCAGTGCCGCGACCCGGGCCGCGGTGGGCAGGCAGGCGATGGCGGCGAGGGCGAGCCCGCCGCCGGGCGAGGAGCCGTGCCACCAGTCGTCCTCGCGCGTCGCCCGGATCCCGGACTCCAGCACGGGCCCGAAGGCCAGTCTCTCGGCCTCGGACGCGTCGAGCAGGAGCCCGGTCAGCGCCGCGCTGTCACGCGCGTACGCCAACCGGGCGACGATCTCCCAGGTCAACTCCGGCACACCGGCAAACTAACCCCGGGGTGTGACAAGAACCGGCCCGGTCCGCACGAGGCGAACCGGGCCAGGGGAACAGCGGGTGGGACTCAGAGGCGCAGCGCCGGCCAGTCCAGCAGGCCGTCGCCCAGGTCGCGGACCGTGGCGAGCAGGCCCAGGCGGGCGGCCCGGATCGCCGGGTCGTCCGCCATCACCAGCACGTCGTCGAAGAACGTGTTGACCGGGCCGACCAGCGGGCCGGTGGCCGTGACGAAGCGGGGCAGGTCGATCAGGGCCGGGTCGAGCGCGGCGCGGACCGTGGTGACCGCGTCGTGCAGGGCCAGCTCGGCGGGCTCCTTCAGGGCGCCTGCGTCGTACGTCGCGGGGGTCCCCTCCGGAACGATCCGCCGCGCCCGCTGGATCGCGGCGGTGACCGAGGCGAAGTCCGCGTCGCCGACGGCCGTCGCGAGCTGGGCGAGCAGCGTGTCGGCCACCGACGGCCGGGCGAAGTGCGGCAGCACGGCCCGCACCCGGTCGACCGGCTGGCCCTCCTCGGTCAGCATCTGCTCGAGACGCTTGGCCAGGAAGTCGCCGGTCGCGGCGAGCACCTCGGCGGAGACCGGCACCGGCTGCGCGGCGGCGGCCAGCGACAGCGCCTCCACCAGCGACAGCGACGCGAACTCCGGCGTGGACCGGTGTACCGCGAGCAGGCCGAGCACCGCCCGGCGCACCGCGAACGGGTCGCTGGACCCGGTCGGCAGCCCGACCGTGGCGGCCAGGCCGGTGACCAGGTCGAGGCGGTCGGCGAGGGAGAGCAGGGCGCCCGGGATGGTCCGGGGCAGCGCGTCGCCGGTGTTGCGCGGCAGCTCGGCCTCGAACACCGCCTCGGCGACCGCCCGGGACTCACCGCCGCGCAGCGCGTAGTCCCGCGCCATCACCCCGGCCAGGCTGGTCATCTCGGTGACCAGCTGCGAGCCCAGGTCGAACTTGACCAGCTCGGCGGCCCGGGTCAGGGCCGGTGAGCCGAGGCCGAGCCGCTCGCCGAGCTGGCCGGCGAGCGTGCCGATCCGGTCGGCGCGGTCGGCCATCGAGCCGAGCTTGTCGGTGAACGTGAGCCGGGTCAGCTTGGCCCGCATGTCGGCCGGCGCGGTGTCCAGGTCGGCGCGGTAGAAGAACCGGGCGTCCTCGTACCGGGCGCGCAGCACCGCCTCGTTGCCGGTGCGGACCAGCTCCACGTCGACCGGGCCGTTCGCCACCGTGACGAACATCGGCAGCAGCTTGCCGTCCTCGTCGCGGACCGGCAGGTAGCGCTGGTGCTTGCGCATCACCGTGGTGAGCACCGCGTCCGGCAGGGTCAGGTAGCCCTCGTCGAACGTGCCGAGCAGCGGCAGCGGCTGCTCCACCAGGTCGGTGATCTGGTCGATCAGCGCGGACTCGCCGGTCACGTCGATCCGGCCGTCCGGGTAGACCAGGTCCTGCGCGCCCACCACGATCAGCTCGCGCCGGTCGTCGTGGTCGGCCACGATGCCGTTGACGCCGAGCGTCTCCACGAACGTCTCGGCCGAGGCGATCTCGACGATCGGCGTGGCCGCGGTGCGCAGCAGCCGGGTCTGGCGACCGGCCGCCAGGGTGGACACGGTGACCGGCACCACGTCGTCGCCCCAGAGCGCGGTCAGCCAGCGCAGCGGCCGGCTGAACGCCAGCTTCGGGTCGTTCCACCGCATGTTCTTCGCCGAGCGCAGACCGCCGACGACCTTCGCCAGGACCGCGGTCAGGACCTGCGGTGCCGCGCCACCGGATTCCTGCTTGTGCAGGACCAGATGGGGTACGCCGTTGAACTCCTCGGTCGCCAGCTCCTCGGGGGTGACCCCGTGACCCCGCGCGAAGCCCTCGATGGCCTTCGCCGGCGCCGACGTCTTGGGCCCGCGCACCGTACGGACGAAATCCTCCTCCCGCGCGGCCACGGCCTGGACCACCGCGATCAGCCGCCGCGGGGTGCCGAACACCCGGATCTCGCCGTGCTCCAGCCGGGTGGCGGCGAGCCCCTCGGTCAGCAGACGCTGCAGCTGCGCGCGGGCGTTGCGCAGCTCGGCCGGCGGCAGCTCCTCGGCGCCGATCTCGAAGAGCAGGGTGCGCGGCCGGTCACCGGTCTGCGCGGCACCCGCCGGACGGGCCGGTTCGAGGTCGGCGACCAGGCCGAGCGGGTGCTCCAGCTCGGCGCGGCGGGCCACCCAGAGCTTGGCGACCTCCCCGGCGAGCCGGCGCATCCGGGCGAACTCGGAGGCCCGCTCGGCGGTGGAGACCGCGCCGCGCGAGTCGAGCACGTTGAACGCCTGCGAGCACTTGAGCACGTAGCTGTGCGCGGGCACCGGCAGCCCGGCGTCGATCATCCGCTGTGCCTCGCCGGCGTAGAGCTCCAGCAGCCGGCGGTTCGCGTCGATGTCGGCGTCGTCGAGGTAGTAGCGGGACATCTCGTACTCGGACTGGCCGAAGACCTCGCCGTAGCTGACGCCCGGCGCGTACTCGATCTCCTTGAAGTGCTGCTTGTCCTGCAGCGCCATGATGATCCGCTCGATCCCGTAGGTGATCTCCACCGAGGGCGGGTCGAGGTTCAGACCACCGGCCTGCTGGAAGTAGGTGAACTGGGTGATCTCGAGGCCGTCGAGCCAGACTTCCCAGCCCAGGCCCCAGGCGCCGAGCGCGGGGGAGGCCCAGTTGTCCTCGACGAAGCGCACGTCGTGCGCGGCCACGTCGATGCCGAGGGCGGCCAGACTGCCGAGGTAGAGCTCCTGCGGGTTGCCCGGGTCGGGCTTCAGGATCACCTGCATCTGGGTGTGTGTCTGCAGCCGGTTCGGGTTCTCGCCGTACCGGGAGTCGTCGGGCCGCACCGAGGGCTCGACGTAGACGACCCGCCACGGCTCGGGACCGAGTACCCGCAAGAATGTGGCCGGGTTCAAGGTGCCGGCGCCGACCTCGGTGTTCATCGGCTGGACGATCAGGCATCCCTGTTCGGTCCAGTACGCCGTCAACCGGGTCAGAGCCTCCTGCATGGTGAGCATGCGCCGAAGTCTAGGGCGCGGCCCCGCTGGGCATGTAAGCGAATATGCTCGCCGGAGATCTTTACGCCTTTCAGGGACTGCTGTCCGAGGACGAGGCCGCGACCGTGCACCGGGTCCGCGACTTCCTGACCGCCGAAGTGGTCCCGATCGCCAACGACCACTGGGCCCGGGCCGAGTTCCCGAGTCACCTGATCAAACGGTTCGCCGGGCTCGGCCTGGCCGGCCACGAACGCTCCTCGTTGCTCAACGGCTGGCTGGCGCTGGAGATGGCGCACGCGGACGCGTCCATGGCCACGTTCTACGGCGTGCACGCCGGCCTCGCGATGGGCAGCATCCAGACCTGCGGCTCGCCGGAGCAGCGCGAACGCTGGCTGCCCGGGATGACCGCGTTCGACCAGATCGGCGCGTTCGCGCTGACCGAGCCGACCGGCGGGTCGGACGTGGCGGCCGGTCTGCGCACCACGGCCCGCCGCGACGGCGACACCTGGGTGCTCGACGGGCAGAAGCGCTGGATCGGCAACGCCACGTTCGCCGACCTGATCGTGGTCTGGGCCCGTGACGTCGCGGACGACCAGGTCAAGGGCTTCGTGGTGCCCGGCGACGCGCCCGGCCTGACCGCCACCAAGATCGAGAACAAGATCGCGCTGCGGATCGTGCAGAACGCCGACATCGAGCTGGTGGACGTCCGGGTGCCGGAGGCCGACCGGCTGCAGAACGCGAACTCGTTCAAGGACACCGCCAAGATCCTGCGGGAGACCCGCAGCGGGGTGGCCTGGCAGGCGGTCGGCGTGATGCTGGCGGCCTACGAGATCGCCCTGGCGTACGCCGGCGAGCGCGAGCAGTTCGGCCGCCCGATCGCGAAGTTCCAGCTGGTCCAGGACCTGCTGGTGCGGATGGTGGGCAATGTGACCGGCGCGCTCGGGATGTGCGTGCGGCTGGCCCAGCTGCAGGACGCCGGCCAGTACCGGGACGAGCATTCGGCACTGGCCAAGGCGTACTGCACCACCCGGATGCGCGAGGTGGTGGGCTGGGCCCGTGAGCTGCTCGCGGGCAACGGCATCGTGCTGGACTACAACATCGGGCGGTTCGTGGCGGATGCGGAGGCGCTCTACTCGTACGAGGGCACCCGTGAGATCAACACGCTGATCGTGGGCCGGGCGATCACCGGCCACGGCGCGTTCGTCTGAGCTCTCACCTCGGCGTTCTACCTGGCGTTCTACTTTGCCAGGTGCACGCCACCGCCGGAGCGCTTGGCCAGGTACATCGAGGCGTCGGCGTCCTTCATCAGGGCGCCGAACTCGATGGCGTGCCGCGGGAACAGGGCGACGCCGATGCTGGCGCCGATCTTGACCTCGCGGCCGTCGATCTCGAACGGCTCACGCAGCCGCTCGCAGATCAGCTCGCCGACCTCGACCGCGGACCGGTCGTCCGGGTTGCCGGTGAGCAGCATCGAGAACTCGTCGCCACCGAGCCGGGAGGCCATGTCCGGCCAGCGGACCAGCGCGTCCAGCCGCATCGCGACCAGTTGCAGCAGCACGTCGCCGGCGTGGTGCCCGATGGTGTCGTTGACCTGCTTGAAGCCGTTCAGGTCGAGCATCAGCAGCGCCATCCGGGTACCGGTGCCCATCGCGATCTCGATCGCCTGCTCGCCCCGGTCCAGCAGGTGCTTACGGTTCGGCAGACCGGTCAGCGAGTCGTGGAACGCCTGCCGGGTGAGCTCCTGCATGTGCATCTGGTTGGCCTGGCGCATCCGGGCGCTGTCCATGATCAGCGCGCCCTCGGCGGCGAGCTGCTGCGCCAGGATGCGGTCCCGGGCGGTCCACTCCCGGGTGCCCGAGGAGTCGCCGCACATCACCATGCCGACCGGCCCGAAACCGGACATCAGCGGCATCGCGATGAACGAGCCCAGCCCCAGCGTCTGCGCCATCCCGCCGAGCCGGGTCTTGGTGGTGGACGCGTTGTTGATCAGCGAGGGTTCGCCGGACTCCACGATGCTGCGCCAGACCGGTGACTCGATCGCGGACTTGCCGACCAGGTTGGTGCGCAGCTGGTCGAGGCGCTCGTCCGGGCAGCCGACGCCGTAGACGTACCGGATCCGCCCGTCGTTGTCGATCAGGTGCAGGCTGGCGTGCTCGGTGCGGAACGCCGTGGCGCACGAGTGGGTCAGCAGCTCGGCCGCCTCCTCCACGCTGCCCGCGGTCATCCCCTTCTCGAACAGCTCCTGGATGGTGGAGCTGGTGTGCGCCACGAACTGCCGGGCCTTCTCCGCGGTCAGACCCTGCAGGGTGGTGGCGAAGTGCAGCGCCACCGTCGAGATGGTGTCCTGGCGCAGCTCGGCCAGGGTGTCGCCGGTGAGCAGCAGCACACCGACGGTCTGGCCGCCGATCCGCAGCCGGATCGCCATCTGCTGACCGCTGATCACCGGCGGGCCACCGGCCGCGGCCCGGAACACCTTGCCGGCAACCATCTGGTCCCGGCGCCCCGGCTCGCCGAACTGGGCGGTGCCGGTCATCAGACCGGTCTCCGAGTCCAGCTCGAAGACGGTCGCCGCGGTCAGCCCGGCGAGTTCCCGCAGGTGCGGTGTCATCAGGTCGAGGACGTGCTGGACCGAAGGGGTGTCCTTGGTCATGAAGCCGACCAGTTCGGCCAGCAGCAGGACCTGCCGGTCCGGCGTCACGCCCGTGTCGCCGGGGGCCTCCACCAGAGGTCCGGCTGTGTGCAATCCGCTGCCCACGCTCATGGTCCCCAAGGTCGGCACTCCGGGCCCGGGGTTGAGCCGTGCCGGCCGAGACCCGGGTCGCAGTTCGGGAGCGGATCCCCGCCGCAGCCCACCCGGACGACTGAAAACGACGTATGCCCTGGTAATCGACTCGCTGGCCGGTTAGCGTCGAGGAGACCCGCGTGCTGAACGAGCCGGAGGGCCAGTGGACGCGTACCGGAAAACCGCCCCGCCCGCCCCGCCCGCCCGGCCCCGCTCCCGGGCGGTGACCGTCGCCGCGATCACCGTCTTCGGCGCGGCCGCACTGACGGCTGCGATCCTGGCCCGGTTCGACCGGGCCGCCCCGCCCACCACGCTCGTCCCGCTGCTCCCGGCCGCCCAGCCGACCGTCGGGTTCGGCCCGAGCCCGGAGTCCTGGCCGCTCGGCACCGGCCCGCAGGCCGAGCTGGAATTCACCCACCGCGACGACCTGGCCGCCCTCGACCTGCTCGGCCAGTACGCCGCCGAACTCGCCGCGCCCCCGGCCGGCCGCACCGACCCGGCCGCGGTCCTCGCCGAGCACCAGCGCCTGCGCCGCGACCTGGCCAGCGACGACCACCAGGTGGTGCTGCTGCGGAGCACCGACCTGAACCATCCGGTGAGCGAGCCGGGCAGCTGGCTGACCGTCGCGCTCGGTGACTTCCCGGACCAGGACGCGGTGACCGGCTGGTGCCACACGATCAGCGCGGCGCACTGTGTCCCCCGTCGCCTCGACCCACCCCGCTGACCCGGTGCACCACGCCCGGTCCGGGATGATCGGGCCATGGCGATCCAGGCGTTGATCTTCGATTTCGACGGGCTGCTGATGGACACCGAGGCCACGCTGCTGGACAGCTGGCAGTGGGAGTGGCGTCAGCACGGGCTGGAACTGGACACGTCCGGCTTCTTCGCCGAGCACGGCGGTGACGTGAGCGAGTCGCGGTACACGGCGCTGGCCCGCGCGGTGGGGTCCGGGTTCGACCGTCCGGCCAGTCACTCGCGGCGGATGGCGTACCGGGAAAAGATCCACACCACCCTCGGTCTGATCGACGGCATCGGTCCCTGGCTCGCCGCCGCGCAGCGGCGCGGGCTGCGGCTCGCGGTCGCCAGCAGCTCACCGGCCACCTGGGTGCGCCCGAACCTGGCCCGGACCGGCGACCTCGACCGCTTCGACGTCCTGGCCTGCGGCGACGAGGTCGACCGGCACAAACCGGACCCGGCGGTGTACCGGCTGGCGCTGTCCCGGCTCGGGGTGACGCCGGAGGAGGCGGTGGCGTTCGAGGACAGCCCGCACGGGGTGGTGGCGGCGCAGGCCGCGGGAATGCGGTGCGTGGCGATCCCGAACGGGTTCACCGCGCGGGATCGTTATGCGCACGCGGATGTGCTGCTGGACAGGGCTGCGGGGGTGTCGCTGGAGGAGGTGCTGGCGCGGCTGCCGGGGGGAGCGTCTGCGGCGGGAGGTTCCGCGGGAGGAGCTTCCGCCGCGGGGGGAGTTGGAAGATCAAGTTCAAGGGCTTGAGGTCGTGCGTTCGCCGGGGTGCGGATCGTCGCTCCCGCCGGGACCCCTGCGGGCTTCGCTGGCCGCTGATCGTCGCTCCCGCCGGGACCCCTGCGGGCTTCGCTGGCCGCTGGCGCGTCCATGACGCGAAGCCCTCCGGGGCGATGTCCGTGGGTGGGCGCGGTCAACCCGCTGGTGGCGCTGTGGCCGGGGGTGAGGGGCGTTTTCCACCGTCCGGCTCTGTCCACAGGCCACCCCCACCCCCAAACGCCTCCCCGTCACACTGTCTGCGGGGGAGCCCCCAGGGAGGGGCGGGCTCTGTGTGTGTGGTTTCGGTCCGTTTTGTGCCTGAAGTCCCCACGTAGCGCCCCCGGCTGGTGCAAACGGCTCCCTCCGGCCCCTGGAAGCAGCCCTCACCACCAGCCGGCCAGCGTTGGCTGGTGCTGAGGGTTGCTTCGCGGTGCTCGAGACAGCTCTCACTACCAGCCGGTCGGCGTTGGCTGGTGCTGAGGGTTGCCTCGCGGTGCTTGAGACAACCCTCAGCACCAGCCGGGGTCGGTGCTCGCGCTTGCGGTCCGGGGGCGGGACTGTGCCGCGCCTGAGATGTACCGATCACGTGGTTCGCCGCCCTGGAGCGGGGCGGTGGAAGTCCGCGCTGCGGGTTCGCGTGCCGCTGCCGCCCTCATAGGGGCGGTGGCAGCCCGCACAACCCCATCGCGCACCGCCACCGCCCCCGGACTCGACCGATCGCGTGCTCCTACCGCCCCGCGGGCGCGGATCGCGTGCTCTTGCCGCCCGTGAGCGGCGATCGCGTGCTCCTGCCGCCCCGCGGGTGCCGATTGCGTGCACTCGCCGCCCTTGCGCCCCGGATCACGCGCCCCGATCGCCCCGCCCCACGCTGCGGGAAACACCCTCCGGCGGCCTGCCGCACCCCGCGTGAACCAGGGGTTGCCCAACTGTTTCCGGATCATTGCGCTGGGAGCGCTCCCATGTAATGCTGTCCGCGTCGGCCAACGATCCCCACCGATGTGTTGGTCGCCGCTCCCATTGGCGTTCATCATTGGCGCCGCCGTACGTCTCGAGGAGTCCTGATGAGACCCATTTCCACCCGGGCCCGCGCCCTCACGGCAGCCGCCGCCGTGAGTGTCGTGGCCGGTGCCGGCGCGGTCGCCGTGACGACCGACGCCAGCGCGGCCGCGGGCTGTCGTGTCGACTACTCGGTGAACCAGTGGAGCACTGGTTTCACCGGCAACGTCACGGTCACCAACCTCGGTGACGCGATCACCGGCGGCTGGAATCTGACCTGGACCTTCGCCGGCAACCAGACGGTCACGCAGGCCTGGAGCGCCACCGTCACCCAGTCCGGCCAGAACGTCACGGCGACGAACCCGTCCTGGGCGTCCTCGCTCGGCACGAACGGCACGGCGAACTTCGGCTTCAACGCGAACTACTCGGGCACCAACGCCACGCCCGCCACATTCAAGCTGAACAACGTCGCCTGCACCGGCAGCGTCCCGACGTCGCCGAGCACATCGCCCAGCACGTCCACGAGCCCCTCGACGAGCCCCTCGACGAGCCCGTCGACCAGCCCGTCCAGCAGCCCGTCGACCAGCCCCTCGACGTCGACGAGCCCGGGCGTCAAGGTCGACAACCCGTACTCGGGCGCGAAGGGTTACATCAACCCGGAGTGGAAGGCCAAGGCCGACGCCGAGACCGGCGGCAGCCGGGTCTCGAACAACCCGACCGCGGTCTGGCTGGACCGGATCGCCGCGATCGCGGGCACCACGGACAGCAGCTCGAACGGCGCGATGGGGGTCCGGGCGCACCTGGACGCGGCTCTCGCCCAGGGCGCCGGCTACATCCAGTTCGTGATCTACAACCTGCCGGGCCGGGACTGCGCCGCGCTCGCCTCCAACGGTGAGCTGGGCCCGAACGACCTGCCGCGCTACAAGGCCGAGTACATCGACCCGATCGCCGCGATCCAGGCCGACGCGAAGTACAAGAGCCTGCGCATCATCAACATCGTCGAGATCGACTCGCTGCCGAACCTCGTCACCAACACCTCCGGCCAGGCCGGCGGCACGGCGATGTGCGACACCATGAAGGCCAACGGCGGGTACGTGCAGGGCATCGGTTACGCCCTGAACAAGCTCGGCGCGCTGAGCAACACCTACAACTACGTCGACGCCGCGCACCACGGCTGGATCGGCTGGGACTCGAACTTCGGCCCGACCGCGGACATCATGCTGCAGGCCGCGCAGGCCTCCGGCAGCGTCAACAACGTCACCGGCTTCATCACCAACACGGCCAACTACTCGGCGCTGCAGGAGCCGTGGGTCCAGCCGACCACCACGGTCGGTGGCACCAGCGTCCGGCAGTCCAAGTGGGTCGACTGGAACCAGTACACCGATGAGCTGACGTTCGCCCAGGCGTTCCGGACGAAGCTGGTCTCGATCGGCTTCAACAGCAACATCGGCATGCTGATCGACACGTCCCGCAACGGCTGGGGCGGCTCGGCCCGGCCGACCAAGGCGAGCACCTCCACGGTCGTGGACACCTACGTCAACGAGTCGCGGATCGACCGCCGCATCCACGCCGGCAACTGGTGCAACCAGTCCGGCGCCGGCCTCGGCGAGCGTCCCAAGGCGGCTCCGGCCGCGGGCATCGACGCGTACGTCTGGGTGAAGCCCCCGGGTGAGTCGGACGGCTCCTCCTCGCTGATCCCGAACGACGAGGGCAAGGGTTTCGACCGGATGTGCGACCCGACCTACACCGGTAACGCCCGCAACGGCAACAGCCTGAGCGGCGCCCTGCCGAACGCCCCGATCTCGGGTGCCTGGTTCTCCGCCCAGTTCCAGCAGCTGATGGCGAACGCCTACCCGGCGCTGTAACCACCTCAGGGAGCCCCCGCGCCGGAAACGGTGCGGGGGCTCCCGCATGCGGCGGGCAATATTGTGAACCTGGTACATGATGAAGTACCGTCACGATATGGGTGACGACGAACGCTATGCCGGCGGCCTCGACCGGATCCTCGAGCTGGTCGTGCTGCTCAATGACGACATGACGAAGAGCCTGGCGGCGCAGGGCCTGAGCGTCTCCCGGATGACGCTGCTCTGGACGCTGCGCAGCCTGGGCCCGAGCCCGCAGCGAGCCCTCGCCGAGGCGCTGCGGGTCACCCCGCGGGCGATCACCGGCCTGGTCGACGGCCTGGTCGCGGGCGGCCTGGTGACCCGGGAGCCGCACCCCGCCGACCGCCGCGCCACGCTGGTCACCTGCACCGAGCGGGGCACCGCGCTGCTCGACGAGATCGCCGGGCAGCAGCGCGAGTTCGGCCGGCAGCTGTTCGCGCACATGCCGGCCGCCCGCTTCGACGCCCTGGTCGCCGGGCTCGACGACGTGCTCGCCACCCTGCACGGCCTGGGCCTGGTCCACCAGCCGGGGGTGACGGAGTGATCGGCCTCGGGAAAAAAGTCGTGCTCTACGAGCTGCGCCTCTGGGCCGCTCTCTTCCGCTGGATCCTTCGCCGGCCGCTGCCGCTCGAGCCCGGCGCCCAGCGGTTCACCTACCACCGCGCGGTCAACCTGATCCTCGGCGCGCTCCTCGGCGTCTCGGTGATCGAGCTGCCGATCCTGCACTTCGTCCTGCCCTGGGAGACGATCCGGATCGCGTCGCTGGCGCTCGGCGTCTACGGCCTGTTCTGGATGGTCGGCCTGCTCGCCACCATGCACGTGCACCAGCACCTGGTCGGCCCGTCCGGCCTGCGGATCCGCAACAGCCTCACCCTCGACCTGCCGATCCCCTGGGACCGGATCGCCGCGATCGAGGTACGCCGCCGGTCGATGCCACCGGGCGGGCAGACCCAGCTGGAGGACGGCGTGCTCTCGTTCGGCATGGCCGGCCAGACCAGCGTCGACGTGCGTCTGACCGAGCCCACCGTGGTCGCGGTCCGCAAGACCCGCGGGCAGCCGGCCACCACGATCCGGTTCCACGCCGACGAGCCGGAGGCGCTGGTCGCCGCGGCCCGCGAGCACCTGAACACCCGGGTCGGTGAGGCGTGAGCGCCGAGGCGTCCTGGCGGATCGGCGCGTGCCGGGTGGTCGCGGCCGCCGGGAGCGTCACCGGTGTGCGCTACGACCGGAACTACGACGTGCTGCACCTGGCCGCGGACCGGCCGCTCGCGATCGTCGCGGACGGGATGGGCGCGGGTGAGGGCAGCGCCGCCGCCGGACGGCTCGCGGTGGAGACGTTCGCGACGCGGTGCGCCGATCCGGCTCCGGCCGCGCTGCGGGGAGTCGTCGCCGAGGTGCATTCCCTCGTACGAGACAAAGCACGAACCCTGAGTGACCTGACCGGATGCACCCTGACCGCCGTGACCGGCGTGGATGGTGACGGCGGTGGCGAAGCCGCCGTCCGGATCGTGCAGCTCGGCGACTCCCGCGCCTACCGCCTGCGCGCCGGCCTGCTGGAGTTGCTCACCGTCGACCACACGGTCGCCTGGCTCGGCCTGGTGCACGGCTGGTACGCCGCCGCCGACCCGCAGGCGCAGGCCGACGGGTACCGGCTGACCCGGTACGCCGGCCACCCGGACCGGCCCGACCCGGACGTGCTCGACGTGCCGCTGCGCCCCGGTGACCGTCTGCTGCTCTGCACCGACGGGGTGTCCGGCCAGCTCGGCTACCAGCAGCTGGCCCGCCTGCTGGGCGAAGGCCGGCCGGCCGCCGCGGTCCGGGCCCTGCTGGACGCGACGCTGGCGGCCGGTGGTCAGGACAACGCGACCGCGATCGTCCTGGCGGTCACGCAGTGACGGGTCACTTCTTGGTGAAGAAGCGGTAGAGCGCGCGGTAGGGGACCGCGACCGGCTGGTCGCCGCCGCAGGAGGTGGCCGGGGCCGCGCCGCCGTGCGTGTCGATGCGCTGGATCCAGGTGACCGGGCCGAACAGGCCGCCGCCCCGGTTGCCGGTGGCCCGGTAGAGCGACAGCGGCAGACTGCCGGGCTCGGTGGCCGGCTCGGTGACCGGGTCGGTGCCCTGGACCATCGAGCCGTCCTGGTCGGAGACCCAGGCCGGGCCGCGGAAGTGCACCGCGGTGACCTTGCGGGCCGGGTTCACCGTCGTCCCGGTCAGGGACGCGGCCGGCTCGAGCGGCTGCCACATGCTGCGCTTGCACTCATAGATCTGCACGCCACGCGCCCGGAGCACGGCGTGCACCGCGTTGCCGGCCGGTGGCTGCAGCGCGGCCGGCACGACCGGCGCACCGGGGGTGCCCACGGCCGGCGCGGCGGACGCCACCCCGGCGGGCAGGGCGGCGGAGATCAGGGCGAGCGCGCTGAACACACCCGCGATCCTGGCGGTACGGGCCACGAAGTCCTCCCGAGGAACGATCACAATAAGGGAACTTTAGTCCCTTTCGCGCCGTTTGTCGGGTATTTCGGCCGTCTACGGCATCGTGTAGAAACCGGTCGGCAGCGTCTGGGCCTGCTGGCGCGCCGCCTTCGTCCGGGACCGCAGCCGCAGCAGCAGGAGCAGGCCGAGGAAGAAGAACACCCCGCCGACGATCAGGCCCGGCCCGAGCAGGTTGCTGTCGCTCGCCGCGGGGGAGAGGGCCTGCGGGCTCTGCGTCACGGCCGCCCGGGTGGGCGGCGTGGTGTCGGCCGGCGTCGCTTCCTCCTCCTCGTCCTCGGTGGGCTCCGGCGAGGCGGAGGTCTTCGACGGTGACGGCGTCGGTGACGACGTGGCCACCTGGCCGGTCACCTCGGTGGTCGCGCCACCCGCGGTGAGCAGCGTGTTCGCCTCGTCGAACGCCCGCACCTCGAACCGGACCCGGCCGCCGTCACGCCCGGCGAAGCCGATCTGCCACTGGCCGGTCACCGTCCGGCCCCGGCACAGCGTGCCCGGGTCGAGCTGCTCGTCGACGAGCGTCGCGGTGTCCCCGTCCAGGCTGACCCGGGTGGCGAACGCGGTGTTGTTCTCGATCCGGGTCACCCGGATCCGGTCCAGCGGGACGTCGCCGCCTCGTACGATCAGGGTCCAGCGCACTTTGCGGCACTGGCGCTGGTCGGACGTGCTGACCGCGGTCAGGGTCTTCGTGTTGCCGCTCGCCTTGAACGTGGCCGGTGCGGTGACCCGTACGCCGAAGCCCGGCACGTCGGCACGCGCCGGCGCCGCCGTCAGTCCGGCCGCGCCCAGTGTCGCCCCCGCGATCGTGGCCCCGAGCAGCGCGGTGAAAATCCGCACAGCGTCCCCCCTCGTTCGTGGTCCCCTCACCCAGTAAGTTCGCCGGGCTGCCCCGAATGGTTCACCTCGTGGCCCGGGTCACTCCATGGCGCATCTTATTTTTGCCTTAAGAACCCCGGTGAACCCCTGTTTTCGCAGCTCAGGTGCCAAATGCAAAAAGTAGCGACGCGATCACCGAAAAGAGTCGGCCAGAAATTTCGCACGCGTTCATCCGAAGCCCCGCCCGGCACGTAATCCGGGGAGGACACGGCCGGGGCATCGCAGGGGAAAGCACGCCACGGCCGGGTCCAGAACAACTTGAGCACGGGGTGTTCCCCACGGACACCGGCGTCCCACCGCCCACGGGACGTGACCGTTGCGGAAAAAGAGGAGTCAATGGCCCGGTCGAAGAACAATGAGCGCACCGCCAGTAGGGTGGCGGTCGACATCGGCTCCACCGGTACTCGCACCGTGCCCACGGGCGCGGTCATCCTGCTGGTGGTAAGCGTCCTGGCGGCAATCTGGGCGGTCGCGATGATGACCAAGCCCGGCCGCGTCGGGTACGTCTATTTCTTCACGTACGCAGAGTTCTACATGGGTGTGCTCACCCTGGTGTCCCTCTCCATCACCATCATGGTCGGGCTCGTCTCCACCGACCGGCTGGTGCTCTCCATCCGGCAGCGCGTGCTGCTGCAGTCCACCCACCGCACCACCGGCGTGATGGCGATCTCGTCGCTCGTGGTGCACCTGTGGACCAAGACCGTCGAGCACCACATCCGGGTGATCGACATCTTCATCCCGTTCCTCACCCCGACGAACACGCTGTACATCGGGCTGGGGCAGATCTCCGGGTACGTCCTGTTCATGGTCACCTGGAGCGGCCTGATCCGGGCCCGGTTCATCGGCCGCGGCAAGCCGTGGATGTGGCGCGCGATCCACTCGGTCTCGTACCTGATGTGGCCGATCGCCCTGATGCACGGCCTCGGCGCCGGCCGGGCCGCGGCCACCTGGGTCATCGTCAGCTACGTCATCTGCGTCCTGGCCGTGCTCATCGGCCTCGCGGTGCGACTGTCGGTCAGCCTGAACCGGCGCAAGGACTTCTCGTCCGCCGCCGGCCTCGGCGCCGTCAAACCGGCCAGCACGGCGCCCACCGCCGGCACCACCCGCAACCGCTTCGGCGGTGGCGGCGGCCGTGGTGGCGCCGACCTGGCAGCGCCCGCCGAGCCGGCCACCCTGAGCAGCTGGGTGCCCGCCGCAGCGCCGCCGGCCCCGCCCGTCGCACCGCCCGTTCCGGCCCCGCCCGCCCAGGTCATCCCGGAACCGGCCATGCTCGCCGAGCTCGAGGCCCCGGCCCCGCGCCAGCGGCGTCCCGTCGAGGACGAGCGCTTCGACGAGCCGACCCGGGCGATCTCCCGCCGCGAGTTCGAGGACGACCGGTACGAGGAGCCCGCCCCCCGCGCGCGCCGTCGTGACGAGGAGTACTACGACGACGGCCCGCGCCCGCGCAGCCGCCGGTACGCGGACGACGAGGAGGACCCCCGGGCCCGCCGCTCGTCGCTGGAGGACACCGGCGCCCGCCTGCGCCCCGACGAGACCGGAACCCGGCTGCGCCCGGACGAGACCGGCACCCGGATGCGCCGGGACGAGTTGTCGGAGACCGGCACCCGGATGCGGATGGAGGACACCCAGACCCGGATGCGCCGGGACGAGTTGTCCGAGACCGGCACCCGGATGCGGATGGACGACACCCAGACCCGGATGCGCCGGTACGCCGACGACGACGAGCCCGCCCCCCGGGCCCGCCGCCGTGCCGACGACGACTACTACGAGGAGGCCGCTCCGCGTGCCCGCCGTCGTGCCGACGAGGTGTACGAGGAGACCCCCCGCCCGCGTGCCCCCCGGTACGAGGAGGAGGAACCCACCGGTGGCCGCCGCCGCGCCGACGACGGCCGGCACAGCCGCAGCCAGTTCGTCGACCTGGCCGACGACCAGTACACCGATGACGACTCCCTGGTCGACACCGGATCCCGGCGTGCCCGCCGGCCGTCCACCGAGGTGGTCCGCGGTGGCGGCGCCCCCGTCGCGCCGTCCCGTCGTGGCCGTGGCCGCGGTGGCGACGACGACGACGCCTACTTCTCGCAGTTGCGCGGTGAATCGAATTGAGCACGGCACAAGTCCCACCGGTCACCTCGATCGGCGTCCCGCGGATCACCGCGGGCTTCGACGAGTACGGCCGCCTCGACCTGCAGGCGCACCAGGAGGTGCACGGCGGGTTCGCGGCCCTCTCGTCGGGTGAGCTGATCGGGCTCGCCGACCGGATCGAGCTGCGCGGACGTGGCGGCGCGGGCTTCCCGTTCGCCCGCAAGGTGCGCGCGGTGATCGACTCCTGCAAGCGGCAGGACCTGCCTCCGGTGATCGTGGTGAACGCCACCGAGGGTGAGCCGCCGTCCTGGAAGGACAAGTCGATCCTGACCCGCGGTCCGCACCTGATCCTGGACGGCGCGGCTCTGGCCGCCGCCGCCCTGGACGCGGAGGAGATCGTCATCGGCATCGCCGACGACGGCATCGGGCAGAACTCGCTGACCGCGGCCCTGGCCGAGCGGAAGATGCCCTGCCCGACCCGGATCGTCACGGTCCCGCACCGGTTCATCTCCGGTGAGGGCGGCGCGCTGGTCCGCGGGATCAACGGCGAGGCGCACATCCCGCCCGGCCGCAAGGTCCGGTCCAGCGACAACGGCGTGATGGGCCTGCCCACCCTGCTCTCCAACGCCGAGACGTACTCGCAGCTGGCGATCGCGGCCCGGCTCGGGCCGTGGGAGTACAACTCGGTCGGCATCCCGGAGGAGCCCGGCACGGTCATGCTGACCGTCGGCGGCTCGGCCACCGCGCCCGCGGTCGTCGAGGCGCCCAGCGGCACCCCGCTGATGGACGTGCTCACCATGTGCGGCGCGGACATCGGCCCGGGGCTGCTGGTCGGCGGCTACCACGGCAAGTGGATCAGTGCGGAGCAGGCGGCCACCGTGACGATCTCCCGCAAGGGGTTCGCCAAGGTGGGCGGCACGCTCGGCGCCGGCATGCTGATCCCGATCGGCTCCAAGACCTGCGCGCTCGGCGAGGTCGCCCAGGTCGTGCAGTATCTCGCCGGTGAGTCGGCCGGGCAGTGCGGCCCGTGCCGGCTCGGCCTGCCGGACCTGGCCCGGGCGGTCACCCTGGTGTCGCTCGGCGGTTCCGCGCTGGAGCAGGTGCGTCAGGCGGCCGGTCTGGTCAAGGGCCGGGGCGCGTGCAGCCACCCGGACGGCACGTCCCGGTTCGCGCTCTCCGCGCTCGAGGTGTTCCACAAGGACGTCGAGGCGCACGCGAACGGGGAGGGCTGCGGGAAGCAGGTGCGGGGCATCCTGCCGCTGCCGTACACCGCGGAGAAGGGCGCCCGGAGGCTGGCGCTGGACTGGTCGCGGTGCGACGGGCACGGGCTCTGCTCGGCGGTCGCCCCGGAGATCATCCGGCTGGACCACAACGGTTTCCCGGCGTTCCCGCAGACGCCGCTGCCGCCGTGGCTGGAGGACGGCGCCCGCAAGGCCGTCAACGTCTGCCCGGCGCTGGCCCTGCGGCTGATCGACCCGGCCGCCGCGGCCCACTAGTGACACCGATGCCGGAAGGAGCGCTGGTGGGTACCCGTCGGGCTCTGCTGACGCTTCCGCTGGCCATGCTGGCCGCCGGCTGTGCCACGTCGCCTCCGGCGGCCGCACGGCCGGCCGCCGGTGGGTCGCCGGTGGCCGGTTCGCCGCCGGCCCCGCCGGTGCCCGAGACGCTGAAGTTCTCCGGTACGACACTGGACGGCGCCACCTACGACGCCGCCCAGCTGGCCGGGAAACCGGCGGTGCTGTGGTTCTGGGCGCCCTGGTGCGCCACCTGCGCCGGCGAGGCCCAGTCGGTGGCCGACGACCAGGAGGAGTACGCCGGCCGGCTCACCTTCCTCGGCGTCGCCGGGATGGGCACCACCAAGGCCATGCGCGAGTTCGTCGCGGACATGGACGTCGGCGCGGTCACCCACCTGAACGACCCGACCGGCAAGATCTGGAAGCGCTTCGCGATCTTCGAGCAGAGCACCTACGTCCTGCTGGACGCCGCGGGCACCATGGTCACCCGGAGCTACCTGGACGACCAGCAGCTCACCGCGGCGCTGAAGAAGCTGGTCGCTTAGCCCGGACCGGCGTCGGTGACGTGCCAGCGGCCGGCCGCGTCGCGTTCCACCCGGACCCGGGTGGTCAGGCCCGGCCCGAGCCGGACCGGCAGCTCCGCGCCGCCGTGTGCCCGGACGGTGTGCGAGCCGGGCGCCAGGGCCAGCGTCAGCCGCTTGCCGGCCCGCACCTGACCTTTGGCCTGGCCGTCCACGGTGATCGGGACGGCGCGGGCGAAGGTGGTGAGCGACCGGGACGGTCCCTCGATCACCAGCGTGGCGACGACGGTCATGCGGCGCTCCTCACATCAGCACGGAAAAAACCGGGCCGGGACAGCGAGGCTGCCCCGGCCCGGTGCGTCACCAGGTGGCCGGCGGGGTGGTCGCCGAGAACTCCGTCTGCTCGGACGGCATCAGGACCCAGAGGATCGGATAGACCAGGATCTGGCTGCCCGGGATCACGAAGAGGATCAGCACGAAGAGCAGGCGGGCGATCCACGGGTCGAGCCCGAAGCGCCGGCCGAGACCGGCGCAGACGCCGCCCACCATGCGGCCGTCACGCGGGCGGACCAGGCCTTGGCGGGCCATCGTGTCGTGCACGGCGTTCATGGGGTCTCGCTTTCCTTCGTCTCGTCCCCGGGGTGGGGAAGTCATGCCTCAAGCTTGCTACCCGGATCCGGCACTTTCCATCCGGCACCGCCCGGATCGCCCCCTGATCCGCGCTCTCAGGGTTGACCCGCAGAGCCGTCGCAGAGCCACCCCGGAGCGCGCTCGATTTCTGGTGTCGGTTCGGTGCCAACCGGGCCACCGGGTCTACTGCGACCGCGGAGCCGCCCGTTACAGTGCCAGCGGGGAATATGGGGGGCGCGAAGAACATGGTCGACAGCACGTTGCCGGGGGAACGGACGCAACCGTTGCGTCCGCACGATCCGGGCATGCTCGGCGACTACGAGCTGCTCGGCCGCCTCGGCGAGGGCGGAATGGGCACGGTCTATCTGGGCCGCCGGCAGAAGAGCGACGTGCTGGTCGCGGTCAAGGTGGTCCGGCTCGACCTGGCGCACGACGACGAGTTCCGCCGCCGGTTCCGCAGCGAGGTGGACCGGGCCCGGCAGGTGCCGCCGTTCTGCACCGCCGAGGTGCTCGACGCCGACCCCGACCACGAGCGCCCCTACCTGGTGGTGGAGTACGTCGACGGACCCACCCTGGCCGAGGTGGTCGAGCAGCGCGGCCCGCTGACCTCGGCCAACCTGCACAGCGTGGCGATCGGCGTGGCCACCGCGCTGACCGCGATCCACGGCGCCGGCGTGATCCACCGTGACCTCAAGCCGCGCAACGTGCTGCTCGCGCCGGGCAGCCCCAAGGTGATCGACTTCGGGATCGCCCGCGCCATGGCGATGGCCAGCGAGAACACCCGGCCCGACCAGATGGTCGGCACGGTGGCGTACATGGCGCCGGAGCGGTTCAACACCGACGCGGACACCCCGATCATCACCCCGGCCGCGGACGTGTTCGCCTGGGGGAGCGTGGTGACGTACGCGGGGACCGGCAAGACCCCGTTCTACGCGGACTCGCCGCCGGCCACCGCGGCCCGGATCCTCACCCAGCCGCCCCGCCTGCACGGCCTGCACCGCCCGCTGCGCAACCTGGTCGCGCACGCCCTGGAGAAGGACCCGGCCAACCGGCCCAGCGCCCGGGAGCTGCTCGACCTGCTGATCTCCGGCGAGCACCCGGCGGCCGTGGCGGCCGCCCTGGCCGACCAGCCCGACCTGCAGGCCGCCGCGGTCGAGGCGCAGGCGGTGACCGGGTTCGCGGTGACCGGCCGGACCGCCGCGCCGGTGACCACGCCGGTCGCCGCGACCGCCGCCGGGGCGACCACGGCGCCGGTCCTGGACATCCCGCCCGGCCTGGTCGGGTACGACGAGAACTCGATCGTCACGGTGCCGATCTCGCCGGCCGCCTCGACCACGGTGTCCGGCGGTTCCCGGTCGCCCGAGCCGGCGCGCCGCTGGGTGCTCCCGGCCGCGGTGGCCCTGCTCGCGGTGGCGCTGGTGGCGGGCATCGCGATCGCGGCCGCGGTGATGAAGTCCCGGTCCGGCGACGCGGCGAAGGACGCGGCCGCCACGCCCCGGGTGACCGAGGGTGCCGCGCTCGGCGCTCCGCTGATCAGCGACGCGCTGGCCGCCCCGAAGTTCTGGATCCCGACCGCTCTGGACAAGGCGCCGGTCAACCAGGGCGCGCACTGCGCGTTCGTCGACGGCGAGCTGGTGGCGGTCCGGGAGAACAACGACGTGTACCGCTGCAAGGGTCCGGCCGACGTGCTGCCGGCCGACCTGACCGCCGAGGTCGGGGTGCGCCTGGAGGCGCCGGGCAGCTGCGCCGGGATCTGGTTCCGGTTCGTCCGGGTGCCGAAACTGCACGGCTACCAGGCCCGGGTCTGCGAGAACCACATCTACGTCGGGCTGCACCAGACCGACGGTGACGTCAGCACGCTGCGGACGTTCGTGCTGCCCGAGCCGATCGCGCTGAACGCCGAGCCGACCCGGATCACCCTGCGGGTGCGGGGCGGCACGGTGACGGTGAGCCGCGACGGCGCCGAGGTGGGTTCGGCCGCGCTGACCGAGAAGGATCTCGGCGCGGGCCAGCTGCACCTGGGCGTCTTCAGCGAGCGCGACGCTCCCGTGCTGGGTCCGTACCAGGTCGCTTTCAGCGACATCAAGATCTGGAACTGACCGCTCGCCCGTCCCGGCTCGTCGCGGGTCACGGCTGCGGCCGGGGCTTCCGTACGTACGAGAAATCGCCGTGACCGGAAGCCCCGCCTGCCGTCAGTCCTTCGTCAGCCCGGCCCGGCGCAGCGCGTCGGCCATCGCGTCGTTGCCGAAGCCGCCACCGCTGCTGCCGCCACCGCGCTGACCACCGCCCTGCCGCGGCTGGCCGCCGCGCTGGCCGCCACCCTGACCGCGCTGACCGCCTTGACCACCCTGGCCGCCGCCGCGCTGGCCACCCTGACCGCCCTGAGCGCCACGCTGACCGCCCTGGCCGCCGCGCTGGCCACCCTGTCCGCCCTGACCGCCACGCGGGCCGCCCTGGGCGTTCTGACCGCCTTGACCGGTCTGGCCGCCCTGCCCGCCGCGGTCCTCGCGCGGCTGCCGGCCCCGGTTCGGCTCGTCGGAGAGCCGCATGGTCAGCGAGATCCGCTTGCGCTGCGGGTCCACCTCGAGCACCCGGACCTTGACCACGTCGCCGGACTTGACCACCTCGCGCGGGTCCTGCACGAACTTCTCGGACAGCGCCGACACGTGCACCAGGCCGTCCTGGTGCACGCCGATGTCGACGAACGCGCCGAACGCCGCCACGTTGGTGACCTGACCCTCCAGGACCATGCCCGGCGTCAGGTCGGCGATCTTCTCGACGCCCTCGGCGAAGGTGGCCGTGGTGAACGCCGGGCGCGGGTCGCGGCCCGGCTTCTCCAGCTCCTTGAGGATGTCGGTGATGGTCGGCAGGCCGACCGCCTCGGTGACGAACTTGTCCGGCCGGACGGCGCGCAGCAGCGGGCTGTTGCCGATCAGCGCCTTGATCTCGGCGCCGGCGTCGGCCGCGATCGTGCGGACCACCGGGTACGACTCGGGGTGCACGCTGGAGAAGTCGAGCGGGTCCTCGCCGTCGCGGATGCGCAGGAAGCCGGCGCACTGCTCGAACGCCTTCGGGCCGAGCCGGGCGACGTTCTTGATCTCCTTGCGGTTCCGGAACGGGCCGTTCTGGTCGCGGTGCATCACGATGTTCTCGGCCAGCCCCGCGGTGATCCCGGAGACCCGGGTGAGCAGCGGCGCGGAGGCGGTGTTGACGTCCACGCCGACGCCGTTCACGCAGTCCTCGACGACCGCGTCCAGTGAGCGGGCCAGCTTCACCTCGGACAGGTCGTGCTGGTACTGGCCGACGCCGATCGACTTCGGGTCGATCTTCACGAGCTCGGCGAGCGGGTCCTGCAGGCGGCGGGCGATGGAGACCGCGCCGCGCAGCGACACGTCCATGCCGGGCAGCTCCTGCGAGGCGTACGCGGAGGCGGAGTAGACCGACGCGCCGGCCTCGGAGACCACCGCCTTGGTCAGGTTCGCCTCCGGGTGCCGCTTGATCAGCTCGGCGGCGAGCTTGTCGGTCTCCCGCGACGCGGTGCCGTTGCCGATCGCGATCAGGTCGACCTGGTGCTTCGAGGCGAGCGCGGCCAGCCGGTGGATCGACTCGTCCCACTTGTTCTGCGGCACGTGCGGGTAGATCACGTCGGTGGCGACGCACTTGCCGGTCGCGTCGACCACGGCGACCTTCACGCCGGTGCGGAAACCCGGGTCCAGGCCCATCGTGGTGCGGGTGCCGGCCGGGGCGGCCAGCAGCAGGTCGCGCAGGTTCGCGGCGAAGACCCGGACGGCCTCGTCCTCGGCCGCCTCGCGCAGCCGGACCCGCAGGTCGGCGCCGAGGTGGATCAGGATCCGGGTGCGCCAGGCCCAGCGGACCGTGTCGATCAGCCACTTGTCGCCCGGCCGGCCGTGGTCGGTGACCCCGTTGCGCCCGGCGATCCGGCCCTCGAAGTAGCCCTCGTCCTCCTCCGGGTGCGGCTCCATGGTGAGGTCGAGGACCTCCTCCTTCTCGCCGCGCAGCATCGCCAGGATGCGGTGCGAGGGGAGCTTGGTGTACGGCTCGCCGAACTCGAAGTAGTCGGAGAACTTGGCGCCGTCGGTCTGCTTGCCGTCGCGGACCTTGGCGACCAGCCGGCCCCGGGTCCACATCTGCTCGCGCAGCTCGCCGATCAGGTCGGCGTCCTCGGCGAACCGCTCGATCAGGATCGACCGGGCGCCGTCCAGCGCGGCCTGCGCGTCGGCGACACCCTTCTCGGCGTCCACGAACGCCGCCGCGGCCGCCTTCGGGTCGACCGTGGGGTCGGACAGCAGACCCTCGGCGAGGGGCTCCAGGCCGGCCTCCCGGGCGATCTGCGCCTTGGTCCGGCGCTTCGGCTTGAACGGCAGGTAGATGTCCTCCAGCCGGGCCTTCGTGTCGGCCTCGAGGATCTGCTGCTCCAGCGCCTCGTCCAGCTTGCCCTGGGAGCGGATCGACTCCAGCACCGCGGCCCGCCGGTCCTCCAGCTCGCGCAGATAACCCAGCCGTTCCTCGAGGTTGCGCAGCTGCGTGTCGTCGAGGGTGCCGGTCACCTCCTTGCGGTAGCGGGCGATGAACGGCACGGTGGCCCCGCCGTCGAGCAGCTCGACCGCGGCGGTGACCTGCCCTTCGCGGACCCCGAGCTCGGAGGCAATGCGCTGATGGATCGCTGTCGTCACGGTGACGATTGTTACCGAGTCCGCCGGAGCTTGTCGCGCCGCCCCGCAGACCGCCGAGAAGATGATCACCCGTACGGCGGCGGGCCGCCCGGCGCGCCGCGCCGCGCGCAAGTTCGGCCCACGGGTGAACCGCCCCACCGCGTGCACCGTCGTGACCTGCGGAAACGCCGGATCGCCCGACACGCCGTACGCGGAGGTGCACGTTTACTAGAGACAACCCAACGGGGCTTTGGCACTCTTGCACCATGACGCTTGCTGTCCGGGCGGTCGCCGCCACCGATCAGGGCCTGGTCCGGTCCAACAACGAGGACGCTGTCTTCGTTGGCAATCGCCTCTTCGTGGTCGCGGACGGCATGGGCGGGTTGCCCGCCGGCGAGCTTGCGAGCGACATCCTGGTTCAGGCGCTCGGCGAGGTCGATCAGAAGCCGGACACCGGGGAGCCCCTACAGGATCTGATCGAGGCGCTGCAGACCGCGAACAAGCAGATCGAGAAGGCCGTCGCCGACGACGACGCCCGCGACGGGATGGGCACCACGGTGACCGCCCTGCTGCTCTCCGGCGAGCGGCTGGCCGCGCTGAACGTCGGCGACTCGCGCTGCTATCTGCTGCGCGACGGCGACTTCCAGCAGCTCACCCGCGACGACACGTATGTGCAGGCGCTCGTCGACCAGGGCGTGCTGACGCCGGACGACGCCCGCCGGCACCCGCAGCGGGCGCTGGTCACCCAGGCCGTGCAGGGCGGCCCGTTCCGCCCGGCCGGCCGGATGATCCCGGCCCGGGTCGGCGACCGGTACCTGCTCTGCAGCGACGGCCTGTCCGACTACGTGGAGGACGCGGTGATCGCGCAGACCCTGCGCGACAACCCGGACCGGCGCACCTGCGCCGCCGAGCTGGTCAACCGCACCCTGGAGAACGGCGCCCCGGACAACGTCACCGTGATCATCGCCGACGTCGTGGAGGTCTGAACACTCGGTGAACATCGACGCCCGTCGTCGGCCCCGGTAGCGCGGGGCATCGATCTCCTCCTTAGTCTCGTGCCGTCGATCCGGCACGAGACGAGGACTTGATGTCACGCAGATTCACGGGAGCACTGACGGTCGCGGTACTCATCGCGGTGTCCGGGTGGCTCGCCCTGCCGCCGTCCGCGGCGCACGCGGCCACCTCGGACGACGCGACCTGCGCCACCCCGGTCACCGGCAGCCCGGTCTCCGGCACCGGCCCCAGCGCCACCGACTACGTGCTGAACGTCGGCGGGGCCGGTGAGCTGGGCACGGTCCACGCCACGACCGGCGCCCAGGCGGCCTTCCCCAAGGTCAGTGCCCGGGACGAGGTGAACGCGGACGGCAGCCCGCGCCGGACGGTGACCGCCACCTTCAGCGAGGGCCTGGACGTCGGCAGCGACCGGACCCCGCCCGGCCAGGTGACCTCCACCGACGGCGGGCTGACGTTCCCGGCCGCCTCCTACACCCACGACCCCGGCGTCCCGGTCACCTCGCTGCGGGACGGGTCGCTGCTCGGCATCGACTTCATCCCGGCCGCGATCACCACGAGCAGCGCCACGTTCGGCGTGCACCGGTCCACCGACGGTGGTCTCACCTGGACCACCACCCCGGCCGTCGTGCAGCTCGGCGGCGCCGTCCTGGACGGCGGCATCCGGACGCACGGCGCGCCCCTGCAGCTCGGCGACGGCACCGTGCTGGTCAGCTACTACCTCTCGTTCGGCGCGAACCACCCGGGCGGTGGCCGGGCCGGGCAGCACGCGTCGTACGTGGCCGCGAGCACCGACGGCGGGCGCAGCTTCGTCACCCGCGGCACCATCGCCTACGACAGCACCGGCACGCACGGCTACCCGGAGGCCGGCATCGCGGCCCTGCCCAGCGGCAAGCTGCTCGCGGTGACCCGGCACCACCTCTGGAACGGCGCGACCGCCTTCAACCTGGACACCCCGCGCTGGACGACGTCCACCGACGGCGGCGCCACCTGGGCCGCCCTGCAGACCCTCGCGGTGTCGTTCCCGAACGGGTACGACCAGTTCGACGACGCCAACCCGAAGCTGCTCGGCATCTTCCCGCAGCTGCAGCTGATGCCGAACGGCGTGATGGTGCTCAGCAGCGGGCGGCCGGACAACTGGGTGGCGATCTCCACCAACGGCCAGGGCACCGGCTGGGTCGGCCAGCTGACCTACCGCAACTGCCCGACCGACGGGTACCGCTCGCACGGCTCGACCGGCAACACCGCGGTGGCCGGGGTGGAGAGCAACCGGCTGCTGCAGGTCGGTGACAACTGCGACGTGACCTGGTCCTGCCCGGCCGGGGACAGCGGGTACACGATCGACGACGGCAACCGGATCTGGCGCCGCTACGTCGACGTCCTCACCCCGGACGTCGGCAAGATCGACCTGGCCACCAAGTACCGCCTCGGCCAGGTGCAGGTCACCACGGACCTGACCGCCGCACCCGCGGCGCACCCGCGCACCGGCCCGGCGGCCGCGTTCGACGGCAGCACCGACTACTGGTCCAGCGCGGTACGGGCGGCCGGCAGCGGAGCGGGCACCTACGAGCTGCGGCTGGACCGCGAGTACCAGCTCACCCGGCTGGGGCTCAGCCTGCGCCACGGCCTGGCGTCCAGCGCCACGGTCTACGCCTCCACCGACGGCGTGACCTGGGGCGCCCCGATCGTGACCGCGGCGAACCGGACCCACCTGGCGCTGGAGTACTTCACCCTGGCCGCGGTCACGGCGCGCTACCTCCGGGTGGTCGTCGACCCGTCCGCGTCGTGCGAGGCCGAGCTCGGCGCCGGCTGCGTGTTCCTGAACGAGCTGGAGCTGTACTCGACGGTGAACTCGTTCGAGAACGACCCGGTGAACAACCGGCCGCGCGGCTTCACCGACCTCAGCCAGGCGTGGGTGACCCGCAGCGGCGTCGACGGCAGCAGCCGGGCGCTGCGGCTGTCCGACTCGTCGGCGACCGCGATGGCCAAGGTGGCCTGGCCGGCCGCCGCCGCGGCGACCCGCACGCTGGAGTTCCGGGCCGAGCCGGTCGCGCTGACCAGCGGATTCCTCGTCGACGTGCTGGGACGCACCAGTGCCGGCGCGTCGGTGGTCGCGTACCACTTCGCGGTCCGCGCCGACGGCAGCCTGGCCCGGTACGACGGGTCGGCCTGGCGGGTGCTCACCGGCGCCGGCGTGGTGCCGGTCGGCCGGTGGAGCACGATCCGGGTGCAGGCCACCCCGGCCGCCGCGACGGTCGCGGTGGGCGGCACGGTGGTCGCCACCGCCGTCGCGCCCACGGTCACCGGGACGACCGCGCTGCTCGGGTACGCCTTCGCCAGCGGCGGCACCGCCCCGGTCGGCGACACCATCGTCGTCGACGACATCCTGCTCAGCTCCTGACCCACCCGGCCCACCCGGCTCCGGGGCGCCCCGCGTCCCGGAGCCGCCGCCGCAGCGTTCCTGCCGAAGGTACGACGTATCCTCGTCGGGTGCTGATGGCTACGGAGCGGTTGATCCTGCGGAGGTTTCGGGCGTCGGACGCGGAGGCGCTCGCCGAGTACCGGTCGGATCCGGGCGTGGCGCGGTACCAGTCGTGGGACGCGCCGTTCCCGCTGAACAAGGCCGACCTCGCGGTGCGGAACTTCGCCGAGAGCTCGCCGGACAAGCCGGGCTGGTTCCAGTACGCGATCGAGCTGACCGCGGAACGGGTGCTGGTCGGGGACGTGGCGGTGCGGCTGCACGACAACGGGCGGCAGGCGGAGATCGGTTTCACGCTGGCCACGGCGTACCAGAAAAGGGGTCTGGCGACCGAGGCGGTGAGCGCCGTGCTGGACCGGTTGTTCCGGCTGCAGGGGCTGCACCGGGTGATGGGGGAGTGCGACGCGCGCAACGTGGCGTCGGCGGCGCTGATGGAGCGGCTCGGCTTCACCCGGGAGGGGCTGCTGCGGCAGCAGACCTTCATCAAGGGCGAGTGGACCGACGACCTGATCTTCGGGATCCTCGATCAGGAGTGGCTGGCCCGCGACTCCGCCGCGCACCTCGACGCCGACCTGGTCTGACCGGGCGGGCGCGCCCCCGGCCGGGGACGCGCCCGCGACGATCAGCTCTCCAGCTTGAGCCAGAGGGCGCCGAGCGGCGGCACCCGCAGGGCCGCCGAGGAGTCGAAGCCGTGCCACGGGATGTGCTCGGCCTCGACCGCGCCCATGTTGCCGACGCCGGAGCCGCCGTACAGCTCGCTGTCGGTGTTGATGACCTCGGTCCAGCGACCGGCCCGGGGCAGGCCGATCCGGTAGTTGTCGTGCGGGACGGCGGCGAAGTTGACGATGCACGCCAGGGTGTCGCCGTTCGGTGCGAAGCGGACGAACGAGAACGTGTTGTGCTGCGAGTCGTCGCTGGTGATCCAGCGGAAGCCGGACGCCGAGGTGTCCTGCGTCCAGATCGCCGGCGACTGCTTGTAGACCCGGTTCAGGTCGCTGACCAGGCCCTTGATCCCGCCGAACTGCGGGTCCTGGAGCAGATCCCAGTCGAGCCCGCGCTCCTCGCTCCACTCCCGCAGGTCGCCCATCTCGGCGCCCATGAACAGCAGCTGCTTGCCGGTGAACGCCCACATGAAACCGAGCAGCGCCCGGGTGTTGGCGAGCTTCTGCCACTGGTCACCGGGCATCTTGCCGGTCAGTGAGCCCTTGCCGTGCACCACCTCGTCGTGGCTGATCGGCAGGACGTAGTTCTCGCTCCAGGCGTACACCGTGGCGAAGGTCATCTGGTGGTGGTGCCACTGCCGGTGGATCGGCTCCTTCTCCATGTAGGAGAGGGTGTCGTTCATCCAGCCCATGTTCCACTTGAACCCGAAGCCCAGGCCGCCCAGGTGGGTGGGGCGGGTGACACCCGGCCACGCGGTGGACTCCTCGGCGATGGTGATCACGCCGGGGTGGTTCTTGTAGACGGTCGCGTTCATCTCCTGCAGGAAGCTGATCGCGTCCAGGTTCTCCCGGCCGCCGTACTGGTTCGGGGTCCACTCGCCTTCCTTGCGCGAGTAGTCCAGGTAGAGCATCGACGCGACGGCGTCGACCCGCAGGCCGTCGGCGTGGAACTCCTCGCACCAGTAGAGCGCGTTGGCCACCAGGAAGTTGCGGACCTCCTTGCGGCCGAAGTCGAAGACGTACGTGCCCCAGTCCGGGTGCTCGCCGCGCCGCCAGTCGCCGTGCTCGTAGAGCGGGGTGCCGTCGAAGCGGGCCAGCGCCCACTCGTCCTTCGGGAAGTGCGCCGGGACCCAGTCCAGGATCACCCCGATGCCGGCCTCGTGCAGCTTGTCGACCAGGAACCGGAACTCGTCCGGGCTGCCGAACCGGGACGTCGGCGCGAAATAGCCGGTGACCTGGTAGCCCCACGAGCCGCCGAACGGGTGCTCCATCACCGGCATCAGCTCGACGTGGGTGAAGCCGGTCTCGACGACGTACGCGACCAGCTGTTCGGCCAGTTCCACGTACGACAGGCCGGGCCGCCACGAGCCGAGGTGCACCTCGTAGCAGCTGACCGGCTCCTGGTGCCAGGACTTGGTCGCCCGCTCGCGCATCCAGGCGGCGTCCTGCCACTCGTACGAGGACTGGAACACCACCGAGGCGGTGGCCGGCGGGATCTCGTTGTGCTGGGCCATCGGGTCGGCGTGCTCGCGCCACACCCCGTCCCGTCCGAGGATCTTGAACTTGTACTTGGTGCCGGTGTGCGCGGCCGGGACGTAGACCTCCCAGACGCCGCTGGAGCCGAGCGAGCGCATCGGCCAGCCGTCCTGCGGCCCCCAGCCGGCGAAGTCGCCGACCACCTGGACACCGCGGGCGCCCGGCGCCCACACCGCGAACGCCACCCCGGTCTCGCGCGCCTGGGCGCCGAGCACCGTCCACAGCTTCTCGTGCCGGCCCTCACCGATCAGGTGCAGGTCCAGCTCGCCCAGGGTGGGCAGGTGCCGGTACGGGTCGTCGTGCTGCGTCCCGTCCACGTCGAGCCGGTAGTCCAGGACCGTCCCGGGCAGCTCGGCCGCGAAGATCCCGTCGTCGTGGACCTTGGTCATCTCGTGCGGCTCGCCCTCGACCAGGAGGGTGACCTTCTCGGCGCCCTTGCGCAGGGTCCGGATGACGGTATGGCCCCCGCCCGGGTGCGCGCCGAGCACGGCGTGCGGATCGTGGGTGTCGCCGGAGATCACCGCGTTCATCGCGCGCTGGTCGGCGGCGAGCGCAGGGGTGGTGTGCCCGATCATCTTCGCTTCCTTCACAGGGGGTCTCAGCCGACCAGCCGCGTGATGGACCGCAGGGGGATCCGCAGCCATCCGGGACGGTGCCGGGCTTCGTACGCGGCCTCGTAGACCGCCTTGTCCAGCTCGTATGCCGCCAGCAGCGCCGGCTGCTCGCGCGGGTCGACGCCGGCCGCGTGCGCGTACCCGTCGCAGAACCCGGCCCGGTTGCGGTCCACCCACTCGCGGGCCCGGGCCGCCAGGTGCTCGTCGTCGTCCTGGTCGACGAGCAGCTGGTAGGCCGCGTACTCGTAGGAGCGCAGGATGCCCGCCACGTCGCGCAGCGGGGAGTCCGGCAGCCGGCGCTCGTCCAGCGGCTGGCCCGGCTCACCCTCGAAGTCGATCAGCAGCCAGGCCTCCGGGGTGCGCAGCACCTGGCCGAGGTGCAGGTCGCCGTGCACCCGCTGGACGGTCACCTGCTCACCGGTCAGCGCGGTGAACCGCTCGGTGATCGCCGGGACGTGCTGCTGCAGCTCGGGCACCGCGTTGGCGGCGGTGCGCAGCCGGGCCAGGACCGCGTCGAGCGGGAACGGCGCCGGTCCGGCGCCCAGCTCGGCGGCGAGGGTCAGGTGCACCGAGGCGACCGCCTCGCCCAGCCGGTACGACTCGCCCTGGAAGTCCCCGCCCACCTGGTCGGCGGCGAGCTCGGCGTCGGCGAACAGGTCACGGGCCGACGCGGTGGCCATCGCCCAGCCCTCGGCCGAGTTCGCCGCGTACGCCGTGACCATGCCCAGCGAGCACTGGCCACCGTCGTCGGAGGCCTCGAACGACCCGAGCAAGCGCGCCACGTGCGGGTTCTCCGCCCGGCCCAGCACCCGGTTCAGCTCGATGTCCGGGTTGATCCCGCAGGTGACCCGGCGGAACAGCTTGAGGATCGCGTCCTGCTCGAAGATCACGCTGGTGTTGCTCTGCTCGGCGTCGAACACCCGCGGCCAGCTGTCCAGCGGCAGGTCGACGCCCGGCTCCTTGGTGAAGATCAGGTCGCCGACCGGCTCGGACCGGTCGATCAGCTCGAGCAGGTGCCGGGCGGCCGACGCGTCGTAGAGCGCGTCGTAGCCGGTCCGGCCCTCGTCGTCGGTGCCGATCGTGGCCACCGCGCTGTACTCCGGGATCGGCAGGGATCCGTACGCCACCACCAGCTGGTAGCGCTCCGAACTGCCGTCGGTGTACGAGACGTCGAGCAGGACCAGCTCGAGGCTGTCACCCAGCGGGGTGGCCGAGGCCTGCTTCACCGAGGCGAGCACCCGGCTGCGTCCCGCGTACCAGCGCTGTGTCGGTAACCATTCGGCGTAGGGCAGCGTCATTGCTTCTCCTCAGACCCGCACAACTGGAACCAGTAGAAACCGTGTCCCGGGAGGGTCAGAAGGTACGGCAACTGGCCGATGCGCGGGAAGTTGACGTGCCCGGTCAGCTCCACCGGGGTGTACCCGTTCCAGTGCTGGAGGTTGAGCTCGATGGGCTGCGGGAACCGCGACAGGTTGTTCACGCAGAGCACCACGTCGTCGCCGTACTCCCGGAGGTAGGCCAGCACCGAGGGGTTGGATCCGCCCAGCTCACGGAACGTGCCGACGGCGAACGCCTCGTGCCTGCGGCGCACTGCCAGCATGGTGCGGGTCCAGTTCAGCAGGGACGTGGCGCTGTCCCGCTGGGCCTCCACGTTGACCGCCTGGTACCCGTACACCGGATCCTGGTTGACCGGGAGGTAGAGCCGGCCGGGAGTCGCGGTGGAGAAGCCGGCGTTGCGGTCCGGCGTCCACTGCATCGGGGTCCGCACGCCGTCGCGGTCGCCGAGCCAGATGTTGTCGCCCATCCCGATCTCGTCGCCGTAGTACAGCACCGGCGAGCCGGGCAGCGACAGCAGCAGGGCGGTGAACAGCTCGATCTGGTTCCGGTCGTTCTCCAGCAGCGGGGCCAGCCGGCGGCGGATGCCGACGTTGGCCTTCATCCGCGGGTCCTTGGCATATTCCGAGAACATGTAGTCGCGCTCTTCGTCGGTGACCATCTCGAGCGTGAGCTCGTCGTGGTTGCGCAGGAAGATGCCCCACTGGGTGTTCTCCGGGATGGCCGGCGTCTGCGCCATGATCTCCGAGATCGGGAAGCGCGACTCGCGCCGCACCGCCATGAAGATCCGCGGCATCAGCGGGAAGTGGAACGCCATGTGGCACTCGTCGCCGCCGGACTTCGCGTCACCGAAATACTCGACGACGTCGGCCGGCCACTGGTTCGCCTCGGCCAGCAGCACCCGGCCCGGGAACTCGTCGTCGATCACCTTGCGGCAGTGCTTGAGGAACGCGTGGGTGGCCGGCAGGTTCTCGCAGTTGGTGCCCTCCTCCTCGAAGAGGTACGGCACCGCGTCCAGCCGGAACCCGTCGATGCCCAGGTCCAGCCAGAACCGCAGGACGTCGAGCATGGCCTCCTGCACGGCCGGGTTCTCGTAGTTGAGGTCCGGCTGGTGCGAGAAGAACCGGTGCCAGTAGAACTGCCGCCGCACCGGGTCGAACGTCCAGTTCGACTCCTCGGTGTCGACGAAGATGATCCGGGCGTCCTGGTACTTGTCGCTGGTGTCGTTCCAGACGTAGAAGTCCCCGTACGGGCCGTCCGGCTCGTGCCGGGACGCCTGGAACCACGGGTGCGAGTCGGACGTGTGGTTCATGACCAGGTCGGTGATCACCCGGATGCCGCGCTTGTGCGCCGCGTCCAGCAGCGCCACGAAGTCCTCGACCGTGCCGAACTCGGGCAGCACCTTGTAGAAGTCACGGATGTCGTACCCGCCGTCGCGCAGCGGCGAGTCGTAGAACGGCGGCAGCCAGAGGCAGTCGACGCCGAGCCATTGCAGGTAGTCCAGTCTCTCGATCAGGCCGCGCAGGTCGCCGCCGCCGTCCGATCCGGAGTCGTAGAACGCCCGGACCAGAACCTCGTAGAAGACCGCACGCTGGAACCAGGTGCGGTCCGCCGGCAGCGCCCGGGCATGGCCGAAGTCGTCCGCGGACGGGTGTTCGACCACGCCGTCCTCGGTGTGACTGCCCTCTGCCGGGTCGTGCTCGCTCGTCAACTCCATCAGGTGTCCCCTTACCCCGCCTGCACCACGAAGATGTGCGCCGGCTCGACATAGGGGTCGATCCGGACCGCGTTGTACTGCCCCCACTCGTACGTCGCCCCGCTGATCTGATCGATCACGGTGAAACGCTCGTGCCAGTCGAGGCCGAGCGCCGGCATGTCCAGAGTGGTGTTACCCCACTGCACGTTGGCAGAGTCGAACGAGACGATCGCCAGCACGGTGTTGCCGGTCTCCGGGTCACGCTTGGAGAAACACAGCAGCGAGCCGTTGTCGATCTCGTGGAATCGCAGGTTGCGGAGCCAGTGAAGCGCGGGGTTCTGTTCGCGGATCCGGTTCAGCTTGGTGAGGTACGGCGCGAGCGAGCGCCCGGCCTTCTCGGCGGCGGCGTAGTCGCGCGGCTTGAGCTCGAACTTCTCGTTGTCGATGTACTCCTCGGCGCCGGGCCGGGCCACGTGCTCGAACAGCTCGTAACCGGAGTACAGGCCCCAGGACGGGGCGAGCATCGACGCCAGCACGGCGCGGATCTTGAACATCGCCGGGCCGCCGTGCTGCAGCGACTCGTGCAGGATGTCCGGGGTGTTGGGCCAGAAGTTCGGCCGCATCCAGTCGATCGAGGTGAGCAGCTCCTGCATGTACTCGCGCATCTCCGCGGCGGTGGTGCGCCAGGTGAAGTACGTGTACGACTGCGTGAAGCCGATCTTGCCGAGCCCGTTCATCATGGCCGGCCGGGTGAACGCCTCGGCCAGGAACAGCACGTCCGGGTCGGTCTCCTTGACCTTCGGGATCAGCCACTGCCAGAAGTTGACCGCCTTGGTGTGCGGGTTGTCCACCCGGAAGATCTTCACGCCGGCGTTCACCCAGTGCATCACCACGCGGTACACCTCGTCGCGCAGCGCGCGGTACGAGTTGTCCCAGTTGATCGGGTAGATGTCCTGGTACTTCTTGGGCGGGTTCTCGGCGAACGCGATCGTGCCGTCGGCCTTGGTGGTGAAGAACTCCGGGTGTTCCTTCACCCACGGGTGGTCCGGCGCGGCCTGCAGGGCGAGGTCGAGCGCGACCTCCATGCCGAGCTCCTCGGCCTTCTCGCGGAACGCGATGAAGTCCTCGAGCGTGCCCAGCTGCGGGTGGATCGCGTCGTGGCCACCCTCGTCCGAGCCGATCGCCCAGGGGGAGCCGACGTCCTCCGGGCGCGCGATCAGCGTGTTGTTCCGGCCCTTACGGTTGATCTTGCCGATCGGGTGGATCGGCGGCAGGTAGACGACGTTGAAGCCCATTGCCGCGACGGCCGGCAGGCGCTCCGCGGCGGTACGGAACGTGCCGTGCTTGATCGGGGTGGCGTCCGGCCCGACCACGGCGCCCTCCGAGCGCGGGAAGAACTCGTACCACGCCGAGTACAGCGCCCGGGTGCGATCCACCCAGACGGCGAACGACCGGGTCGTGGTGACCAGGTGCCGCACCGGGTTGTGCCAGAGCAGCTCCTCGAGGTCGAGCGCCGGGGTGACCCGGGAGAACAGCGACCGCTGCTCGTCGCGCAGCGCGGCGGCCGCGTCGCGGACCCGCTCCTCGAACTCGGCCGGGACGATCTTGGTGGCCAGGTCCAGCACGTCGGAACCGTCGGCGAGATCGTTCGCCAGGTCCTCGGCGCCCTGCCCGGCGCCGATCTTCTTCACCACGGCGTCGCGCCACGTCCGGTACGGATCGTCGAACGCCTCCACGGTGAACGTCCACCGGCCGACCCGGTCCGGCCGGATCGTGGCGTGCCACTGGTCGAGCCCCGGCGCGCCGGGGGTCATTCGGGTGAAAGGCTGCGTCTCCCCGTCGGGGCCGCGCCATACCACGTTCACACCAAGTGCGTGATGACCTTCGCGATAGGACACCGCGGATACCGGTACGAGCTCGCCGACCACCGCTTTAGCGGGGTAGCGGCCACCGGACACCGCCGGTGTCACGTCTTCGATGGGGAAGCGACCGGTCATGATCTCCACCGTAGTCAGAGGGGCTGGGCAGGACCCGGCGACCGGAAAAACCACCGCGGTCGTCCTATGACTTCTCCGGAGTGGAGTTTTTGAAACGGCCGATCGCCGTTACCGCCAAACCTACCGGAGACCCCGTACCGATTCGCATCCATACGCGGCCGCGCGCCGCTGGAAAACACGACAAGTTCACCTGGGCGTTACAGCTCCACCCCGCGCGCTCACCTCGTACCCCGGAATGGGTGACCTCCCCATCGACTGCCGGGTGTCGCCCCGCGGTCGTGACCACCGCCCGCGCCGGCGGCGTCTCCCGC
Organism: Actinoplanes awajinensis subsp. mycoplanecinus; assembly: GCF_001509495.1. Lineage (NCBI taxonomy): Bacteria > Bacillati > Actinomycetota > Actinomycetes > Micromonosporales > Micromonosporaceae > Actinoplanes > Actinoplanes awajinensis. The sequence continues at coordinate 27,608 of NZ_LLZH01000268.1, read as the reverse complement.
GCTCGGGAGTGTGTCGGTTGCCGTGCGTTGCCATCGAGGAACCCCGCTAACGGCGGGTACGGCGCGACCGAGCTATTCCGGTGACGCCACCGACGCATCGGCGGCGCCTGAGGCAAGGAGAACGTCGTGGCCGGACCGTCGACCGCACTGTCCCCGGTGATCGCCGCCAGCACCCACTGGCTGGCCCGGGCGTACCCCGGTGGGGAGTCGAACACGGTCGCACACACGCTCGCCGAGCTGCAGGCCCGGCAGGCCGTGACGGTCGCCGCCTGGCTGCGCTACCCGACCGAGATCGACGCCGCGCTGGTCGCCATCGCCGGGCCGGGCGGCTCCGCGGTGCTGGACTGGAAGGCCGGCAGCGAGCCGGAGGACGAGTTCGCCGAGGGCGAGGGCTGGCGCACCTGGGTCGACGAGGTCGTCGTCAGCTGGGCCGCGTGCCTGCTCGCCGACCCGATGCTGGCCCGCCGCGGTGTCGACTCGGTGATCGCCGCGATGCCGATCCCGGAGCCCCGGCCGCGGCCGCACTCGCGCCGCGCCGGCGGGCTGCCCACCGAGTTCCGGCGGCTGCTGCAGCCGGACGCCCGGGACCGGGAGGCCGCCACGCTGCTGCGTCACCCCGACCTGCTGGACCCGATCGCCGCCATGCACCGCGACACGCTGCTCTATCTGCTGGACGCTGAGGTCCCGTCGGACGGTCTCGCGCAGCTCGGCGGCAACCAGACCAGCTGAGCCTGCTGGCCTCGCTCCGCTCGGCAGGGATCGCGCTCAACCCTCTTCGTACGGTGCGCTGGGGCTCAGGCCCGCCGGACAGCGCGGGAAGCGGGTTGGAAGCCGCGCGGCCCGGCACCCTCGTCCTCCTGGGGTGCCGGGCCGCGCGGCCTTTTGTCCTTCTGTCTTTGACGTCAGCTCTCGGCCAGCCGGGGCGGGAAGCCGCCGGTGGCGAGCGGGCCCCAGGAGTCGATGGTCACCCGGATCAGGCACTTGCCCTGGTCGCGCATGGCCTGGCGGTACTCCTCCCAGTCGGAATGCTCGCCGGAGATGCTGCGGAAATAGTCGACGAGCGGCTCGACGGCCTCCGGCAGCTCGATCACCTCGGCGGTGCCGTCGACCTGGACCCACGGCCCGTTCCACTCGTCGGAGAGCACGCAGAGCGTGACCTGCGGGTTGCGTCGCAGGTTGGCGACCTTGGCGCGCTCCGGATAGCTGGAGATCACGATCCGGCCCTCGGCGTCGACACCACAGGTGTTCGGCGAGGACTGCGGGCGGCCGTCCCGGCGGACCGTCATCAGGATCGCGTGGTGCCGCGGGCGCAGGAACGCGACGAGCTCCTCGCGGCTCACCGTGGTGTTCGTGGCGATCGAGCGGGCCATCAGCCGGCCTGCCCGGCGGTCATCGTGTCCAGGGTGAGCGCCTGGCTGGCGGACACGGCCGCGCCGATGATGCCGGCGTTGTTCAGCAGGGTGGCCGCCACGATCGGGGTGCGCACCTCCAGGAGCGGGAAATACTTCTCCGACTTCTTGCTGACGCCGCCACCGATGATGAACAGCCGCGGGGCGAGCAGCATCTCCACGTGACGGAGATACTTACTGACCCGGTGAGCCCACTTCTCCCAGCTCAGGTCCTCGGACTCGCGGATCCGGTCGGAGGCCAGCAACTCGGCGTCCTTGCCGTCGATCTCCAGGTGGCCGAGCTCGGTGTTCGGCAGCAGCACGCCGTCGAGGAACAGCGCGGTGCCGATGCCGGTGCCCAGGGTCACCATCATGATCAGGCCGGACTGGTCGCGCCCGGCGCCGAACGCCACCTCGGCCGCGCCGGCCGCGTCCGCGTCGTTGAGCACCGTCACCGGCTTGCCCAGCCGCTCGCGGAACAGCTCCGCGGCGGGCGCGTCGATCCAGGACTTGTGCACGTTGGCGGCGGTGCGGGTGACACCGTCGACGACCACGCCGGGGAAGGTCACGCCGACGCTGTCGAACCCCTCGAACTGGGCGGCCACCTCGGCGACCGCGTCCACCACGCTGTCCACGTCAGCGGGCTGCGGGGTGGGCACGCGAAACCGCTCGTCGAGCAGCTCGCCGCGCACCGTGTCGACCCGTGCTCCCTTGACGCCCGAGCCGCCGATGTCGATGCCGAGGATGGTCATCCGTTGTCTTCCCGTCTTCTTGCTGCTGGTCACTCTGCCGTGCTGTCTACCACGAGGGTCCGACAGCAAATCCTGCGCGCCCCTGCGGAAGAGCGGGTGACTCCCTAGGATGAATCCGCTCTGTAGATCCCGCATTCACGTAATGTCACTCATACTTTCGGCTAGGCAGGCCTAGGCTTGTCGGCTAGCGTTGCGTCTCAGAGGCACTGCACTTTCAGAACGGTCGCCGCGTGCGGGCACGGCTCTCTGCCCGCTGATGGAGGACCACCCATGACAGTCACCGAGCCGTATACCCCGCCGGCGCACCTCTCACCCGAGGCGACCGCCACCGAATTGCTGGCCGCGATGGCCGTCGCGCCGGCCGGCCGGGCCCGCGCCCGGCTGCGGGACCGGGCGATCGAGGCGTGGTTGCCTCTCGCCCGGCATCTGTCCAACCGGTACTCAGGCCGCGGTGAGCCCACCGACGACCTGGTGCAGACCGCCACCGTCGGCCTCATCAAAGCGGTCGACAAATTCGACCCGGAGCGCGGCGTCGACTTCGCCGGCTACGCGATCCCGACCATCATCGGCGAGATCAAGCGGCACTTCCGCGACCGCACCTGGTCGGTCCGGGTCCCGCGCCGCCTGCAGGAGCTCCGCCTCGCGATCACCGAGGCCAACGCCACGCTCACCCACAAGCTGGGCCGTTCCCCGCTGGTCCCGGACATCGCCCGCCACCTCGGCATCAGTGAGGACGACGTGCTGGAAGGCCTGGAAGGCGCCCGCGCCTACAACGCCACCAGCCTCTCCACCCCGATCAGCGCCGACGGCAGCACCGAGCTGGGCGACACCCTCGGCGGCGAGGACCACGAGTACGAACTCGCCGAGACCCGGGTCGCCCTCGGGCCGGCGCTGGCGTCCCTGGACGAGCGCGAGCAGAAGATCCTGACCCTGCGGTTCTACGGCAACCTGACCCAGTCGCAGATCGCCGACCAGATCGGCATCTCCCAGATGCACGTGTCGCGGTTGCTGACCAAGGCGCTCGGCAAGCTGCGCAGTCAGCTGGCGAACGAGCTCTGACCGGTCGTTGAGCGGTGCGGGGGTTTGTCTCCGCACCGCTTGTGCTCGTGGTTTTCCGGCGTTGCCGCGGTTGCTGCTCGGCCGGTTGCTGCTCGGCCGGCTGGTGTCTCGCCGGTTGGTGTTTCGCCGGCTGGTTGCTGGCAGTGGGTGGCTGCGGGCGGCTTGCTGGGCGGCTTGCTGGGCGCCGGAGTCTGCCGGTGACGGTTCGCTGCGCCGGTCGTGGTCCTGGGTGGGTGCTCGGTCCCGATGGTGGGTCCGGTGCGAGGTCATCGGGGGCAGCTTGTGTACGGGATACGCCGCGTTGCCGTCCCGTGGCCCGGCGCGGCATTCCCCAGCTGTGGTCCCCACGGTCGTCTCGAGCCTCGGCTGACGTCAGCCAGGTGTCCCCGGCTGGTGCTCAGGGTCGCCTCAAGTCCGTTTTGACACCCCTCAGCACCAGCCGGACGGTCTCGGCTGGCGTGGAGGGGTGTCTCGGGTCCGTTTTGACAGCCCTGAGGACCAGCCGGACGGTCTCGGCTGGTGCTGAGGGGTGTCTCAAGTCCGTTTTGCCGGCCGTGAGCACCAGCCGGGCGGTTGTGGCTGGCTCTTGTAGCGGTGTTGGGGGCTTCCGCAGTCATTCGACCCGCTGGGTGAGTCGCGGTGGTCGTGGTCGTGTCGGCTCCGAGCCTGAACTTCACACGGTCGGTGGTTTCGGCGGTTGTGTGGGGAGTTTGGGTGCGCTGCGCACCTTAACTTCACACGGTCGGCGGTTTCAGCGGTTGTGTGGGGAGTTTGGGTGCGCTGCGCACCTCAACTTCACACGGTTGGTGGTTTCGGCCGTTGTGTGGGGAGTTTGGGTGCGGAGCGCGCCGTAACTTCACACGCTCACGGGGTGCGCCCTCGCTTGGGGCGGGTGGAGCCGGCCCCGGCTGTGGCGATCTTGGCCCAGACGCAGAGCCCGCCCCTCCCTGGGGGCTCCCCCACAGACAGTGTGGTGGGGGAGGGGAGGGGCGGGGTGGTGTCCTGTGGATGGTGCCGGACTGTGGACGCAGCGCTTTTCGCCGCACCCCCACCACCAGGGGTTTTCCGTGACCACCCGCGGGCGTCGCCCCGGAGGGCTTCGCGTTCTGGCCGCGCCCGCGGCCTGCGGAGCCCGCAGGGGTCCCGGCGGGAGCGGCGGTCCGCACCCCGGCGGACGCACGACATCCCGTTCTTGAATTTGATCTTGTCTCGGCGGCTTACTCCGCGCCGCTGGCCTTCCAGTTCAGGCGGACCAGCAGGGCGCGGGCCTCGTCGGCCACCTCGGCGTCGGCGATGACCGCATACTGCGCGGCCTGCAGGGAGCTGCGGGAGCTGAAGTCGCGGCGGCCTCCGGTGGCGGCGTGGGCGATGGCGCCGAAGATCGCGCCCCAGACGCCGCCGACGATGACCGTGGTGAGGATGACCGCGAACCAGTTCGAATCGCTGAACAGGCCGAACAGGACGCCGATGAACAGGCCGAACCAGGCGCCGCTGGCCGCGCCGGCCGCCGCGGCCCGGGCGGTGGTGAGCCGGCCCAGGACCGTCTCGACCAGGCGCAGGTCGGTGCCGACGATCGAGGTGCGCTCGACCGGGAACTTGTTGTCCGAGAGGTGGTCGACGGCCTGCTGGGCGAGCGGGTAGTCGGCGTAGGTGCCGACGACCACGGTGGGGCCGGTGTGGCCCTTCCGGCCGGGGGTCTGCGCGGGCAGCAGCGGCACGCCGGCCGGGCCGGGCGGGACCGTGCCGGCGGAGGTGCCCGGTGCGGCGGCGGCCGGCTCGTCGACGATCGGCGGGGTGCCGGTGGCCGGTGCGGAGGTGCCATCAGAAACGGGGCCGGAAGCGGGGCCGGCGGTGCCGTCAGAAGCGGGTGTGGGGCTGGTCATGTGGTGCCTCCCTCGACGGGTCCGGGTAGCGGGTCACCCGCGGTGAGCCGGACCCAGAAATAGAACGTTCCGGCGACGGCGGCGACGATGCCCGCCACGCCGGTCAGGAACGCGAACCGGCCGGACACCAGGTCCGGCATGACGCGTTCGGACACGGCCAGCGTGGCCAGCCCGAAGAGGGCGGCCGCGGTGGAGATGGCGCCGACCAGGGTGAGCGGCAGGGTGGCCACCCGGGCCGGGGTGAACGAGGCGCGCGGGTTGCCGAAGCGGCGCAGCCGGATCACCCAGATGATCAGCGAGCCGCAGGCCAGCACGATCAGCAGGGCCGCGATGGTGTCGCTGGGGCGGTGCCACTCGGCCCAGACCGTCGCGACCGCGACGATCGTGACGTAGGTGGCGCCGAGCAGGCCCATCGCGCCGCGCAGTGCCCGCGGGAACGCCATGATCAGGATGAAGGCGACCGACGCGGCGGCCGCGGTGTGCCCGCTGGGGAACGAGTTGGACATCCCCGAGCCGTCCAGGTCGGGGCGGCCCAGGTGCGATTTGAGCTGCTGCACCGCGATGTTCGCGGAGATCACCAGCAGGACCACGCCGATCGCGAGGTCGAACCGCCGGCGCAGCGCACCGACGATGACCGCGATCAGGCAGACCACGCCGAGGACGACCAGCTGGGTGGCGTTGAGCGTACGGCTGAGCACCTCGGTGAACTGCTCGTGGTGCACGTCGCCGCCGCGCATCGCGTTGGTGTCCACGGTCTGGCCCAGGCCGGTACGGATGAACACCTCGTACATCAGCGCGGCGCCGCCCGCCGCGAGCAGGGCGACGAGCAGCGGCGATATGGCGTGCCACCGGCTCGGGGTGGTCGAGCTGCCGCTCGGGGCCGTGGTGTCGCCGCGTGCCTGACGTGGTGCGACCACAGTCATCGCCACTCCTTGATCATCAACGCTCGGATGTGGTCACGGGCTTTCCCCGAAGCGCCGGTTTTCAAGCGCGTCGCGGGTCACATCCGCCTCACCGGTCACAGCAACCTACTCGCACCCTGTTGCGCTCTTGCTACGCACCACCCGGACCGGATCTTCGTAGACGAACGACGACATCCGGACCGAAGGGGACCATCTTCATGAGGCACAGCTCCCGACGACTGCTCACCGGCGCGCTGCTGGTGCTCGCCGCCGGGGCCGGGCTGGGCGCTGCCCCGTCGGCCGCGCAGGCAGCCGGCGTCTCCGCCGTGGTCGACGTGAACAGCCAGCTCAAGGTGCGGGCCACGCCGTCGCTGGCGTCTGCGGTGAAGGGCACCCTGCACGACGGCCAGAAGATCACCGTGGTCTGCTCGGTCACCGGCCAGAACGTGCGCGGCAAGCTGCGCACCACGACCGCCTGGGACAGGCTGAGCAGCGGGTACTACGTGTCGCACTCGTACATCACCAGCGCGCGGAGCATCCCGTCGTGTTCCGGGACGCCGGCCGCCGAGAAGGTCAAGACCAAACCCAGGACCCAGGATCCGGGGTACGTCCTGGCCAGGGTGAAGACGGCCGACGGCGGCGTGAACGTGCGTACCGCGCCGTCGACGCAGGGCGCCTCGGTGCGCAAGGTGCTGAACGGGGCGGCGGTGCAGCTGGTCTGCGCCGTGCCCGGCACCTCGGTGCGGGGGACCGTCCGGACCACGACCCAGTGGGACCGGTTGACCGACGGGATGTACGTGTCGCACGCGTACGTCGTCGCCGCCACCCTGAAGGCCTGCGCGACCGCACCCGCCACCACGCCCGCCACCACCGCACCGGCCCTGACGCCGGCCCAGTTCATCGCGGCGGCGGTGCCCGGCGCGCAGCTCGGCTGGCGCCAGTACGGCGTCCCGCCGTCGGTCACCATCGCCCAGGCCGTGCTGGAGTCCGGCTGGGGCCGGAGCGGGCTGGCCTCGGTCGACAAGAACTACTTCGGGATCAAGTGCCAGAGCGGCGGGTACGGGACGATCGCCAGCGGCTGCCACGTCTACCAGACCACCGAGTGCGACAAGACCGGCAAGTGCTTCGCCACCGCGGACGCGTTCCGGACCTACGCGAGCATGACCCACTCGTTCCGCGACCACGGCAACTTCCTGAAGGTCAACAAGCGGTACACCCCGGCGTTCGTCTACACCAAGGACGCCAACAACTTCATCTGGCAGGTGTGGAAGGCCGGCTACGCCACCGACCCGAACTACTACACCAAGGTCACCGGGATCATGGCGACCTACAACCTTTATCAGTACGACACCTGGAAATAGCCCCGCCGCGCCCCCATTGGCCGAAGTCAGGCCGATGGGGGCGTTTTGCGGCTTACGCTCCTCATGGTGGAGCGAGGGGTGACCGCGGGACGGGTCCGGAGCCGGTGGACCGGCCCGGCGCTGGCGGCCGCCGTCGTGCTCGGCGGTGTGCTCGCCACCCTGTTCGTGGTGGCCGGGCTGCGCTCCGCGCAACACGACGGCAGCCAGCGGGTGATGGACCAGCGCGCGCAGATGGCCCTCGCCGCGGTCCGCGCCGAGACCGACCGGTACCGCACCCTGCTCGCGACCACGGCCGCCGGGATCGCCGCCGGTGACGAGCTGAACTGGGCGGACTTCGACCTGGCCAGTGCGCCGCTGGCGTCCGCCGGGCTGATCGGGGCGGTCGCCGTCGCGTACGTCGTGCCGGTCACCACCGCGCAGATCCCGGCCGCCCAGGCGCACTGGCGCGCGGCCGGCGCCAGCGACCTGACCCTGCGTCCCGAGCCCGGGCGCGACGACCACTACTTCCCGGTCTTCACCCGGATGCTGAACGAGCAGGACGGCGCCGGCCGGACCGGAACCGATTTGGGCGGGGTGCCCCAGCCGGCCGCCGCGCTGCGGGCCGCCGAGCAGACCATGCGCCCCACGGTCTCCGACACGTACGTCCTGGTCCGTGACCGCGGCCTGCCCGCGGGCCGGCAGCAGCAGTCGTTCGTCTTCGCCGCGCCGGTCTGGACCCGGGCCAACGCCCCGGTGTTCCGCGGCTGGGTGGTCCTCGGCCTGCGCGGCGGCGACTTCCTGGCCGGGGTGCTGGACACGGTCAGCCAGGGCCAGCTGGACGGCAGCCTGGTCGCGGTCAACAACGACGGCAGCCGCGCCGAGGTGGCCCGGCTGAGCGTCCCCGGCGATCCGGACCTGAGCCGGGTGGATCCGGTCCCGGTCGCCGACCACGTCTGGGAGCTCGGCCTGCGCGCCGACTCGGCACGGCTGCCCGGCGCCGGTAGCCGGTTGCCGGCCATCGTGCTGACCGGCGGGCTGATCCTCACCGGCCTGCTGGGCTGGCTGGTCCTGGTGCTGGCCACCGGCCGGGCCCGGGCCCGCGCCCGGGTCGAGCAGGCCACCGCCGAGCTGCGCGCCGCCGAGGTGGAGAGCCGCCGGCAGGCCGGGCTGCTCGGCGCGATCATGACGACCCTCGGTGACGGGGTCAGCGTCGTCGACGGCGACGGCCGTTTGCTGCTGGAGAACCCGGCGGCCAGGCGGCTGATGGGCGTGGGCGACATCGGCGGCCACCCGGAGACCTGGCAGGAGCACTACGGCGCGTACCGGGCGGACGGGGTCACCCCGATGCCGCTGGAGGAGATGCCGCTGATCCGGGCGCTGCACGGCGAGCAGACCGACGGGGTCGAGGTGTTCATCCGCAACGCCGGGCGCCCGGACGGGGTGCTGCTCAGCGTCGACGGGCGGCCGCTGGACCCGAGCGCCGGGCTGCGCGGCGCGGTCGCGGTCTCCCGGGACATCACCGACCTGCGCCGGTACGAGAAGGACCTGGCGATCTTCGCGGGCGTGGTGGCGCACGACCTGAAGGCACCCCTGGCCATCGTGCGCGGGCACTGCGAGCTGGCCATCGAGGATCACGGTGACGAGCAGGAGCTGCAGTACTCGCTGAGCCGGATCATCCGGTCGGTGGACCGGATGGACACGCTGATCGAGACGCTGCTGGCGTACAGCACCGCGCGGGACGCGCCGCTGCGGATCGGCGACGTCGCGCTGGAGCCGCTGATCCGGGAGGTGCTGCAGGAGCGGGCCGCGGCGCTGCGCGGCAGCGGGCCGGAACCCGAGTGGTCGGTCGAGCCGCTGCCCGCGGTCCGGGCCGACCCGGCGATGCTCCGGCACGTGCTGGACAACCTGATCGGCAACGCCTTCAAGTACGTCCGGCCGGGCGCCGTGCCGCGCGCGACCGTCACGTCCGGCGTGGCGGCGCCGGGCTGGGCGCGGATCGAGGTCAGTGACGCCGGGATCGGCATCCCGGACCCGGACAAGGCCCGGATCTTTGAGTCGTTCCACCGGGCGCAGGGGTCGGCCGCCTACGCCGGCACCGGCCTGGGCCTGGCCATCTGCCAGCGGATCGTGGACCGGCACGGCGGCGAGATCGGCGTCGAGGACAACCCCGGCGGGGGCACCCGCTTCCACTTCACCCTGCCGGCCGCGGCCGTCGGAGAGGACGACACGATGAACCACATTCCGGCCGAACCCGTCGGGGACGAGGACGCCGAGGTCCGCGCCGCGCTGGACCGGGCCCTGGCCGAGCGGGCCGCGATCCTGGACAGCCGGCTGCCCGGGATGGGCGCGCTGCCGTCCGCCGCGCCGTCGTCGCACGACCCGGCGGCGGCCCGCCTGCACGCCCCGGTGCCCGACCATCAGCAACAGGACTGACCGGCACCAGGGCTGACCGGCATCCCTATCCGCTGACACCGTCCTTGGCGGTCTGCGGCAGCAGCGCCGCCACCAGGGCCAGCAGCTGCGCCGGCACGAACGGCTTGAGCAGTGTCGCCGACGCACCCGCGTCGCTGGCTTGCTTGTCCCCGGGCATCAGCGACCCGCTGGCCACCACCACCGGGATGTGCCGCAGGTCGTCGTCCGCCCGGATCGCCCGGCACAGGTCCAGCCCGGTCATCTGCGGCATGTCGACGTCGGTGACCACCAGATCCGGCCGATGCTCCCGGATCGCCTCCAGGGCCGCCGCTCCGTCCGCGGCCACCACCACCCGGTGCCCGGCCCGCTCCAGGGAGCGTTTGAGCACGTACCGGATGTCGTCGTGGTCCTCTGCGACAACGATCACCCTCGACCTCGATTCGGTTACTCGGTATCCCGTCATCCGGGATATCGATCCAGGGCGCCCCGGGGAAACGGGATGTCACCGGCCGCCTCGGCCGGTGCGAAAGGGCTGAACGGGGGAGGCCTCCGGCTTGACCGGCGGGCCCGCCGCCCCGACAGTGAGGCGGGTGAATTCAGATCATCAGGATCCCGGTACCGCGCCCGACGCGACCGCCGAGCCGGCCACCGAGACCCCGACCGGACGAAAGGGGCGCTTCCGGCGACGGCCGGGATGGCAGAAAGCCCTGATCGTGCTCTCGGTGCTGCTGGTGGTCGCCGTCTCCGGCGTGGTCGGTGGCGGGTACCTGCTGGTCAGCCGGTACTCCGGCAAGGTGGACCGGGCCGCGCTGCTGCCGTCCGTCCCGGCCGGGGAGGCCGAGCAGAGCAAGGAGAACTGGGATTCCGGCGCGCTGAACCTGCTGATGCTCGGCTCCGACTCGCGGGCCACCGAGCCCGGCGGGACCAGCCCGATCGGCGAACGGTCGGACACCATCATGCTGGTGCACATCGCCAAGAGCCGGGACAAGGCGACGATCGTCTCGATCCCGCGGGACAGCTACGTCGACGTGCCGGCCGGCGGGAGCTGGAAGGGCGGCAAGAACAAGATCAACGCGGCGTTCGCGTTCGGCGGGGCGGCGCTCACCGCCGCCACCGTACGCAAGCTCACCGGCGTCCCGCTGGACGGCGCGATGATCGCGAACTTCGCCAGCATCGTGGACCTGGTCGACGCGGTGGACGGGGTCAACGTCTGCGTCCCGTACGACGTGAAGTCCACGTTCTCGGCCCGGGAGTGGAAGCAGGGCTGCCACGACATGGACGGTGACGTCGCCGAGGAGTTCATGCGGCAGCGCTACAACGTGCCCGGCGGCGACTTCGGCCGGATCCGCAACCAGCAGCTCGTGGTCAAGGCGGTGATCGCCAAGGTGGCCAAGAACAACATGCTGTTCAAGCCGCTCGCCCTGGACTCGCTGCTCGGCATCGCGGCCGACTCGCTGACCGTCGACGAGAACCTCGACCTGCGTGACCTGACCCTGGCGGTGCGCGACATCCGCCCGGCGAACATCACGTTCGCGACCGTGCCGTACGCCTCGTCGAACCTCAAGACGCCGGCCGGCTCCGCGGTGGATCTCGACTACGACGCCTCGACCGCGATGTTCGCCGCGATCAAGAACGACACCATCGATCAGTGGCTGCTGGCGAACCCGGACAGCACGGCAAGCAACTGACCGGGCCGAGGGCGGCGTTAATCACCAGGCGTTCCGCTGCGGATCCGCCTATTCTTGTCGCGCCATGTCGATAACGCCTCCTCCCGCTCCGGCTCCCACGCACGAGCTCCGCGACCGGATCTCCCAGCTCCTGCCCCGTGACGAACACCGGCTCCGGCGCCGCCTCGACGGGACCAGGCGGATCCGCGAGGACACCGCCCGGTCCGCGGCGATCGCCGAGATCGCCGCCGAGGTGGACCGGGCGCAGTCGCGCCTGGCCAGCCGGATCGCCGGCGTGCCCCCGATCACCTATCCGCCGCTGCTGCCGGTCAGCGCCCGCAAGGACGACATCGCCGCGGCGATCCGCGACCACCAGGTGGTGGTCGTGGCCGGCGAGACCGGCTCCGGCAAGACCACCCAGATCCCCAAGATCTGTCTGGAGCTGGGCCGGGGCGTCCGCGGTCAGATCGGGCACACCCAGCCGCGCCGGATCGCGGCCCGGACCGTCGCCGAGCGGATCGCCGAGGAGCTCGACCGGCCGCTCGGCAAGACGGTCGGTTACAAGGTCCGGTTCACCGACCAGGTGAGTGAGGACACCCTGGTCAAGGTGATGACCGACGGCATCCTGCTGGCCGAGATCCAGACCGACCGGATGCTCTGGCGGTACGACACGCTGATCATCGACGAGGCCCACGAGCGCAGCCTCAACATCGACTTCATCCTGGGCTACCTGCGTGAGCTGCTCCCGAAGCGGCCCGACCTCAAGCTCGTGATCACCTCGGCGACCATCGAGACGCAGCGGTTCGCCGAGCACTTCGCCGACGCGAACGGGAAACCGGCGCCGGTGATCGAGGTGTCCGGGCGCACGTTCCCGGTCGAGGTCCGGTACCGCCCGCTGGTCACCACGACCGTGCTCGACGACGAGGAGCTGCGCGAGGAGCCGATCGACCAGCTCGAGGGGATCAGCGCGGCCGTCGACGAGCTGCCGGCCGACGGCGACATCCTGGTCTTCCTCTCCGGCGAGCGCGACATCCGGGACGCCGCGGAGGCGCTGAACAAGAAGAACCTGCGCAACACCGAGGTGGTCCCGCTCTACGGCCGGCTCTCCGCGGCCGAGCAGCACAAGGTCTTCGAACGCCACACCGGCCGCCGGATCGTGCTGGCCACCAACGTCGCCGAGACCTCGCTGACGGTGCCCGGCATCCGCTACGTGATCGACCCGGGCACCGCCCGGATCAGCCGGTACTCCAGCCGGCTCAAGGTGCAGCGGCTGCCGATCGAGGCGGTCTCGCAGGCCAGCGCGAACCAGCGCAAGGGCCGCTGCGGGCGCACCTCGGACGGCATCTGCATCCGGCTGTACTCGGAGGAGGACTTCGCCGGGCGCCCGGAGTTCACCGAGCCGGAGATCCTGCGGACCAACCTGGCCTCGGTCATCCTGCAGATGACCAACCTGGGCCTCGGTGACCTGGCCAAGTTCCCGTTCATCGACCCGCCGGACAAGCGCAACGTCAACGACGGCGTGAAGCTGCTGGAGGAGCTGGGCGCGCTCGAGGACCGCAAGCTCACCCCGATGGGCCGCCAGCTGGCCCAGCTGCCGGTCGACCCGCGGCTGGCCCGGATGGTGATCGAGGCCGGTAAGCAGGAGTGCGTCGCCGAGGTCATGGTGATCGCGGCCGCGCTGTCGCTGCAGGACCCGCGGGAGCGGCCGGCCGAGAAGCAGCAGCAGGCCGACGAGAAGCACGCCCGGTTCACCGACAAGGAATCGGACTTCTTCAGCTACCTCAACCTGTGGCGCTATCTGCGCGAGCAGCAGCAGGAGCTCTCCGGCAACCAGTTCCGCCGGATGTGCAAGTCGGAGTTCCTGAACTACCTGCGGATCCGGGAATGGCAGGACATCTATGCCCAGCTGCGGCAGGTCGTCCGTACCCTCGATCTGCCTTTCCAGGAGAACTGGGAAGCCGGAGTCGCGCCGCAACCGGTGCACACCGCCCTCCTCGCGGGTCTGCTCAGCCACCTCGGGCTCAAGGACACCGACAAACGTGAATACCTGGGCGCCCGCGGCGCGAAGTTCGCGATCTTCCCGGGCTCGGCGTTGTTCAAGAAGCAGCCACGCTGGGTGATGTCGGCCGAGCTGGTCGAGACCAGCCGCCTGTGGGGCCGGGTGAACGCCCGGATCGAGCCGGAGTGGGCCGAAAAACTCGCCCCTCACCTGGTCAAACATTCCTACAGTGAACCGCACTGGGACCGCAGGCTGGGCGCCGTGATGGCGTTCGAGAAGGTCACCCTGTACGGCCTGCCGATCATCCCGCGCCGCCGCGTCGGTTACGGAAAGGTCGACCCGGAGGCGGCCCGTGACCTGTTCATCAGGCACGCCCTGGTCGAGGGCGACTGGGAGACGCACCACCCGTTCTTCGCTGCCAACCAGCGCCTGCTGAAGCAGATCACCGAGATCGAGAACCGCGCGCGACGCCGGGACATCGCCGTCGACGACGAGACGGTTTATGCGCTCTATGACGCGCGCATCCCGGCTGACGTAGTGTCCTCCCGCCATTTCGACGGCTGGTGGAAAAAGGCCAAGCACGACAATCCGCAGTTCTTGCATTTCACCCGCGATGACGTGGTCAACGCGGGCCGCGACACCGTCGACCCGAACGCGTTCCCGGACGCCTGGATGTCGGCGGGCGTCAAACTGCCGCTGATCTACGAGTTCGAGCCGACCTCGCACGCCGACGGCGTCACCGTGAAGGTGCCGCTCGACCTGATCAACAAGATCGACGCGGACGACTTCGGCTGGTCGGTGCCCGGGTTCCGCAAGGACGTGGTCGTCGCGCTGATCCGGGCCCTGCCCAAGGCGCTGCGCACCAGCTTCGTCCCGGTGCCGGACTGGGCCGAGGCGGCCCTCGACCGGGCACCGGTGCGGCGCGGCCCGCTGCCCGACGCGATCGGCGCCGAGCTGCGCCGGCTCACCGGCACCGTGGTGCCCCGCGACGCCTGGCGCCCCGACCAGGTCCCGGATCACCTGCGGATGAACTTCCGGGTGATCAACGAGCACGGCGAGGTGGTCGCCGAGGGCCGCGACATCGAGGTGCTCCGGCGCCAGCTGGCGCCCAAGGTGCAGGCCACCATCTCCCGCGCGGCCGGCAACCTGGAACGCACCGGGATCACCACGAACGACTTCGGCGCCCTGCCGCGCCGGGTCGCGCAGACCCGCGGCGGCTACCAGGTCAACGTCTGGCCGGCCCTGGTCGACGAGGGCGCCAGCATCGGCGTCAAGGTGTTCGAGACCGAGGCCGAGCAGCAGGTCGCGATGCGGGCCGGCACCCGGCGGTTGCTGCTGCTCACGCTGCCGCCGGCCGCCCGGTTCCTGCAGGGCCGGCTGGACAACCGGGCGAAGCTGGAGCTGTCCCGGTCGAACCCGTACCGGTCGATCGCCGACCTGCTCGACGACTGCGCCGGCGCGGCGGTGGACAAGCTGGTCGCGGACGCCGGCGGGCCGGTCTGGTCGTCGGTCGAGTTCGCGTCACTGCGCGACACGGTCCGGGAGGACCTCGTCGACGCGGTGGCCAACGTGGTCACCCAGGTCCAGGCCGTGCTCTCCTCCGCGTACGACGTGGAGCAGCGCCTGCGGGTCGTCAAGGACCCGGCGCTGCTGCCCGCGCTCGCCGACATCCGTGGCCAGCTCAAGGGGCTCGTCTACCAGGGGTTCGTGACCGAGACCGGGTGGCGTCAGCTGCACCACCTGCCGCGGTACCTGCGCGGCATCGTGCACCGGCTGGACCGGCTCGCGGCCGGCGCCGGGCGGGACCGGCAGCTGACCACGCAGTTCCACGAGATCGAGACGGAGTACCGCGAGCTGAAGGCCGAGGCGCCGGTCGGCGGGCCGGCCTCGGAGGGGTTGCGGGAGATCCGCTGGATGCTCGAGGAGTTGCGGATCAACTTCTTCGCGCAGGCGCTGGGGACCGCGTACCCGGTCTCTGACAAGCGCATATTCAAGGCCATGGACGCGCTGCCGCTCTAGCCTCGGCGGGTCGTTCAGGTGCAGCTCGGTGCGCCTGTGGTGCCGTTCGGTCACGTCCCTGTCGTGACCGGGCGGCGCCCCATAACGTCTCTCCCATGACGAACGAGAGCATCGCCTTCGCCCCGATCGCCGCCCCGATCGCCACCGTTTCCGCCGACGCGTACCTCGACGAGATGATGGCCCGGGTGGGCGTGGACGGCCTCACCGCCGCGTTCGCCGAGCCGGGTCTGCTCGCCACCGTCGACCAGCACGCGGCCGCGATCCGGGAGTCGCTGCACGACGCGGACCGGGCGATCGACGCCGAGGGGCTGGCAGCGTACGCCCGCAGCATCGCCTTCGCCGCGGTCCGGATGCGCCGTCCGCTGCCCGCCGCGGGCGAGGCTCCGATGACGGTGGCCGAATGGACCAACGCCGGTTGGCCGCTCCTGCGACTGGTTGCTGTGTGCCAGATCGCCGTGTCCGCGGGTGTTCTCTGACCCGTACGATCTACTTAGTCGGGTTGTTTACCCCACAAACCGGCACGATGAGGCATCTTCTGGGACATGAGGATGTTCAAGCTCACGACTCTGGTTCTTCTGACGGTCCCGGCACTGGCCGCCCCCGCGGTCGCCGCGCCCTCGGTGGACCAGCCACCGACACTGGTGGCTCGCTACAATTTCGACGGCGGCGCGGTCGCCGGCAAGATCTCCGACCTGTCCGGCAAGGGCTCCAGCCTGACGGTCCGCAGTGCCGACAACGGCACCGTCGCGATCAACACCGAGGGCGCCGGACGGTACGCCTCCTTCCCCGCCCTGTGCCCGACCACCGGCACCTGCGGGCGGGCCCTGCTCGAGGCCCCGAACGCGCCCGACCTGAACCCGGGCATCCGGACGTTCCGGTGGGCGGCCAGCGTCCGGGTGACCGCGGCGCAGCTGCGCGGCAAGGCGAACATCATGCAGAAGGGCCTGGCCGGCGCCGCCAGCGTCTGGAAGCTGCAGCTCACCGGGAAGACCGGGCGGGCGCAGTGCATCATGACCGGCAAGGGCACCGGGCAGACCTTCAGCGCCACCTCGGCGAAGCCGGTGGCCGACGGCGCCTGGAAGAAGATCGTCTGTGAGCGGTCGGCCACCAGCCTGTCGATCTCGGTGGACGGGGAGGCCGGTGCCAAGGTGACGATCCCGGCGACGCTCGCGGTGGACAACACCATGCCGCTGCGGGTGGGCGGGCCGAACTTCGGGGCGTCCAGCGACATGTACCACGGCCAGCTGGACGACGTTTACATCCAGGTGGGCTGATTCTTTTCCATGATGCGGGCCGGCCCTCTTTTGGGCTGGCCCGCTTGGCTTTGTGCGGCATGGCTTTGTGCGGCATGGCTTTGTGCGGCGTGGCCTTTTGGGCGGGGCCGGCCCCGCCCAAAGCCTTGCCTGGTCAGGGTGGGTGCCGCGGGTGCTGGATTAAATCAGTGGCGGGGCTTTCTGCTTCGGGCATAGGTTGGCGGCATGCTGTGATTCGTGCCTGGCGACCTGCGCTTTACTTGCTGATCTCGGTGTCCGATGGGGACGCCTGGAGGTCCGTTGCGGTCGCCTTTCTTCCGGCCTTCGATCATTCCCGCTGCTTCAGGCGGATGGATCGGCGCCGGGTTCGCCCGGACCCCGGACCGGGCATCAGACTCTGATTTCCCTGGAGGTGGCGGCATGCCTGCAGTAGCTTTTTCGGTACGACCGGACCGTGATGAACTCGCGCGCCGGGACATCGCGGCGGCGCTGACCCGGCCGGTGTCGTCCGGTGCGGACAGTGGGCAGGGTGGTGCGGTGGAGGTGGCGCATCACGGTGCCCGGGATGAACGGCTGGCTGCTCGGCAGCGATCGGAGCGGGCCCGGTCCGGGAGGGCTGCCGGGGCCGGTGGCGGGCGCAGCTACGCCTTCCGCCGCAGCTGATCCCCGCGGCCGGCGATCAGTCGGGCCATGGTTGGTTGTCGTCGTCCGCGGCGGTGTCGGGCTCCGGGGTCAGCCAGGGTGGCAGGGGTTCGCAGGCGGTCAGCCAGGCGCTCGGGATGCCGGCCAGGGTGGTGCGGGCGGCGATGATGCCGCCGGCGATGGCGCAGGTGGTGTCGGTGTCGCCGCCGGGCAGGACGGTGGCCCACAGGGCCTCGGTGAGGTCGTCGAGGTGCCGGGCGGCGCACCAGATCGCGTAGGGGACGGTGTCCACCGCGGAGATCTGCTCGCCGCAGCCGAGCATGCCGGCCACGTGCCGGGGGTCGGCGGACGGGGCGATCCGGGCGGCACGGCGCAGACGCGAGGCGACCTCGCTGTCCGGCGTGCCGGCGGCGACCGTGGTGATCAGGTCGCCGGCCGGTGCGCCCCGGACGGCGGCCGCGGCGGCGAGAGCGACCGCGACGGCCCCGGCGACCGCCTCCGGATGGGCGTGGGTCACCTCCGCCGAGCGGGTCGCCTGGACGGTGACGGCGTCCAGGTCGTCGGCGAACCAGGCGCCGAGCGGCGCGACCCGCATGGCGGCGCCGTTGCCCCAGGATCCCATCCCGCCGAACTTGCGCCGGGTGACGACCGGCCACGGTTCGCCCTGGCCGATCGCGCGCAGCACCTCATGCATGGAACCGCCGTAGGAACGGTACGGGTCCTCGGCGTAAGCATCGGCGAATGCCGTGGCGAGCACGTCCTGGTCGATGTGTCCGTGCCGGTCCAGGGTGCGCAGCACGGACAGCGCCATCGCGGTGTCATCGGTCCAGGGCCACGGCCCGTCCGGCAGCCGCCGCTCGAGAACCGCGCTCTCGAACTCCGCAGCGGGCCGCAGCAGCCACGCCTCCCCGAACGCGTCCCCGAGCGCCAGCCCCCGCACCGCCGCCACCGCGGCCACCCGATTCATCACGGCCCGATGATCTCCCCACCCGGCCCGCCGGCGCCACCGGGTTGCCCCGCGCCTCCCGTCCCGGCGAGCGCCGGTGGTGCTTGCGCTGTCGCGGAG
This sequence comes from Actinoplanes awajinensis subsp. mycoplanecinus, assembly GCF_001509495.1. Classification (NCBI taxonomy): domain Bacteria; kingdom Bacillati; phylum Actinomycetota; class Actinomycetes; order Micromonosporales; family Micromonosporaceae; genus Actinoplanes; species Actinoplanes awajinensis. The sequence continues at coordinate 9,226 of NZ_LLZH01000268.1, read as the reverse complement.
CGAGCCGGTCGGGTTCAGCTGGTTCTGACGGCCGTGGTGACGGGCGGAAAAGGGCCGTGAGGGCCAGCCGGGGGCCGCGACTCGCGCCGGTGCCGTGCTGGAACGCGGAACGTCGCGTGCTCCACGACGTACCGTGTGGCTGGAACCGGCCCCCCGCATGCCCGCGCCGGACCAGGTGCCGGGACCGGATGCCCACCTCGGGGGAGGACAGGGACCACCGGCGGCCGGGAGCGGCGGTGCGGACCGCGGGTCGCCGGCGGTCAGGGGGTGGTGAGGTTGGCCAGGGCCTGGTCGAGGGTGCTGGTGGCGGTGGGGAAGTCGACGAGCTGGTCGCGGATCAGGTGCAGGCCGCCGCGGAAGGCGGAGATCGGCACCTGCCGGGCGGTCAGGACCGCCGCGGTCCAGTGGGTGAAGTCGAGGAAGACCTGGGGCTCGCCGATGTAGAGCGACGCGGCCAGGAAGTCGGCGAGGTGGCCGAAGTCCTCGGCGGTCGACTCGCGCTGGTACTCGTCGTAGTCCCGGGCCGGTGGGTAGCGGTCGGCCAGGCGCTGCATCGCGGTCGCGATCAGCTGGGCGCGGGAGCGGACCAGGTGGGTGTACTCCTCGCCGGCCAGATAGTCGCGGACCGGGGAGCCGGGGAACTCCGGCGCCGGGGGCGGGGGCCAGTGCGAGGCGAGCCGGTCGACCGCCTCCGCGGCGGTGGACGCCCAGGCGTCGGCGCCGAGGCGTTCGGCGTAGCGGCTGCCCGGGCCGAAGCCGCGGCCGCCGGCGATCACCGGGACACCGGCGGCGCGGCAGGCGGTGATGGCGGCGTGGGCGCGGGGCAGCCGGGTCGGGATCATGCAGCTCAGGGCGACCGCGTCCGGGCCGGTCTGGTGCAGGTGGGTGATCAGGTGGCGGCCCGGGACGCTGGCGCCGAGGTAGTCGACCCGCCAGCCGTCCAGGCGCAGCGTCTCGGCCAGGATCCGGGCGGGCAGGCCGTGCCATTCGCCGTCGACGCAGGCCAGGGTGATCCGGCCGCGCCACGGGCTGACCCGCAGGCGGCCGGTGACGGCGGCCAGCACCCGCTCGTTGACCGCGGTGGCGGCGTGCTCGCGGGCGATCGACCAGTCGTTGCCGGCCCACAGCTCACCGACCCGGGCCTGGGTGCCGCCGATCAACTCGACCATGATCCGCTGCGCGGGCACGCCGGCGTCGAGCAGCGCCACGGCGATCCCGGTGGCGGCGTACTCGTCGCCGTCCCCGACCAGGGCGAGGTATTCCTCGAACAGCTCCGGGTCGTCGAGCGGGTGCGAGGTGATCGAGGTGATCATGCGCGGGGGCGCACCCGCCGGTCGGCTCGGCGGTTGGTCATCAGGTACGGCGACTGGTTCGGCACGCCGCCGCCGCGCAGGCTGAGCGGCGGCCGGGTGCGCGCGCGGACCGCCAGCATGGCGATGTCGTCGCTGGCCCCGCCGTGCAGCCAGTCGGAGACCAGCTGGCGCAGGCGTTCCAGGGTGACCGCGCCGGGCAGCCCGGCACAGTCGGCCAGCGCCCGCCGCAGCCGGTCCTCGCCGAACTGCTCGGTGCCGGTCGGCCCGCCGCGCGCCTCGGTCAGCCCGTCGCTGTAGAGCAGGCACAGCTCGCCGGGGGCGAGTTCGGCGGTGGCCGGGTGCACGGTCGTCTTCGGCAGCACGCCGATCAGGGTGCCGCGGGCCGGCACCTCCTCGACCGTGCCGTCGGTCCGCAGCACCAGCGGCGGCGGGTGGCCCCCGCTGGCCAGCTCGAGCCGGACCCGGCCCTGCTCGGCCCGGGAGACCGAGCCGACCACCAGGGTGACGAACCGCTGCGACCGGCCGCTCTCGGTGAGCGCCTGGTTGAGCACCCGCAGCATGGTCTCCGGGCCGGCCTGCACCAGGCGCAGCGCGCGGAGCGTCTGGCGGACCTTGCCGGTCAGCACGGCCGCCTCCGGCCCGGTGCCGCACACGTCGCCGAGCGCGATCATGGTGTCGGTGTGCGCCGCGGACGGGCCGAACACCTCGTAGAAGTCGCCGCCGATGCGCAGCACGTCGCTGGCCGCCTGGTACGACCCGGCCAGCTCGAAGCCCTCGGTCTCCGGCAGCTCCGGCGGCAGCAGGTCGGCCTGCAGCACCTCGGTGACGTCGACCTGGTCGCGGTAGAGCCCGGCGGCGGCCAGCGCGGCGCCGGCCCGGGAGGCGAACACGCGGGTCAGGGCCTCGTCGTCCTCCTGGAACGTCCGGGTTCCGGTGCGGGCCAGGATCAGCGCGCCGGCCGGTTCGGCGTTGCCGGGCAGCGGGATGACCAGCAGCGCGCCGATCGGGCCGAGCGCGGCCGGGAAGAGCCAGCCGGGCGCCTGAGCCGGGTCGAGCCAGCGGCTGGGGATCGGCGGGAAGCCGTCCAGCGCCTCGATCAGGCCGGGGACGTCGGCGAGGTTGCGTTCGGCGAGGGTGCCCTCCTCGACCGGGTGGCCGGGCAGCAGCCGGATCCAGCCGCTCTGCCGTTTGGTGGGCGGGAGGACCACCACGGCGGCGTCGGCCAGGTGCTCGACGGCAAGCTCGACGGTGGTGCGCAGGACGCGGCGCAGGTGCAGCGAGGCGGAGAGCCGGCGACCGGCGTCGGCGAGGAACGCCGCGCGGGCCCGCTCGGCCTCCAGCGCGACCGTCCGGTCCCGCTCGTCGGTGTGGTCGCGGAGATACCAGGCGTAGTGGGCGGCGTCCAGGTCGCGGCGCATGCCGTACAAGAATCGGTGGTGATGGTCGGACCGGAAGCTGTCGTCGCCCGCGGCGGCGGCGGTGACCAGCGCGGGCAGTGGCGCCTCGGTCAGCGGGCCGCCCGGTGTCAGGCCGGGCACCAGCGCGATCGCCGCCGGATTGGCCAGCAGGACGGTGTCGTCCTCGGCCGAGCAGAGCAGCATGGCCTCGGCGGCGGCGTCGAACACGGCCCGGAGGAGGGCCGGGGTGGCCACCGGGACGGTCGAAACCCGAGGTCTGCGGAGCGGCATGGGTGCCAGCCTACGGGGACTCGCCGGGGAACGCGCCTTTTGCGAGCCGTCAGCGCTTGAGCTCGACGATCACCGGTGCGTGGTCGGAGGGGCCCTTGCCCTTGCGCGCCTCGCGGTCCACCACGGCATCCGTCACCGCGGAGGCCAGGTCGGCGCCGACGTAGACGTGATCGATCCGCATGCCTTTGTTCTGGTGGAACATGCCGGCGCGGTAATCCCAATAGGTGAACGGGTGGTCGCCCTTCATGGCCCGGGCCGGCACGTCGGTGAGCCCCAGGTCGCGCAGCGCCGCGATCGCGGCCCGCTCCGGCGGCGTGACGTGCGTGGACCCGGCGAACAGCGCCGGATCCCAGACGTCGGCGTCGGTGGGCGCCACGTTGAAGTCGCCGGCCACCACCAGCGGGCCGGCCGCCAGGTCCTCGGCGAGCACGTCGCGCAGCGCGGCCAGCCAGGTCAGTTTGTAGGCGTAGTGCGGGTCGTCGGGGGTGCGGCCGTTCGGCACGTACAGCGAATGGAATCTGATCCCGTCGCAGACCGCGCTGATCGCGCGGGCCTCCGGGCCGGGGAACCCGGGCTCGCCGCGGAATCCGCGGCGGACGTCGGTGAGCTCGGTGCGGGACAGCAGGGCGACGCCGTTCCAGCGGCCCTGACCGTACGCGGCGGTCTGGTAGCCCAGCTCCGCGACCTCGCCGGCCGGGAACGCGTCCTCGCCGACCTTGGTCTCCTGCAGGGCGACCACGTCGGGGGCGGCCGTCTCCAGCCAGTCGAGCAGGCGGGGGAGCCGGGCCTTGACCGAGTTCACGTTCCAGGTGGCGAAGCGCATCCGTCAAGTGTGCCGCCCGGCGGGCTCATCGGCGCGGCGGGATGCCTCCGCGAGTCGCGGCGACCAGGGCCACCGCCAGGCCTCCGGCCAGCATCAGCAGCAGCATGACCAGCCAGACCGCCCGGCCCTCGGTGCCGATCAGGTGCGTCATGTCGCCTCCCGGGGGATTCCGCTGGCTGCTCCGTGAGCGAATAATGCCCCAGTCGCCGGTGTCGCACCAGTCCACCGGGAGGGTTTGTCGCCCGGCGGGCAACGGGCGCCGGTCAGCGGTCGGCGTCGCCGCGGCGGTGCCGGCCGGAGTTGTCGGTCACCGAGGCGACCGGCAGCGGGATCGCCGGGATCGCCGCGCCCAGGTGCCACACCGCGGCGAACTCCTCGGCCCGGACCGCCTTGCCCCACAGCCAGCCCTGCCCGTTCACCACGCCGACCTGGTAGAGCGCCTCGCGCTGCAGCTTCGTCTCGACACCCTCGGCGATCACGCTCAGCCCGAGCGCGTGGCTCATCGCCACCACCGCGCGGACGATCTCGTCGTCCTGGTCGTTCTTGCCCAGGCCGGTCACGAACGAGCGGTCGATCTTGACGCCGGTGACCGGGAAACGACGCAGGTAGCCGAGCGCGGAGAACCCGGTGCCGAAGTCGTCGACCAGCAGCTTGGCGCCGAGCTGGCGCAGCTCGAAGAGCACCCGGGCGGTGACGCTGGAGCCGTCGACCATCACCGACTCGGTCATCTCCAGCGCGACGCACTGGGCCGGCACGCCGTACCGGAACAGCTCGCCGGAGAAGATCAGCGGCAGCTCCGGCTCGCTGAGCTGGCGCGGCGACACGTTCACCGACAGGTAGAAGCTCTCCGAGACGACACCCTGCGAGCGCCACACGCCGAGCTGGCGCAGCGCCTCGTTGCGGACGAACGTACCGATCTCCGAGATCATGCCGGAGTCCTCGGCGATCGGGATGAACAGCATCGGCGGGATCGAGCCGCGCTCCGGGTGCTCCCAGCGGACCAGCGCCTCGGCGCCGACCGGCATCCCGGTCTCCAGCCGGACGATCGGCTGGTACGCCACGTGCAGCTGGTTCTTGGCGAGCGCCTGGCGCAGCGCCACCTCCAGCTCGATCCGCTCGCGGACCTGCTCGTGCATCGAGGTGTCGAAGATGGTGGACCGGCCCGGTCCCTCGCTCTTGGCCCGGTACATCGCGGTGTCCGCGTCCCGCATCAGCGCCTCGGCGGTCACCGCGGACCGGGCCGCGTCGCCGACCGAGTGCGCGATGCCGATCGACGCGCTGATCACGACCTCGGTGTCACGGACCGGCAGCGGCCGGGCGAAGCAGCCGCGGATGTCGTCCACCAGCCGCAGCGCGCCGGCCTTGTCGCCGACGAACGCGAGCAGGAACTCGTCGCCGCCGACCCGGGCCACCGGCACCGACTCGGGCACCGCGGCGCGCAGCCGGCGACCGACCTCGATGACCAGCTGGTCGCCGGTGTCGTGGCCCCAGGAGTCGTTGACCCACTTGAAGCCGTCCAGGTCGAGCATGTAGACCCAGACCCGCTCGGTGGTGTGCGTGTCGACCGAGGTGACCAGCCGTTCGATCGCGGCCGACATCGACTGCCGGTTCGGCAGCGAGGTGAGCGGGTCGTGCAGCGCCTGGTGCTCGGAGTGCAGCTCGGCGGCGACCTGGGCCTGCACCGCGGAGATCGCCCGGGCCAGCAGCAGCACCACCATCAGGGCGCCGGCCACGGCGACCATCGCCCGGTGCGAGACCGCGCTGGTGCCGGTGGTCAGCAGCAGGCCGAACGGCAGGAACAGCGCGGGCAGCAGGATCGCCAGCCGCTGCCAGGACCAGGCCTGTACCGGCAGCCGGTCGGCGCGGCTCATCTCGGTCACGCTCGGGTGCAGGGCGGCCACGCCGAGCGCCGTGTACGCCACCACGTACGGCAGGTTGAGCAGTGGCGACGCGTAGATCTGGCCGTTCACGCCGACGATCGCGTACGCGGTGTCGCCGACGAACAGCCCGACCATCATCACCAGCAGCGCGACCATGCTGACCGGCCAGCTCTTGGTGGTGAAGGCCAGGTTGATCACGAGCAGGGCGAGCACCACGTCGAGCAGTGGATAGGTGCCCTGGATGATGGAGAGCAGCGCGGGCCGGCCGGAGATCGCGGCGGCCGGGGCGGCCAGCAGCAGGGTGCTGGTCAGCCCGGCGGCCAGGCAGACGATCAGCCCGTCCAGCACGGCGTGCCGTTCCAGGCTCTGCCGGGCCCGCAGCAGCATGAACAGGAACGCGCCGAGCAGCAGGTACGCGGTGAAGCTGGCCGCGTCGGCGAGCAGCGGCAGCGGCATCGCCAGGTCGGTGACGATCGGGCGGATCACCAGCCCGACCAGGAACAGCAGCGCGGCCACGGCCATCAGCAGCCAGGCCACCGGCGGCTCGGCACCCCAGCGGCGGGGCCCGAAGAAGCACGCCACCACGGTGAGCACACCGAGCGTCACCAGGCTCGCCGAGGCCATGTCCGATGCGGATCGGGACGCGTAGAGCGCGAGCACCACGATCCCGATCGCGGCCATCGCTTGCCATTGGCGGCGGGCGATGCCGGGCGGGAGCACGGAACGCACCGGCCATTCCTCCCGTTTTGCCCAAAGAATAAAGTTTGATCACCGTAGCAATGGGCGTATCGGCATCGGAGGGGAAACGGCCTAGTTGAGCGACCGGGTTTCGATCCCGCGCCCCGACCCGGTTTCCGTCTCCCGGCCCGACCCGGGCGCGCCGATGTGCCGGGCCGGCGCGCGGCGGCCGTGCGCGAAGACGGTCGGGCAGCCGCCGCGGCGCAGCAGCTCGCCCGCCACCGCGCCGAACCGGGCGGCGCCACCGGCCCCGCGCGGTCCGAGCGCGATCAGCCCGGCCCGGCGCGACGCGCTGACCAGGGCCGCCGCCGCCGGGCCGGTCAGCAGCCGGCGGCGCGGCGCGGGCAGGCCGGGCACCGCGGCGATCATCTCGTCCAGCAGCCGGTGCCCGGCGGCCTCGCGGCCCGGTGCGACCACGTGCACCACGTCCAGCGGGACGCCGCGCCGGTGGGCGTCCTCGCCGGCGAACCGCAGCGCGAGTACAGATGACGCGGAACCGTCCACGGCGGCCAGCACCCGGCCGGACGGCGGGCGCGGGCCGCGGGCCACCGCGACCGGGCACCAGGCCTGCGTCACCGCCTCCATCAGGGCGGATCCGGCGGTGAGCCGGCCGGTGGCGGCCAGGTCGTCGTCGCCGAGCACCAGGAGCACGGCGGTGCGGCTGAGCTTGCGCAGCACCCGGCCGGCGGGTCCATCCACGAGTTGACCGCGCACGTCGACGCCGGGTGTGGAACGCTGGGCGGTGGCGACCGCCGCCTCGACGACGTGTGCGGCGGCGTGACGGGCCGAAGCCCACGCGACCTCGGACTCCGTCCAGGTAAACGCGTGCACGACCGACAACGAGGTGCCGCGGGAGACCGCCTCTCGCGCGGCTAGGCGTACGGCGGCCAGGCCGGCCGCGGTTCCGGTGACCCCGACCACCACGGGTGGCCGATTCGGGATCTGCATCGGTCGAACCTCCGCTCCCCGTAACGTTCTCGCAATATACCGATCGTCATCTATGGCGCAACGGGCTGTACGTACTGGTGACCAATGCCTCAACGGGTGGCCACCTGATGACCCATTCAGGTTGAGGGTTTACGGTGAACGGCAAAATCTTTGGGACATCTGCCGGTGAAGTGAGGGAAATACATGACGGATGTCAAGCTCGACCACCCTGGTGGCCAATTGTCGATGTCGGTACGCGAGGCCGTCGACGGGCCGGGCGGCATCGACGTCAGTGCTCTGCTGAAGGAGACCGGGTACGTCACCCTGGACCAGGGTTTCGTGAACACCGCGTCGACCACGTCGGCGATCACCTATATCGATGGCGACGCCGGCATTCTGCGGTACCGGGGTTACCCGATCGAGCAGCTGGCCGAGAAGTCCACGTTCCTGGAGGTGTCCTATCTCCTGATGAACGGCGAACTGCCGAACGCCACGCAGCTGCGTGATTTCGGGGACAAGATCCGGGTGCACACGCTCCTGCAGGAGGAGATGCGCACTTTCTTCTCCGGATTCCCGCGTGACGCGCACCCGATGGCGGTGCTCTCCTCGGCGGTCACCGCGCTGTCCACGTACTACCAGGACGCGCTCGACCCGCTCGACGACGAGCAGGTGGAGATCTCCGCGATCCGGCTGATGGCGAAACTTCCGACGATCGCCGCGTACATCTACAAGCGGTCCATCGGTCACCCGCTGCCGTACCCGGACAACTCGCTGGACTACGTGGAGAACTTCCTGCGTCTGACGTTCGGCCTGCCGACCGTCAACTACGACGTCGACCCGAAGATCGCCAAGATCCTGGACATGCTGTTCGTGCTGCACGCCGACCACGAGCAGAACTGTTCCACGTCGAGCGTCCGTCTGGTCGGTTCCGCGCAGGCCAACCTGTTCGCCTCGGTCTCGGCCGGCATCGGCGCGCTCTCCGGCCCGCTGCACGGCGGCGCCAACGCGGCGGTGCTCGAGATGCTCGAGCAGATCCGCAAGGACGGCGGCGACGTCAACTCCTTCGTCACGCGAGTGAAGAACAAGGAGAAGGGCGTCAAGCTGATGGGCTTCGGCCACCGGGTCTACAAGAACTACGACCCGCGCGCCGCCATCGTCAAGAAGGCCGCCCAGGAGATGCTGTCGACCCTGGACAAGCCGGACCCGCTGCTGGAGATCGCCTTCCAGCTCGAGGAGATCGCGCTCAACGACGACTACTTCGTCTCCCGCAAGCTGTACCCGAACGTCGACTTCTACACCGGCCTGATCTACAAGGCCATGGGTTTCCCGACGAAGATGTTCACGGTGCTGTTCGCCATCGGCCGGCTGCCGGGCTGGATCGCCCAGTGGCAGGAGATGATGCACGACCCGGCCAACAAGATCGGCCGCCCGCGGCAGATCTACACCGGCGCCCCGGTCCGCGACATCACCGCGATCGGCGACCGCTGAGCTCCACCGTCATATCCCGGCGCGGCTGAAGAGGCGCAGCCGCTCCCGGGACGGCGGCATGATCGGCGCGGCCCGGGCGAGGCGGCGCCGCACGACCGACGTGAAGCACGCCCCACCGGATGGTCGGTGGGGCGTTTGTCGTCCCCGGCCACGTACAGAAGATCAAGAGCTTTTTGTCGTGCGTCCGCTGTGGTGCGGACCGTCGCTCCCGCCGGGACCCCTGCGGGCTCCGCTGGCCGCTACGCGTCCAGAACGCGAAACCCTCCGGGGCGACGTCCGCGGGTGGTCCCGGAAACCCCCAGCTCCTGCCCATGACGAGGCGAGTCCCCATTTCCACACCTCACCACCATCCACAGCCCACCCCCACCC